>NZ_JBWKRS010000036.1:0-74206 GCF_059419385.1 Pseudomonas sp. GW821-FHT05H12 | reverse complement strand
CCCCCCCCCCCCCCCCCCCCCCCCCCCCCCCCCCCCCCCCCCCCCCCCCCCCCGTGCTCCTACAAGGGTATGTGGCAATCCGGTTATTCGGCGATCAGCCAATCCATCTGCCACCCACCCTGGGTCTGGCCAAGCTTCTTGGACAGCCACGGCAGCAGCTCGCGCAATTCCTCTTCCAGGCCCCATGGCGGGTTGGCAATCGCCAAACCCGAGCCGGTCAGGGTGTTGGGCGTGTCCAGCGGATGCACCAGCAGCTCCACGCGCAACAACTTTGGCGCGCCGGTGCCGGCCAGGTCCTGGTAGAAGCGACGCAACATGCGCTGGTCCTTCACCGGGTACCAGATCGCCGCAACGGTCTGGCGCATGCGGCCGACCGCCTCCTTGAGCGACGCCGCGCACCGCTGCATCTCGTCAAGCTTCTCGAACGGCGGATCGATCAGCATCAACGCGCGTTTTTCCGGCACCGGCAGTAAGGCACGCGGCACATGCCAACCTTCGCCCAGGTGCACTTTGACGCGACGGTCGCCCTTCATGTTGTCCTTGAGCAACACGCCGTCGTCCGGGTGTTTCTCATTGAGCAGCACACGGTCCTGGGGGCGTGTCAGCCGACGCGCCAGCTCCGGCGAGCCCGGGTAGTAGCGCAACTGGCCATCCGGGTTCATCTCGTGCAGCACGCGCATGTAGTCGGCGGTCAGGGGCGGCAGGTCGCTTTCGCCCCACAGGCGCGCAATGCCTTCCAGGTACTCACCGGTGCGGTTGGCCTGGTCACCCTGCAAGTCGTACAGGCCGATGCCCGCGTGGGTGTCGAGGTAGGCGAACGGCTGCTCCTTGCGCGACATCAGGGCGATGAGGCGGGTCAAGGTCAGGTGTTTGAAGACATCGGCGTGATTGCCGGCGTGAAAGGCGTGACGATAATTCATGGTTGCTCCTGCGCAGGGGGCGAAGTTTACCTTCTACAGGGGCAAAGGTGCAGGGCTGCGTGTCGGGCGAGGCATATGCCGTAAACGCAGGCGGAGTACTTAAAACGGTCTAATCGGTTATGTGTGGGCGGGCTTGCCGGTGATGCGGGTGGCGGGGTATTACCTGCACTCCGCGCTGACGCTATCGCCGGCAAGCCGGCGCCTACGGTGTCGCGGCGCCCATGGAATCCAAGGAGGTCAATAACCATCATGAAAGACGCTACCATCGCCCTGCACCACGGCTTCAAGTCAGACCCGACCACCAAGGCCGTCGCCGTACCGATCTACCAGAACGTGGCCTTCGAGTTCGATAACGCCCAGCACGGCGCCGACCTGTTCAACCTCGACGTGCCCGGCAATATCTACACGCGCATCATGAACCCTACCAACGACGTGCTGGAGCAGCGCCTCGCCGCCCTCGAAGGCGGTATCGCAGCGTTGGCGGTATCAGCCGGCAGTGCCGCGATCCATTACGCGATCCAGACCCTCACCCGCGCCGGCGACAACATTGTCACCACGCCACAGTTGTATGGCGGCACCTACACGCTGTTCGCCCATTTGCTGCCCAGCTTCGGCGTCGACGTGCGCTTCGCCCGCGATGATTCTGCCGAAGCTATCGCCGAGCTGATCGACGACAACACCAAGCTGGTGTACTGCGAAAGTATCGGCAACCCCGCTGGCAATATCATCGACCTGGAAGCCCTGGCAACGGTGGCTCACGCCCGTGGCGTGCCTTTGGTCGTGGACAACACCGTGGCCACGCCGATCCTGTGCAAGCCCATTCAGTTCGGCGCCGATATCGTGGTGCACTCAGTCACCAAATACATCGGCGGCCATGGCAACTCCCTGGGCGGTGTCATCGTCGACAGCGGCACCTTCCCCTGGACCGACTACCCGGAGAAATTCCCCGGCCTCAACAACCCCGAGCCGGCCTACCACGGCGTGGTCTACACCGAAAAATTCGGCCCCGCCGCCTTCATCGCCCGCGCCCGCACCGTACCACTGCGCAATACCGGCGCAGCCCTGGCCCCGATGAACGCTTTCCTGCTGCTGCAAGGCCTGGAAACCCTGGCCCTGCGCATGGAGCGCCACACCGAAAACGCCCTGAAGGTCGCGCAGTTCCTGCAAGGCCATGCCGCCGTGGAGTGGGTCAGCTATGCCGGCCTACCGGACCACCCGCACCACGAACTGGCGCAAAAATACCTGCAAGGCAAACTCTCGGCGATCCTCTCGTTCGGCCTCACAGGTGGCTACCAGGCCGGCGTGCGCTTCTACGACGCACTGCAAATCTTCAAGCGCCTGGTGAACATTGGTGATGCCAAGTCCCTGGCCTGTCACCCCGCCTCCACCACCCATCGGCAGATGAACGAGGCAGAGCAGGCCAAGGCTGGCGTGAAACCAGAGATGATCCGCCTGTCAGTGGGCATCGAAGCCATCGAAGACTTGATCGAAGACCTTCAACAGGCTCTGGCCTCAACCCAGCTCTGAAGCCAGGTAGTCGGCCAGCGCTTCATGGCTGATACCCGGAGAGCGCGCGAAATAGGCGACCTTGTGCTGCAGGGTCGTCGGCGTGAAGGCGCTGTAGAGGTCGGGGCGCTGCTCTTCGAGCCATTGCAGCAGGTTGCCGATCAGGGTGTGCGGTGATTGCTCTGCCAGGTGTTCCAATAACGGTGCAGGTGCTTTCCACCAAGGGCTGGCTTTCGCAGCAGTGACCGGGCCAGCCGTAGTAGTCAGCGACTGGCCATTGATCAGGTAACGCTGGAAAATCGGCAATATTTCAGCCCCACACTGCTGAAGGATCGGCAGAACCTGAGCGCCATCCCAGAAACGCAAAAACACCTCTTGGCCGTCGGGCAGGTAGACCTTCGTAAGGCTTTGCAAATGCGCAGCCACGGTTTCCAACGAGCAGGACGATACCGCCAGCCAACCCCAGTCGGTTGATTCGGTGGTTGCTATCCAATCGAGAAAAGGACTGTCGGGTTCGATCACGGCGACGTAGGGCATTACCTCGGCCCATTCGGAATAGGCTGTGCCTGCCCAGATGGGTTGTGGCGACATTCCGACTGCGATTTTTCGCCAAACATCGACCGGGTTCACGTCGCTGGCCTTGCTTAGAATGACGAAGACATTCTCAACAGTCTGAAGCGGGCTGTGGGTTAACCAGATTTTTGGTAATAACTTATTCGGCATTAGGCATACCTCATTCAAAGTAAGATGCAAGCAGTGATTCGCCTTTTCAAACTAATTGCAGCCACGAACAATGCACCAATACAACTCCCCCCAAAAAACACCCACCTATCTAAAACCAGTCAACTTCTTCCCACCCCACAAGGTCCCCTATTAAAAGCAAAATTAAAACACCAAGAAATGAGGCCATTGAGCAAATACCGAGACTTCTCAAAACAACTTTTAGTGCCGTCGGAAACTCAGCATAGTCTTCAGCACTGAGACTCCCGTGCCTTATAGATTGTTTGGGAAAGGCGAAAGCCCCGATCACATCTCTTATGGCCCAAGATCTACTTATAGGGTCCCAACCAAGACTTTCATCTTGGCTTATAATCCGCCAACTACGCTTTAAGTTTTTCCGGATTTTTTCGATCTTAAAATAAGATAGGTATAACGCCCACACAGGCGTAATCAAAAGAAAGAAAGAACTCAAAAACATCAAGCACTGGTAAATAATCTTTGCTTCTTTAAAAGACAAAATCGAGTCAACAATATTGGAAACGTCAGCACCCATCATAAGTCAATGTAAAACCTCATAAAATTTCTCGCCTAATTTTTCACCTCTATTACCAGACAGCGTACTTACACTTGCCGTGGCGGCACCTACAACTACAAGCCCGCAAACAACCCCTCCGACACCTAAAGTACCGACCCCAATAACAGCACAAACAAACCCTGCGCTTGCGACACCTGCAGCGCCCCCCAGCGCGGCGCCAACGACCTCTCCCGTGAACTTCCCTCCCTCCATAAACTTCACTTTTTCACACTCCGCAGTTGTTCCAACTCGACATGTTTCCTTCACCTTCAACGCTGAGGCCGATGCCCCCAACCCGATACCGACAAAACCACCAACCTTCATGTATTGGCTCGCCCGCGCTACGCCCTTTATGTGCGTCGCATAACCGGGTATTCCTTCTGATACGCCCGCCTTTAACCAATGATGGACAAGGCTGCGACTGGAGATCCCCATGGCACTTTTCAGCTTCGGGTGATCGGGAATGCCAACGCCTTTACGCACCAGAGGTCCAAGACCGTTATCCAACTGGCTCAGCAAAAACTTTCGCTCCGAGAAGAACTCAGCGCCTTGCAGCTTTCCGCTTTTTTGGAACGTTTCCACATGAAGCCCCTCGAGGCGTTTAAGGGTTTTTTCAATATCCCCCAGGTGCTTACCAACCATCGTCGTCCCAACCCCCACCGCCGTAGACCCCTCCGCCAAAAAACTCCGAATGACCTCATGGTGCTCAACCATAAACGCCGCCTCCTCTTCACTCATCGGCGTCACTGCATCGTTCACCTCACGTGCCGCTTCCATCAGTAGCGCTTCTTCACGCGTGCATTTGCTGTTGAGCGGATCGCTAAGGACGAGCATCTGCCCCGGCTTGGCGTATTGCGTGAGCTGCGGATTGAGGCTGCGAAAACGCTCCAGGACGATCGCGCTGGGCGATTCGAACAGCGATTTTTCCAACGCATCCCGAGACATCGCGCGCTGCACGATATGAAACCCGGGTTCGACATCGGAGGCTTTACCATCAGCCCCCCCCACCCCCTTACTACCGTGTTGCGTAACGTCGCACTGACCATCCTTGCAACGCTCGCACTCTTCGCAAAAGGGCGCGCTACGCTTCAAGCTGGCGACTTGCGCGGAGCTCAGAGGTGCGGGAATTACTGCCAGCAACTTCTCCTTGATCCCGGGCGTCAACGGTGAAGCTGGCGCAGCAGGCACCCCACCCAGCATGATCGGCACACTGCTGAAAATCCCTGCCGCCGACAACGTGATCGACTGCCCGCCCGCCTGAATCGTCACGATGGCGCCCGCATCAATCACGACGCTTTGCCCTGCCCCAATCTGGATGGTTCGCCCTGCACGCATCTGCTGCGAACCGCCGACCACCAGGTGGTCATCCTGCTTGAGCTCCGTCAGGCGATTGCCGTGGGTGATGCGTTGTTCCTCACCTTGCAATTCATGGTGCGACTCACCGCCTACCTTCACCTGGCGCCGGTTATCCACCTGCACCTGCTGGTCATTCAGCACATGCTGGGTCCAATCCCGCTGGGCACGCAGGTAGATTTCCTCGGCGCCTTTGCGGTCTTCAATGCGCAGTTCGTTGTAGCCACCACCGCCGGGGCTGCTGTGGCTGCGCCAGATACTGCGGGTCTTTTCCGCAGGCAGTTCGAGAGGCACCGGGGTCGCCGCATTCGGCAGGCAGCCCATCACCACCGGCATGTCCAGGTCGCCATTGACGAAGCCCACCAGCACTTCCATCCCGACCCGTGGGATAAGCACCGAGCCGTAGCGGTCATGCGCCCACCCGGTGGCCACTCTCAACCAACAACTGGAATGTTCGTTGTGTTCCCCGGCGCGATCCCACGCCATTTGCACTTTGACCCGACCGAACTCATCGCAATGAATTTCGCTGTCTCCAGGGCCGGTCACCACGGCATTTTGATAACCGGGAACAGCTGGACGCGGCTGCTCTGGCATCGGAGGACGAAAGATCACATCCCAAGGCGCAGCAACAAATTCATTGCGATACCCCTGGCGAAATTCGCTGCCCGCTACCTCAGGCACCGCTTCTTCCAGCACCTGGGGTTGCTTGCCTTCGTGGGTGACCCGCGTCACCAGCCACAAGTCATTCCACCCTTCACGCGGGTGGCCTGTGAGCTTCAGAAAACGCCCGCAAAGCAAGGCCGGCTCATCACCGTTGCCATGGGCCACCCGAGCGTCACTGCGGTGACGCTCAAGACCCCGTTGCGCGAGGTACTTGCCATGGGCGCGATCACTGAAATAACCGGGATAGTCTTGCGCTTCCAGGCTGGGAAGCTGCTCGCCAGCCTGGACGCTTTCGAGCGCCAGGCGCGGCTTGCGGAAATCATAATCACGCAGGTTCAACGCCGTGGTGCGGGTTTGCAGTTGCACCGCAAAACGCTTGATCGCCGGTGTATCGGCCACCATCCCTGAACCGGGCATGTAGGGCGTGGCGTGATCGGCCTGGGCAAAAACGGTTTGGTCATCACCGAACACCAGCAGGTGCCGTTCGGCTGAATGCTGGAAGTGATAGTGAATGCCCTGCTCGGCGCACAGCCGTTGGATGAACGCCAGGTCGGTCTCACCGAACTGCACGCAATATTCACGTTCCGGGTAGGTGCCACTCAAGCGGAACTCGAAGCGGTCGCTCTGAATGCCCTGCCCCGCCAATACCTGCGCAATAACCTGCGGCACGGTCTTGTGCTGGAAAATACGCTGGTGGCTGCTGTGGGCCAAATACGCCAGTTGCGGCACAAGACTGATCTGGTAACGCGTAAGGCGACGCCCGGAGTCGCCCTGGGCCACCCGGTAGACCTGGCCGTGGACGCCGTGACCTTTATCGTCAAAACCCAGGTACACCTGTCGATGCAGCAGGCTTTCCAGCTCAAGATCGGGCTGTTCGCCGACCAGTTCCAGGTCGAAACAGTAGGGCTGGCTGATGGCTTCGGTGCCGGTGAAACCGAACACCTTGAGCTCACTGGGCTCTCCATCGAGGGTCAGGGTAAACGCACTTTGATTGGCAGGAGCGAACATCCGGTGTTTCTCTGCGAAGGGTGGGCGACCGATTCTGCACCAGCTTTGCCCGGGCCTGAGCGGGCCGCTGGAAAATCAGTCGCGTCCTACATTTGGAGCGCCTAATTCTTCATGTGCGAGGCGTCGTAGACACCTCGACGCCGTGCTAGCGTAACCGCCCCTCTTCGCACAATTGCCGGTAAAGAACATGGGTACACGCTACGCAAAAATCACTCTGGTCCTCGCCCTTGCCGCCTTCGCCAGCCTGGTGGCGTTCAACAACATCACCGACTACGGCTCCAACTTTGCCTTCGTCAAACATGTGTTGAGCATGGACACCACGTTTCCCGGCAACGCCGCCATGTACCGCGCCATCACCGCGCCCTGGCTGTGGCACGGCGCGTACGGCCTGATCATCCTCGGCGAAGCCCTCACAGCACTGCTGCTAGCCTGGGGCGCGCTGGCGTTGTGGCGCACCCGCCAAGGCAGTGCTGCTGCATTCAATCGCGCCAAGGTACGCGCCACCACCGGCCTCGCCCTCGGCTTTGTGGTGTGGTTTTTCGGTTTCATGGTGGTGGGCGGTGAATGGTTCCTGATGTGGCAGTCCCACCAATGGAATGGCCAGGATGCGGCCTTCAAGTTCTACATGGCGATTGTGGGCGTGTTGATCTTTCTCAACCAGCCGGACACAGATTGAACCGACCATAAAAAAGGCCCGCCATCCGTAGGATGCGGGCCTTTTTTCAACTCAACGGACGCTCAGCGCCCGACGAATCATTTGTTGAGGTTGTAGTCTTTTTCCGCAGCATCAAAACGCTCGACCATACCTGCCGTCGGCGCGCCCAGCTTGCTTACGAAGTAGATCGCCAGGCTGGCAAAGATGAAGCCCGGGATGATTTCGTACAGACCCAGCAAGCTGAAGTGTTTCCACACGATCACGGTGATCGCGCCGACCAGGATGCCGGCCAATGCGCCGTTGCGGGTCATGCCTTTCCAGATCACCGAGATCAGCACCACAGGGCCGAAGGCCGCGCCGAAACCGGCCCAGGCGTAGCTCACCAGGCCCAGGACGCGGTTGTCCGGGTTGGCAGCCATGGCGATGGCGATCAGGGCAACCACCAGCACCATCGCGCGGCCAACCCATACCAGCTCAAGCTGGGAGGCATTCTTGCGCAGGAAGGTTTTGTAGAAGTCTTCGGTCAGGGCGCTGGAGCACACCAGCAGCTGGCAGCTCAAGGTACTCATCACGGCAGCCAGGATGGCCGAAAGCAGCACGCCGGCGATCCATGGGTTGAACAGCAGCTTGGCCAACTCGATGAACACACGCTCGTGGTTTTCGGTGACCGGGCCCGCCACTTCCGGATGGGCCGAGAAGTAAGCGATACCGAAGAAGCCTACCGCCACGGTGCCGCCCAGGCACAGGATCATCCAGGTCATGGAGATGCGACGTGCATTGGCGATCGACTTGACCGAATCCGCCGCCATGAAACGCGCCAGGATGTGCGGCTGGCCGAAGTAACCCAGGCCCCAACCCATCAGCGAGATGATGCCGATGAAGGTGGTGTTCTTCAACATGTTGAAGTTGTCGGGGTTCTTGGCTTCGATGGCCAGGAAGGTGGTGTCGACGCCACCGGTGGCCAGCAGCACGATGATCGGCGTGAGGATCAGCGCGAAGATCATCAGCGTGGCTTGTACGGTGTCGGTCCAGCTAACAGCCAGGAAACCACCGACGAAGGTGTAGGCAATTGTCGCTGCAGCGCCGGCCCACAGCGCCGTTTCGTAGGACATGCCGAAGGTGCTTTCGAACAGACGGGCACCGGCCACGATGCCCGAGGCGCAGTAAATGGTGAAGAACACCAGGATCACCACCGCGGAGATGATCCGCAGCAGGCCGCTTTTATCTTCGAAACGGCTGGAGAAGTAATCCGGCAGGGTAAGGGCGTCGCCGTTGTGCTCGGTCTGTACCCGCAGGCGACCGGCGACAAACAGCCAGTTGAGGTAGGCACCGACGATCAGGCCGATGGCGATCCAGCTTTCCGACAGGCCGGACATGTAGATCGCGCCCGGCAGGCCCATCAACAACCAGCCGCTCATGTCGGAAGCGCCGGCGGACAAGGCTGTCACTACGCTGCCGAGGCTGCGACCGCCCAGGATGTAATCGGAAAGGTTGTTGGTGGAGCGATAGGCCATGAAGCCGATCAGCACCATTGCTGCGATGTAGATCACGAACGTGATCAGGGTTGGATTACTAACGCTCATAAGAGTGACGCCCTGGCTTTGTTTTTATGTAGCAGCGGTCTGTGAGACGGCCACCCGTTGACAACCGGGTAGACGAAACGGCGTGCCGCGCATTTATGACTGACGTTTCCCCAGGAAAGCCGTCAGCCGATGCACCGGCTCGTTGAGCCGGTTGCACCTAGGGCGCGAATGCTATTCAACAAAGCAAATAAGGTGCAACCTGTTTCTTGAGAATTAGTTGCACCTAAAGGTGTTTTACGGAAAACACCGCGTTTTTGCTCCTTTTCGGAGCAAGAACAGCCGATCTCAGAAGCAAATGCACCAAGGCACAGCGGAATCCGTCGAGCGTGTATTTTTTCCCGATCACGATCGAAAAATTCATGAACAAAAAGGGTTGCACCCGGTTGCACCTCCTCATTGGCAAAGCTAATCTTGCCGCCAGCAGATGCCACTCGGTAGTGGCACCCATGAGGATAAGAAAATGGCGACAACCACCCTTGGGGTCAAACTCGACGACCCGACCCGCGAGCGCTTGAAGGCTGCCGCGACCTCCATTGATCGCACGCCCCACTGGCTGATCAAGCAGGCGATTTTCAATTACCTGGAGAAACTCGAGGGTGGTGCAACCCTGACCGAGCTCAACGGCTTGAGCACCAAGGACGCTGACGACGCAGGCGAAGTCCAGACCGACCACGCCCACCAGTGCTTCCTTGAGTTCGCCGAGAGCATCCTGCCGCAATCCGTGCTGCGCGCCTCGATCACCGCCGCTTACCGTCGCCCCGAGCCGGAAGTGGTGCCGATGCTGATCGAACAGGCCCGTCTGCCGGCACCGATGGCCGAAGCCACCAACAAGCTGGCCGCCTCGATCGCCGAAAAACTGCGTAACCAGAAAAGTGCCGGCGGCCGTGCCGGTATTGTTCAGGGCCTGCTGCAAGAATTTTCCCTGTCGTCCCAGGAAGGCGTGGCGCTGATGTGCCTGGCCGAGGCGCTGCTGCGCATCCCGGACAAGGGCACCCGCGACGCGCTGATCCGCGACAAGATCAGCACCGGCAACTGGCAGCCGCACCTGGGCAACAGCCCGTCGCTGTTCGTCAACGCCGCCACCTGGGGCCTGCTGCTGACCGGCAAACTGGTCGCCACCCACAATGAAGCCGGCCTGACATCGTCCCTGAGCCGCATCATTGGCAAGAGCGGCGAGCCGATGATCCGCAAGGGCGTCGACATGGCCATGCGCCTGATGGGCGAGCAGTTCGTCACCGGTGAAACCATCGCCGAAGCCCTGGCCAATGCGAGCAAGTTCGAAGCCAAGGGCTTCCGCTATTCCTACGACATGCTCGGTGAAGCCGCCCTCACCGAACACGATGCCCAGAAATACCTGGCCTCGTACGAACAAGCCATTCATTCCATCGGCAAAGCCTCCCACGGCCGTGGGATTTATGAAGGCCCGGGCATCTCCATCAAGCTGTCCGCCCTGCACCCACGCTACAGCCGTGCGCAGTACGAACGCGTGATGGATGAGCTGTACCCACGCCTGCTGTCCCTGACCCTGCTGGCCAAGCAATACGACATCGGTTTGAACATCGATGCCGAAGAAGCTGACCGCCTGGAGCTGTCGCTGGACCTGCTGGAGCGCCTGTGCTTCGAGCCGCAACTGACCGGCTGGAACGGCATCGGTTTCGTGATCCAGGCCTACCAGAAGCGTTGCCCGTATGTGATCGACTACGTCATCGACCTGGCGCGCCGCAGCCGCCATCGCCTGATGATCCGCCTGGTGAAAGGCGCGTACTGGGACAGCGAAATCAAGCGCGCCCAGGTCGAAGGCCTGGAAGGCTACCCGGTGTACACCCGCAAGGTGTACACCGACGTGTCCTACATTGCCTGCGCACGCAAACTGCTGTCGGTGCCGGAAGTCATCTACCCGCAGTTCGCCACGCATAACGCCCATACATTGTCGGCCATCTACCATATTGCCGGTCAGAACTATTACCCCGGCCAGTACGAGTTCCAATGCCTGCACGGCATGGGTGAACCGCTGTACGAGCAGGTGGTAGGCAAGGTTTCCGACGGCAAGCTTAACCGTCCATGCCGGGTGTACGCACCGGTCGGCACCCACGAAACATTGCTGGCCTACCTGGTACGTCGACTGCTGGAAAACGGCGCGAACACCTCGTTCGTCAACCGCATCGCCGACCAGTCCATCTCGATTCAAGAGCTGGTGGCCGACCCGGTAGCCAGCATCGAGCAAATGGCTACGCTGGAAGGCGGCTTCGGCCTGCCGCACCCACGTATCCCACTGCCGCGTGACCTCTATGGCAGCGACCGCGCCAACTCGGCCGGTATCGACCTGGCCAACGAACACCGCCTGGCGTCCTTGTCCTGCGCCTTGCTGGCCACCGCTCACAACAACTGGAAAGCCGCGCCGATGCTCGGTTGCGCCTCCAGCGAGCAACCGGCGGCATCGGTACTGAACCCGTCCGACCTGCGTGATGTAGTCGGCCACGTGCAAGAAGCCACCGTTCAAGACGTCGACAACGCCATCCAGTGCGCCATCAGCGCCGGCCCGATCTGGCAGGCCACCCCGCCCGCCGAGCGCGCTGCGATCCTGGAACGCGCCGCCGACCTGATGGAAGGAGAGATCCAGCCACTGATGGGCCTGCTGGCTCGCGAAGCTGGCAAGACCTTCGCCAACGCCATCGCCGAAGTGCGTGAAGCCGTGGACTTCCTGCGCTACTACGCGGTACAGGCACGCAACGATTTCACCAACGATGCCCACCGCCCACTGGGCCCGGTGGTCTGCATCAGCCCGTGGAACTTCCCGCTGGCGATTTTCAGCGGTCAAGTGGCGGCCGCACTGGCCGCCGGCAACCCGGTACTGGCCAAGCCTGCCGAACAGACTCCGCTGGTCGCCGCACAAGCCGTGCGCATCCTGCTGGAAGCCGGCATTCCGGAAGGCGTGCTGCAACTGCTGCCGGGCCAGGGCGAAACCGTCGGTGCCCGCCTGGTCGGCGATGATCGCGTCAAAGGCGTGATGTTCACCGGCTCCACCGAAGTGGCGCGCCTGCTGCAACGCAATGTCGCCGGTCGCCTGGACGCCCAGGGCCGTCCGATCCCGCTGATCGCCGAGACCGGTGGCCAGAACGCCATGATCGTCGACTCCTCCGCGCTGACCGAACAAGTGGTCATCGACGTGGTGTCCTCGGCCTTCGACAGCGCCGGTCAACGTTGCTCGGCCCTGCGCGTACTGTGCCTGCAGGAAGATTCGGCAGACCGTGTCATCGAAATGCTCAAGGGCGCCATGGCGGAATGCCGCTTGGGCAACCCGGAGCGCCTGTCGGTAGACATCGGCCCGGTGATCGACGCCGAAGCCAAGGCCGGCATCGAGAAACACATCCAGGCCATGCGCGACAAAGGCCGCAATGTGTATCAGGTGGCGATTGCCGACGGCGAAGAGATCAAGCGCGGCACCTTCGTGATGCCTACCCTGATCGAACTGGAAAGCTTCGATGAACTGCAACGGGAGATCTTCGGCCCGGTGCTGCACGTGGTGCGCTACAAGCGCAAAGAGATCGACCAGCTCATCGGCCAGATCAATGCGTCGGGCTACGGCCTGACATTGGGCGTGCACACCCGCATCGACGAGACCATCGCCAAGGTGATCGACAACGTCAATGCCGGTAACGTCTATGTGAACCGCAACATCGTGGGTGCCGTGGTGGGCGTGCAACCGTTCGGCGGCGAAGGCCTGTCGGGCACCGGCCCGAAAGCCGGTGGCCCGCTGTACCTGTACCGCCTGCTGTCGACACGTCCTACCGATGCGATCGAGCAATCCTTCGTTCGCGGCGACGCACTGGCCGCGCCGGACGTGCGCCTGCGTGATGCCATGAGCCAACCGCTGACCGCGCTCAAAACCTGGGCCGACAGCAATAAGTTCAGCGACCTGAGCGCCCTGTGCAGCCAGTTCGCCGCACAGTCGCAAAGCGGTATCACCCGCCAACTGGCCGGCCCGACCGGCGAACGCAACAGCTACGCCATCCTGCCCCGCGAGCACGTGCTGTGCCTGGCGGAAGTGGAAGGCGATCTGCTGACGCAACTGGCCGCGGTATTGGCCGTGGGTGGTTCGGCGGTATGGCCAGAGACTGACCTGACCAAGGCCTTGTTCCCACGCCTGCCGAAAGAGATTCAGGCGAAGATCAAGCGCGTGGCCGACTGGACCAAGGACGACGTGGTGTTTGATGCGGTTCTGCACCACGGCGATTCCGACCAGTTGCGTGCGGTGTGCCAGCAAGTGGCACAGCGTGGTGGCGCGATTGTCGGAGTGCATGGTTTGTCGCAAGGCGAGACAGCGATTGCGCTGGAGCGTTTGGTGATCGAGCGTGCGTTGAGCGTCAACACCGCTGCTGCGGGCGGTAACGCCAGCCTGATGACCATCGGCTAACTGCCAGAATGTGATTAACCCTGTAGGAGCCGGCTTGCCGGCGATGGCGACGGGTCAGCGACAGAGATATCGACTGGCGCGGCCTCATCGCACGCAAGCCAGCTCCCACATTTACGGCTCACTGCCTCCCATCCGCGTTTTGCCCCTCCATCACCCAGATCAATCTTGCTATCCAGCCTCTATTCGCGCACTTAGACTCGGCCCTATTCCCACATAGGTAAGCCGCCATGTCCGAGACGCTGCTCAGTTCCCGCAATCTGGCTTTCGAGCTGTACGAAGTCCTTGATGCCGAAGGCCTGACCCAGCGCGAGCGGTTTGCCGAGCACAATCGCGAGACCTTCGATGCCGCCATCAACACCGCGCGCAGCATTGCGGAAAAGTATTTCGCGCCGCATAACCGCAAAAATGACGAAAACGAACCGCGCTTTGAGGACGGCAAAGCAATCCTCATCCCTGAAGTAAAACCCGCCGTGGATGCCTTCCTCGAAGCCGGTTTCCTCAACGCTGCCCGCAGTTTCGAGGCCGGTGGCATGCAGTTGCCAACGCTGTTGTCCCAGGCCTGCTTCGCGCATTTCCAGTCGGCGAACGCCGCATCCACGTCCTACCCGTTCCTGACCATGGGCGCCGCCAACCTGATTGAAAGCTTCGGCACCGACGACCAGAAACAACGCTTCCTGCAACCGATGATCGACGGCCGTTTCTTCGGCACGATGGCGCTCACCGAACCCCATGCGGGCTCGTCACTGTCGGATATTCGTACACGCGCAGAGCCAGCGGCCGACGGCACTTACCGGCTCAAGGGCAACAAGATCTTCATCTCGGGCGGCGACCACCCGCTGTCGGAAAACATCGTGCACATGGTGCTGGCCAAGCTGCCGGACGCACCGCCAGGGGTAAAAGGCATCTCACTGTTTATCGTGCCCAAGTTCCTGGTCAACGACGACGGCAGCCTGGGCGCACGTAACGACGTGTTGCTGGCGGGCCTGTTCCACAAGATGGGCTGGCGCGGCACCACGTCCACTGCGCTGAACTTCGGCGATAACGGCAACTGCGTTGGCTACTTGGTGGGCAAACCGCACCAAGGCTTGAGCTGTATGTTCCAGATGATGAACGAGGCGCGCATCGGCGTGGGCATGGGCGCGGTAATGCTCGGCTACGCCGGCTACCTCTATTCCTTGGAATACGCCCGCGAACGCCCGCAAGGCCGCCTGCCTGACAGCAAAGACCCTACAACGGCACCGGTCTCGATCATTCAGCACGCCGACATCAAACGCATGCTGCTGACCCAAAAAGCCTACGTCGAAGGTGCGTTCGACCTAGGCCTTTACGCCGCGCGCCTGTTCGACGACACCACCACCCTGGCGACCGAAGCCGAACGCAAGCAAGCCCACGAACTACTGGATTTGCTTACGCCCATCGTCAAATCCTGGCCGTCAGAGTTCTGCCTCAAGGCCAACGAGCTGGCGATCCAGATTCTCGGCGGCCACGGGTACACCCGCGAATACCCGGTGGAACAGTACTACCGCGACAACCGCCTGAACCCGATTCATGAAGGCACCCATGGCATTCAATCCCTGGACTTGCTCGGGCGCAAACTGGCGCAAAACGGCGGCGCGGGCTTGAAACAACTGATCAGGCTGATCGCCGAAACCGGCGCCCGCGCCCAGGAATACCCGAGCCTGACCGCGCTGAGGGAACCACTGGAACAATTGGTCAACCGCCTGCAAAGCGTGACCCTCGGCCTGCTGACGGACCTCGCCCAAGGCAAGGTCAACAGCAGCCTGGCGAACTCGGCGTTGTACTTGAAAGTATTCGGGCACACGGTGATCGGCTGGCGTTGGCTGGAGCAAGCGATCCGCGCCGAAGAAGGGCTGGCCAAAGGGAATGCGGCCGACATGGCCTTCTATAAAGGCAAGCTCCAGGCCGCCCGGTACTTCCTGACCTGGGAAGTACCGGGCTGCCATCATGAACTGGCGATTCTGGAGGCACGCGACGATACGTGCCTGGGGATGCAGGATGAGTGGTTCTAAGGCTGTCCGATCGCCTTGGAAATCACATCGACCGTGGCGCTGACTTGCTCTTGGTAACGGTCGAGTTCCTGTTGGTGAGCCTGTTGCATTTCGATTTGCTCGGCGCACAGGTTCAGCGCGGCCAGTACCAGTAATTTGTCACCGATCAGCGTCGGGTACTTTTTCTTGGTGGTGGCCAGGGAGGCCTTGAGCATGGTCACGGCGTGCATCAGGGTCAGTTCTTCCCCGGCTGGCGCCTTGATCGAGTAATCCTCTCCGAGAATCGAAACGACCTTTATCCCTTCGTTCATGCGCTGACAGGCCCTGCACTCACACGCTCAACCAGCGCCTGGATACGCGCGGCGGTGGCGCTGTGTTTTTCTTCCTGTTCCATCAGGTTCAGTTGCAGGCTGTCGTTTTCATCCTTGGCGCGGGCCAGTTCGGCCTTGAGGGATTCGTTGCTGCCCAGCAGGTCCTGATTCTGCTGTACCAGGTCGCTGACCAGTTGTTCCAATTGGCTGAGGGATGCTTCTAACATTTTGATTTCTCGGGCTTTTTCAAAGGGCGGTGACGATAAAGAAAATTCACCTCGGATGCCAGGGTTATCCCCGGCGCACAGCCCGTTTTTTAAGGGCCGGGCCGTACTTTCGAGCCTTAGTGACTGCATTTCCCGGATCTGGTTCCTGAATCCGCCCAACCCCTCGTCAGATGCGACAAAAGCGCGCGCCCCCTTAAGACTTAAGTCGCATGGCCGATAGGAGATGCACACCCCGTCTCATGGCCGCACGGATCGCGCTTCTCCCCAGGACTCCCGCATGTCACTTCGTAATATGAATATCGCCCCGAGGGCCTTCCTCGGCTTCGCGTTTATTGGTGCGTTGATGTTGTTTCTCGGTGTTTTCGCCCTGAACCAGATGAGCAAGATCCGCGCCGCCACCGAAGACATCACCCTGACCAGCGTGCCGAGCATTCGCGCCCTCGACGAGTTCACCCAACTGACCCTGCGCCTGCGGGTGCTGTCGTACCGCTTGCTGACCAACCGCGAACCGGATGTTCAGCAAAAGACCCTCGAAGCCTTCGATGTGCGCAACCAGCAGATCCGCACGGCCCAGGGCATCTACGAGAAGCTGATCGACAGCAGCGAAGAGCGCGCGACCTACGATGAGTATGTACGCCTGCTCGGCCAGTACCATCAGATCGAAGCGCGCATGAAGAGCCTGTCCCAGGCCAATCAAGTTGAAGAGCTGCGCGCCTTGCTCAACACCGAACTGCTGGCCAACTCCGAACAGGTCAACGCCGTGCTGACGCGCCTGGTGGACATCAATAACAAGATGGCCAACGCCACCAACCAGCAAGCCGAAGACCAGTACAACATGGCCTTTGACCTGGTCGTGGGCCTGCTGGTTGTCGCCACCGTGCTGACACTGCTGTTCGCCTGGCTGCTGACCCGCAGCATTACCCAACCCATCTCCCAGGCGCTTGAAGCGGCCGAAGAAGTCGCCGAAGGCAACCTGACGCGCCCGATCAAGGTCGACGGCAACGACGAAGCCGGCCGTCTGCTGGCTGCCATGGCCAAGATGCAGGACAAGCTGCGCGACACCCTGCAACGCATCGCCGGGTCCGCCACCCAGTTGGCGTCTGCTGCCGAGGAGCTGAACGCCGTCACCGACGAAAGCGCCCGCGGCCTGACCCAGCAGAACAATGAAATTGAACAAGCCGCCACCGCTGTCAACGAGATGACCAGCGCGGTGGAAGAAGTCGCACGCAACGCGGTGAGCACCTCCGAAGCCTCGCGCAACGCCACCACCTCCGCCGGTGATGGCCGCGACCTGGTGCAGGAAACCGTCAGCGCGATCGAGCGCATGAGCGGCGACGTGCAAGCCACGGCGACCTTGATTGGCGACCTGGCCAACGAATCCCGGGATATCGGCAAGGTGCTGGATGTGATTCGCGGCCTGGCCGACCAGACCAACCTGCTGGCCCTGAACGCCGCCATTGAAGCCGCCCGCGCCGGTGAAGCCGGCCGAGGGTTTGCCGTAGTGGCAGACGAGGTCCGTGCACTGGCCCATCGCACCCAGCAGTCCACCAGCGAAATCGAGCGGATGATCGGCAGCATCCAGGCCGGCACCGAACACGCGGTAGATTCGATGCGCAACAGCACCGAGCGCGCGGAATCGACGTTGAACATCGCCAAAGGTGCAGGGCTATCCCTGGACACCATCAACACGGCCATCGTCGAGATCAACGAACGCAACCTGGTCATCGCCAGCGCGGCAGAAGAGCAGGCGCAGGTCGCGCGGGAAGTGGACCGCAACCTGGTGAACATCCGCGATCTGTCGGTGCAGTCGGCGACCGGCGCCAGCCAGACCAGTGCAGCCAGCAGCGAGCTGTCGCGCCTGGCAGTGGACCTGAACGGGATGGTCGGACGCTTCCGCCTCTGAAACCGACGCCGATCCCCTGTGGGAGCTGGCTTGCCTGCGATGGCGGTGGGCCAGCCTGCATCTCTTTAACTGGCAGACCGCTATCGCAGGCAAGCCAGCTCCCACATGGATCACTCCCACATTAGATCGACGTATGCCCTTAAAAGCTTTTTGACAGCGCAGCAATTCAACAGGTTAGAATCGCTGGCACGCAGACTGCATGGTCAGTTTGCGTCTCGTCCTTATTGCTCATGGAGTACTGCCTTTGAATGCGACGACCATCAACAGCCTGTTCTTGATCGGCGCGTTGCTGGTGGGTGCGAGCATTCTGGTGAGTTCTCTTTCGTCCCGCCTGGGGATCCCCATCCTGGTGATCATCCTGGCCGTGGGCATGGTCGCCGGCGTCGACGGCGGCGGCATCATCTTCGACAACTACCCGACCGCCTATCTGGTGGGCAACCTCGCACTGGCCGTGATCCTGCTCGACGGCGGCCTGCGTACCCGGGTGGCGAGTTTCCGCGTGGCACTCTGGCCGGCGCTGTCGCTGGCCACGGTGGGGGTGTTGATTACCACCGGCCTCACCGGCATGGCGGCCGCCTGGCTGTTTAACCTCAATATCATTCAAGGCCTGCTGATCGGCGCCATCGTCGGCTCCACGGACGCCGCGGCGGTGTTCTCGTTGCTCGGCGGCAAGGGCCTGAACGAACGGGTCACCGCCAGCCTGGAAATCGAGTCCGGCAGCAACGACCCGATGGCAGTGTTCCTCACCGTCACCCTCATCGACATGCTCGCCAGCGGCCAGACCGGCCTGCACTGGAGCCTGCTGACCCACCTGGTGCGCGAGTTCGGCATCGGTGGCATCGTCGGCCTGGGCGGCGGCTGGCTGATGCTGCAGATGGTCAACCGGATCAACCTGGCCACCGGCCTGTACCCGATCCTGGTGATCGCCGGCGGCCTGGTGGTGTTCGCCCTGACCAACGCCCTGCACGGCAGCGGCTTCCTCGCCGTGTACCTGTGCGGCCTGGTGATCGGCAACCGCCCGGTGCGCAGCCGCCACGGTATTCTGCATATGCTCGACGGCATGGCCTGGCTGGCACAGATCGGCATGTTTTTGGTGCTGGGCCTGTTGGTCACGCCCCATGACCTGCTGCCGATTGCCCTGCCGGCCCTGGGCCTGGCGCTGTGGATGATTCTGTTTGCGCGGCCGCTGTCGGTGATGGTCGGCCTGCTGCCGTTCAAGGCGTTCCATGGTCGCGAAAAAGCCTTTATCGCATGGGTCGGTCTGCGTGGCGCGGTCCCGATCATTTTGGCGGTGTTCCCGCTGATGGCCGGCCTGCCCCACGCACAGCTGTACTTCAACCTGGCGTTCTTTATCGTGCTGGTCTCCCTATTGGTGCAAGGCACCAGCCTGCCGTGGGTGGCCAAGCTGCTGAAAGTGACCGTACCGCCAGACCCTGCGCCGATCTCCCGCGCAGCCCTGGAAGTGCACGTCACCAGCGAGTGGGAGCTGTTCGTCTACCGCCTGGGTGCGGAAAAATGGTGCATCGGCGCAGCCCTGCGCGAGCTGAAAATGCCCGAAGGCACGCGGATCGCGGCACTGTTCCGTGGCCAGCAACTGCTCCACCCGTCGGGTAGTACCGTGCTGGAAGTCGGCGACCTGCTCTGCGTGATCGGCCACGAACATAACCTGCCGGCCCTGGGCAAACTGTTCAGCCAGGCCCCGCAACGGGGTCTGGACCTGCGCTTCTTCGGCGACTTCGTACTCGAAGGCGACGCCCAGCTGGGCGCGGTTTCCGCCTTGTACGGCCTGAAGCTGGAGGGCATCGACCCGGACATGCCATTGAGCAGTTTCATTACCCAGAAAGTCGGCGGCGCGCCCATCGTCGGCGACCAGGTGGAATGGAACAACACCATCTGGACCGTCGCGGTCATGGACGGGAACAAGATCGGCAAAGTCGGCGTCAGATTCCCCGAAGGAAGTCGCCCGGGCCCCGGACTCTTCCTCTAAACTGCGGAGCGACAATTCGCTCCCTTTTCTTCATTTTGCTCGACCGGTCTCTATGCCAACCCTGCGCACGTTTCTCGCCACTGCCCTGCTGGGCCTGACCCTTTGTGTCGGCACCGTTCACGCGGCCGACCCGCCCAGCGCCGACGCTATCCAGCAAACCCTGGACAAGCTGCCCGACCGCAAGCTGCCCGATGCCGACATGAAGGCACTGCAGACCATCCTGCAGCAGACCCTGACGTACCTGGGCAACAAGCAGGATTACGAGCAGCGCCTGGTCGACCTCAAGCGTCAGCTGGAAGACGCGCCGCGCCAGACCACCGAGAACCAGCGTGAACTGGTAAGGCTCAAGGCCACCAAAGTCATTCCCGTCGCCCAGCGCTATGCCACCCTGCCGGTGCCACAGCTCGAACAATTGCTGGTGCAGCGCACTACCCAACAAGGCGACCTGCAAAAAGACCTGGCCGACGCCAACAGCCTGACCATCGCCGCGCAAACCCGCCCGGAACGCGCCCAGACCGAAATCAGCAGCAGCCAGACCCGCATCCTGCAGATCAATTCGATCCTCAAGGTCGGTAAGGACAACGGCAAAACCCTCAGCGGCGACCAGCGCAACCAGCTCAACGCCGAACTCGCCGCGCTCAATGCCTTGATCCCGCTGCGCCGCCAGGAACTGGCCGGCAACAGCCAACTGCAAGACCTGGGCAACAGCCAGCATGACCTGGTGGTGGAAAAGACTGCACGCCTGGAACAAGAGATCCAGGACCTGCAAACCCTGATCAACCAGAAACGCCTGGCTCAGTCCCAGCAGACCGTGACCCAGCAGTCCATCGAGGCGCAAAAGGCCGGGGGCAGCAGCCTGTTGGCCACCGAAAGCGCGGCCAACCTGAAGCTCTCCGACTACCTGCTCAAAAGCACCGACCGCCTCAACGACCTGACCCAGAAGAACCTGCAGACCAAGCAGCAACTGGACACCGTGACCCAGAGTGATTCCGCCCTGGACGAGCAGATCAACGTACTCAAGGGCAGCCTGCTGCTGTCCAAGATCCTCTACAAGCAGAAGCAGGCCCTGCCGCGCCTCACCGTGGACCGCGACCTGGCGGACGACATTGCCAACATTCGCCTGTACCAGTTCGAGGTCAACCAGCAACGCGAGCTGATCAGCTCACCCAGCACCTATGTGGATAACCTGCTGGCCAACCAGCCACCGGATGACGTGACCCCGCAATTGCGCCGCACCCTGCTGGAACTGGCGATCACCCGCAGCGACCTGCTGGAGCGCCTGAGCCGTGAACTGAGCGCACTGCTCAATGAATCCATCACCTTGCAGCTCAACCAGAAACAGTTGCTCAGCACCGCCACGACCCTGCGGGCGACGCTGGATGAGCAGATGTTCTGGATCCCCAGCAACAAGCCGCTGGACACCGAGTGGCTGGAAACCGTGCCGGCGCACCTGAGCAAACAAGTCACCACCCTGCCCTGGGCCTCCAGCGTCAGCGAACTGTACGACGGCCTGACCCAACGCCCGCTGCTGTTCCTGCCACTGCTGCTGTTGATTGGCGCATTGTTGTGGCGGCGCAAGAACCTGTATCAACGCCTGAACAAAGTCCACCAGGACATCGGCCACTTCAAGCGCGACAGCCAGTGGCACACGCCCCAGGCCATCCTGATCAACATCTTGCTGGCCATGCCGGTGGCCCTGGGCCTGGCACTGTGCGGCTACGCGCTGCAGATCGACGCCCGTGGGCAAAACGCCAATCTGGGCGCGGCACTGCTGCAGATTGCCCAGGCGTGGATGGTGTTCTACACCGCCTACCGCATCCTCGCGCCGGGCGGCGTGGCCGAACTGCACTTCCGTTGGGAAAAACCCCAGGTCGAATTCCTGCAAGGCTGGGTGCGCAAGCTCGGCCTGGTGGTACTGGCCCTGGTGGCCGTGGTGGCCATCGCCGAGCACCAACCGGCCGCGCTGGCCGACGACGTGCTGGGCATCGGCGTGGTGCTGACCTGCTACGCACTGATGGCCTGGCTGCTGGGCCGCTTGCTGCTGAACAGCCCGACCCACGAAAAAGCCTCGTTGTTCCGCAAGGCGGTGGGCCTGCTGTTTACCGCCCTGCCCATCGCGCTGTTTGTCGCCGTGTGTTTCGGCTACTACTACACCGCGCTCAAGCTCAGCGACCGCTTGATCAACACCCTGTACCTGCTGATGTTCTGGCTGGTGATCGAAGCCACCTTCGTGCGTGGCCTGGGCGTTGCGGCACGGCGACTGGCTTATGCCCGCGCCCTGGCCAAGCGCCAGGCGGCCAAGGAAGCCGGCGACGGTGAAGCGGTGATCGAAGAACCGACCCTGGACATTGAGCAGGTCAACGAACAGTCCATGCGCCTGATCCGCCTGGCCCTGCTCGGCGGCTTTATCGCGGCGCTGTACTGGGTGTGGAAAGACCTGATCACCGTGTTCTCCTACCTGGACAACGTGACCCTCTACGAATACACCAGCGGCACCGGCGCCAATATCAGCATGGTGCCGATCAGCATCGGCGACTTGCTCGGTGCGTCGATCATCGTCGGCATCACCTTTGCCCTGGCGCGCAACTTGCCCGGTTTGCTGGAAGTGTTGGTACTGTCCAAGCTGGACCTGGCCCAGGGCAGTGCCTATGCGACCACCACGCTGCTGTCCTATGTGATTGCCGGCGTGGGCTTCGTGTCCACCCTGTCCACCCTCGGCGTGAGCTGGGACAAGCTGCAATGGCTGGTGGCGGCGCTGTCGGTGGGGTTGGGCTTCGGGATGCAGGAGATCTTCGCCAACTTCATCTCCGGCATCATGATCCTGTTCGAGCGCCCGGTGCGGATTGGCGACACCATCACCATCGGCAACCTGTCGGGCACGGTGAGCAAGATCCGCATCCGCGCCACCACCATCACCGACTTCGACCGCAAGGACATCATTGTCCCGAACAAGACCTTCATCACCGGGCAGCTGATCAACTGGTCGCTGACCGACACCATCACCCGCGTCACCCTGAAACTTGGCGTGGACTACGGCTCCGACCTGGACCGCGTGAAGGAACTGCTGCTCAAGGCCGCCCGCGATAACCCACGGGTACTCAAGGAGCCGGAACCCCACGTGTACTTCCTCAACTTCGGCGAAAGCACCCTCGACCACGAACTGCGCATGCACGTGCGCGACCTGGGCGACCGTAACCCGGTGATCGACGAAGTGAACCGCTTCATCAATCGCGAGTTCAAGAAAGAGCACATCAACATTTCGTTCCGCCAGATGGAGGTCTACCTCAAGAACCTCCATGGCCAGGAATACAAACTGGTGGAAGTCGACACCCCGGCCAAGCCCGCCAACGACGGTGGCGTGCAGGAACCGCCGCCGAGCAAACTCGACTAACCGCGCTATCCCCAGCAGAATGCTCGGACATTCTGCTGGAGATGGCCGGTGAAAGCCCTCGACGAACTGACCTTCGACAACCGCTTCGCACGCCTGGGCGACGCGTTCTCGACCCACGTATTGCCTGAACCCCTCGATAACCCACGCCTGGTCGTGGCGAGCGAGGCTGCCATGGGCCTGCTCGACCTTGACCCGGCCGTGGCCGAAACACCGGTATTTGCCGAGCTGTTTGGCGGCCACAAACTGTGGGCCGAGGCGGAACCGCGGGCGATGGTCTATTCCGGGCATCAGTTCGGTGGCTACACCCCGCAATTGGGCGACGGCCGTGGCCTGTTGCTGGGCGAGGTGTACAACGCGGTCGGCGAGCACTGGGACTTGCACCTCAAGGGCGCTGGCATGACGCCTTACTCACGCATGGGCGATGGCCGCGCCGTGTTGCGCTCCTCGATCCGCGAGTTCCTCGCCTCCGAAGCGCTGCACGCGCTGGGCATCCCCAGCAGCCGCGCGCTGTGCGTGATCGGCTCCGACACCCCGGTATGGCGCGAGAAACAGGAACGCGGCGCGATGGTGTTGCGCATGGCGCCCAGCCACATCCGCTTTGGGCACTTCGAATACTTCTACTACACCAAGAAGCCCGAACAGCAGGCGCTTCTGGCCGAGCACGTATTGAACCTGCACTACCCCGAGTGCCGCGAACAGCCCGAGCCGTACCTGGCGATGTTCCGCAAAATCGTCGAACGCAATGCCGAGCTGATTGCCAAGTGGCAGGCGTACGGTTTTTGCCACGGCGTGATGAACACCGACAACATGTCGATCCTCGGCATCACCTTCGACTTCGGGCCGTTTGCGTTTCTGGATGACTTTGACGCGCACTTCGTCTGCAACCACTCGGACCATGAAGGGCGCTATTCCTTCAGCAATCAGGTGCCGATCGGGCAGTGGAACCTCAGCGCACTCGCACAGGCATTGACGCCGTTTATCAGCGTCGATGCGTTGAAAGAAGCGCTGGGGCTGTACCTGCCGCTGTACCAGGCGAACTACCTGGACTTGATGCGGCGCCGACTGGGGCTGACCACCGCCGAAGAGGATGACCAGCAGTTGGTAGAGCGCTTATTGAAGCTGATGCAGAACAGCGGCGTGGACTACACCCTGTTCTTCCGGCGCCTGGGGGATGAATCGGCGGCGCTGGCCGTGGCGCGATTGCGCGATGACTTTGTCGACCTGGCCGGGTTTGACGCCTGGGCCGAGCAGTACAAGGCACGCGTTGCACGGGATGGTGACTACAGCGAGGAACAGCGCCGTGCGCGAATGCATGGGGTGAACCCGCTGTATATCTTGCGCAACTACCTGGCGCAGAACGCCATCGCGGCTGCCGAGTCTGGGGATTACAGCGAGGTGCGGCGGCTGCAGGAGGTGCTCTCCAAGCCATTCGAGGAGCAAGCAGGGATGGAGCAATACGCACAACGGCCACCGGATTGGGGCAAGCATTTGGAAATCAGCTGTTCGTCCTAAGCAGACGTTCACCCAGCGCTTCGATCACCGTCAGATGAACATATCCACCGGCACCTTGAAGAACTCCGCCAGCCAACGAATCTGCCGAACGTTGAGCTGGCGTTTTCCACTCAGTATTTCCGAAACAACCGATTGAGCGCCGACTCCAGGCAAGTCACTTTGTGTCAAACCATGCTCCTGCATCATTGACCGTAATACGTCGACACCGCTCGCTTCGGGCATTGGCCAATGCTCCACGTCATAGGCCTCAACCCAATCACCGATGATATCGACCAGCCCCATCAGCGGATGGGCTTCATCCTCGCCAACGATATCCAACAACTCATCCAGCGCTGCCACCAGAACATCGTAGTCAGCCTCGGTTTTAGGCTTGCGCAGCAGAGGCGCCACGTATTGCCAATGCTCAGCTACTTGCTCGATCAATGCTGTCACTGCACTTACTCCTTCCATTTACCCTTGTCGTACTCCCGGTGGCCCAGCACATGCCGGATATAGAGGCGTTGCATTCGATAGCGCACAACCGCAATGAGCCGTAATTTGTTGCCACCGATATTGAAGACGTGCAACGCGCCTACCTTGTCCAATGCGGGGAAAACCGATCTCAACGCTGCAAAATCTTCAGGGCTGATGACTTTGACCTTCCGATACCACTCATCCAATGCACTGGCCGAATAGGGCCATTTTTCCTTGGCATTTCGAATTTGCTTTGCACTGATCACTCGCATGCAACATCCCTATCGCATCTTGCTATGAAGGTTAATCCCGAACGCCAACTATCGCAATTTGCTATGGCCTCGAACGGACCAATGGTGCTTTGTCGAACACGCCTTCAGAGCCTAGATAGACAAACGCAATCGCCACCGAAAAATCTGTGAGCATATGCAACGCCAACCTGAACTTGATAATGCTCGGAAACGACTCCAAATAAGACCTTCCTGGTCTGTTTTGTTGGAGCCTCCATGTCCGAACCTCTTGTCATCCCCTGCCCCCATTGCAACGGCCTCAACCGCATCCCCGGCGAACGCCTGGGTGATGCGCCCAAGTGCGGACGCTGCAAGCAGCCGGTGTTGTTGAACAAGCCGTTTGAGCTGAACCAAGGCGACTACGCCAGCCAGATCAAGGGCGATCTGCCGTTGCTGGTGGATGTATGGGCTGATTGGTGTGGGCCGTGTAAATCGTTTGCGCCGGTGTTTGAGCAGGCCGCTGGCCAGTTGGCGGGCAAGTGCAGGCTGGCCAAGCTCGACAGCGAGGCGAATCAGCAGTTGTCCGCGCAGTTGGGGATTCGCTCGATCCCTAGTTTGATTCTGTTCAAGAACGGCCGCGAAGTGGCGCGCCAGAGTGGGGCATTTCCGTTGCCACAACTGATGAGCTGGCTGCGTAGCCAAGGCGTGTAAACAGATCAATTGTAGGAGCCGGCTCGCCGGCGATAGCGATCTCGAGGCAGCCATCGCCGGCAAGCCGGCTCCTACAGGGGAATGGGCTGCCTTTGAGGTCAGGCGTTTTCCAGCAGGTTGTGCAACTCCACAAACTGCTGCGTCAGCTTGTGCCGTGGGTCCAGGTGGATCAGCGGCTTGCTCTCCTGGTGCGACTCACGCATGCGCACGGAACTGGCCAGGTACACCGGTAGCACCGGCAACCCCTCTGCAATCAGCTCATCGAGCATCTGCTGCGGCAAACTCGCCCGGGCCTGGAACTGGTTGACCACGATGCCTTCCACTTCGAGGCCTTCGTTGTGGTCTTCCTTCAATTCTTCGATTTCTGCCAGCAGCCCATAGAGGGCCTGGCGCGAAAAGCTGTCGCAATCGAAGGGGATCAGCACACGATCAGCGGCAATTAATGCAGAAACCGCATAGAAGTTCAGCGCTGGCGGGGTGTCGAGGTAGATCCGGTCGTAATCCTCACTCAGATCATCCAGCAGCTTTCGCAGCTTGTTGATCTTGTGCTTGGCCTCGAGCTTGGGCTGCAGGTCTGCCAACTCCGGGGTCGCGGTGATGACGTGCAGGTTGTCGAACGGGGTTTCGTAGATGTCGACCTTGTTCTTCTTGGAAAACGGCCCGGAAGACAGGGTTTGCTTGAAAAAATCCGCGATCCCCATGGGGATATCGTCGCCAGTCAAGCCAGTGAGGTACTGGGTCGAGTTGGCTTGTGCATCGAGGTCCACCAATAGGGTTCGATAACCTTCGCTGGCGCTGACAGCCGCCAGGTTGCAGGCAATGCTGGACTTGCCAACGCCGCCTTTCTGATTGAACACCACACGCCGCATGGAAAAACCTCCGTGTATCAATGAATGTCCGAGTGTAGAGGGCAAAAGCGCCTGTTAGCTACCTCGTTCATCCATGCACTGCTGCATCAGCGGTCCTTTATGCTTCCACTGTCATACGTCACCGACAAATTAAAAGGAACGGTCCGACAATCCAGTCAGGCCCTTGGTAAAGGACAATCTGTAAATCTTTCCAAGCAAATTGTAATCAGCCGTGAACAAATCTTTACCAAAGTTTGCTAGAACCCCACGGCACCGGGATAATGCGCGCCATTCGGCCATTGCTCCCTGTCCCGGAATTCGGGGCCAACAGCCGCACATGGAAGCCCGCAGGGGCGGGATAACTTCTCAGTGATCACTTTCAACATCGCCCAATGGCGCGCCTGGGCCCCTGGGCTCGAAAGCGCGGACGACTGGCATGCCTGGTGCCGGAACCCGGTGTTGCTGCACGACAACCAAGCCTGCCCCGACGTGTCATTCCTGCCGGCCATGCAGCGCCGTCGCCTGAGCCGCCTGGCCCGCATGGCGTTCAGCGTGGGCTGGCCACTGGCCGATGGCCTGCAGGACCTGCCGCTGGTGTTCATATCCCGTCACGGCGAAACCCCGCGCACCCTCGACATCCTCACGGACCTGGCCAACGACCAGCCGCTGTCGCCGACCCAGTTCAGCCTGTCGGTGCACAATGCGGTAATTGGCCTGTGGTCGATCCTGCGCAACGAAACCAGCGAAATGACCGCCCTCGCCGCCGCAGGCGACGGCCTGGAACACGGCATGCTCGAGGCCGCCGCCCTGCTCAACGACGGCGCCCCGGCCGTCTTGCTGGTGATCACCGAAGAACAGCCGCCCGAGGCCTATGCCAGCTGGATCCACGACGTGCCGTTCCCCTACGCCCTCGGCCTGCTGCTCACACCGGGCGACGAGTGGCAGCTGGAACTCGGCACCGGCACTGTCCAACCCACTCAAACCCAGTGGCCCCACGCCCTGAACCTGCTGCGCACCCTGCTCACCGAACAGGTCGCCTGCCAACATGCCTGGAAGAACCGCGTATGGAACTGGCAACGCAAGCCCTGACCGATAAACCCCGGGACGCCTACTACTGGCGCCTGTTCGCCACCGCCGCCAGCTTTGCGCTGTTCGGCTTCGGCGGGCTGTGCCTGCGTTTGCTGGTGTTTCCACTGCTCAGTTGCCTGCCGGGGGACGCTGCAAAACATCGCCGCCGCGCCCGCCACACGATCAGTTGGCTGTTCTGGCTGTTCATCCGCCTGATGCAGCGCGTCGGCGTGTTGACCTACAGCGTCGAAGGCGCGGAAAACCTCGGCCGTCCGGGCCAGATGATCATTGCCAACCACCCGTCGCTGATCGATGTGGTGTTCCTGATCGGCCTGGTGCGCCAGGCCAACTGCGTGGTCAAGCAGAGCCTGTGGCAGAACCCCTTTACCCGCGGCCCCGTGCGCGAAGCCGGTTATATCAGCAACGACGGCAGCGCCGAGATGCTCGACGCCGCCGCCGACGCCCTGCGGACGGGCCAGACCCTGATCATCTTTCCCGAAGGCACCCGCACCACACCCGGCGCGGCGCCTGCCTTTCATCGTGGCGGCGCCGCCATCGCGCTGCGGGGTGCGACAATCATCACCCCCGTGGTGATCAAGGTCAGCCCGACCACGCTGACCAAGGCCGAACCCTGGTATCGCATCCCAAAATGCCGCGTGCACTTCAGTTTGCGGGTGGGTGCCGATATAGAACCACAGGCGTTCGCCGCAATGGGCCCAGCGCCCCAGGCTTCACGCAAGCTCAACGATTACCTGCATCACTATTTTATTAAGGAGCTCGCCGAAGATGAGCGACAGACACCGCCTTGAGCACGACATAAAGACGCTGATCATCGAGGCCCTGGGCCTGGAAGACATCAGCGCCGACGACATCGGCAGCGAGCAGACCCTGTTCGGCGAAGGCCTGGGCCTGGATTCGGTAGATGCCCTGGAGTTGGGCCTGGCGATCCAGAAAAAGTACGGCATCAAGATCGATGCCGACGCCAAGGACACTCGAAATCACTTCACCAACGTGGCCAGCCTCGCGGCATTCGTCACGGCCAGACAGGCAGCTTGAGACCGGACCATGCAAACTCGTGACGATATTTTCAACACCCTGCGCGATGCCTTGGTGGAACTGTTTGAACTGCCTCCGGAACGCGTCACCCTTGACGCCAACCTGTACCAGGACCTGGAAATCGACAGCATTGATGCCGTGGACTTGATCGACCATATCAAGCGCCAGACCGGCAAGAAGATCGCCGCCGAAGAATTCAAGGCCGTGCGCACCGTGAACGATGTGGTTGAGGCGGTGTACCGTCTGGTCCAGCCTGCCGCATGAGCCGGCTGATCGGCCTGGGCCTGCTGCTGGCGGGCCTGCTGTACCCCTTTGCGGTGTATTACGGCACCGAACACTTCGCACCGTGGCAATTCGGCCTGCTGCTGGGCAGCCTGTGGCTGTTGCGCGCGCTCACCGGCGCACGCCGACCCGGCAGTCGCTGGATGGCCGTGGCGATCATCGTGTTCTGCCTGTTGCTGGCCTGGTTCGACAACCCGCACCTGCTGCGCTGGTACCCGAGCCTGGTCAGCGCGTTCATGTTGTCGCTGTTCGGCTTGAGCCTCAAATACGGCCCGCCGATGGTGGAACGCCTGGCACGCATGACCGACCCGGTGCTGCCACCCCACGCCATCGTGTACACCCGCCAGGTTACGGTGGTGTGGAGTGTGTTCTTTCTGTGTAATGGCCTGCTCGCCGCCGCCCTCACCCTGTGGGCGCCGCTGAGCTGGTGGACGTTGTACAACGGCCTGATCGCCTACGGGTTGATGGGGCTGTTGTTTGCCGTGGAATGGCTGGTACGACAAAGGGTTCGAGGCCGCGTATGAATGGGTTGAAACTTGAGCACTTGCTGCTTGAGCCGCTGGAACAGCGTCCGGTCACCACCGAACCTGACATGAACCATGCCCAGCTGTGGGCGCACGCCCTGAGCCTGGCCGCAGGCCTGCAAGCGCGCGGTATCCAACGCCTGGCCGTGTACCTGGAAGACGCCGGCCAACTGGCGATTGCCCTGCTCGGCGCCTGGCGGGCCGGGGTCAGCGTGCTGCTGCCTGCCGACCTGCAACCACAGACCCGCCAGCGCTGGGACGAGGCCGTCGACAGCTGGCTGACCGAAGCCGCCGACCTGGACGCGCTGTACCAGGCACCCTTAAGCGCCGCCGCCCTCGACCTGGACGCTTGCCAACTGAGCCTGTGCACCTCCGGCTCCAGCGGCGAGCCCAAGCGCATCGACAAGACCCTGCGCCAACTGGCCAATGAAGTCGAAGCGCTGGAAGCCCTGTGGGGCCCGGACCTCAAGCGCGCCTGCATCATCGGCAGCGTCGCCACGCAGCACATCTACGGTTTGCTGTTCCGCGTGTTGTGGCCGCTGTGCGCCGGCCGCACCTTTGTGCGCAAGCAACTGGCCTTCCCCGAAGACTTGCAACGCGCCAGCCGCGAACACACACAGTTCGCCTGGGTCGCCAGCCCCGCCCTGCTCAAGCGCATGGGCGACAACCTCGACTGGCCAGCACTGAGCCAGGTGTTGCGGGTGTTTTCGTCGGGCGGCGCCTTGCCCGTGGAAGCGGCGGGCGAGCTTTACGACCGCTTGCAGCAATGGCCGACGGAAATCCTCGGCAGCTCCGAGACCGGCGGCATCGCCTGGCGCCAAGGCGCACAACCCTGGCAGCCGTTTGCCGGCGTGGTGCTGAGCCAGGACGCCGACGGCGCCCTGCGCATCGCTTCGCCTTACCTGCCTGCCGGCCATGTCGAACAGACCGCCGACGCGGCGCGCATCCATGCCGATGGCCGTTTCGAGCTGCTCGGGCGCCTGGACCGCATCGTCAAGCTGGAAGAAAAACGCATCTCCCTGCCCATGCTGGAACAGGCGTTGATGGCCCACCCATGGGTCGCCGACACCCGCTTGGGCGTGGTCCAGGAAAACCGCGCTTCCCTCGGCGCGCTGGTGGTACTCAGCGCCGATGGCTTGCACGCCTTGCGCAATCAGGGCCGTCGCACCCTCACCCAAACCCTGCGCCAGCACTTGAGCCAGCATTGCGAAGCGCTGGCCTTGCCCCGTCGCTGGCGTTTGCTGCGCCAGTTACCCCTGAACAGCCAAGGCAAACTGCCACAGGCGCAGGTCGAGGCGCTGTTGCTGGCACCCCGCCCGAAAGCCCCGGAAGTGCTGGAACAGGTGGAAGCCGATGGCGAATGGACCTTGCAACTGAGCGTTCCGCCGGACCTGGCCTATTTCAGCGGGCACTTCCCGGTCACCCCGGTGTTGCCGGGCGTGGTGCAGGTGGAATGGGCGTTCAACCTGGGCCAGCAACTGCTCGACCTGCCCGCAACCTTTGCCGGGATGGAAGTGCTCAAGTTCCAGCAACTGGTGCGCCCGGGCGATGCGATCGAACTGCACCTGCGCTTTGATCAGGAGCGCGGCAAGTTGTATTTCGCCTATCGCAATGGCGTCGCGGCCTGTTCCAGCGGGCGCATTCAACTGGAGGCTACGCATGTGTAGATCTGGTGAGCGCTTCGCGCTCAATCGCGGGCAAGCCCGCTCCCACATTGGGTCTGCGCCAGCCACAGATCTACTACACACAGCCGATCAAATGTGGGAGCTGGCTTGTCGGATCGCCGCACCGCTGCGATGCTGGCGACCCGATCCATCAAGAGCCGGCGATCATGCATAACCCCTGTGCCCTGATCCCGGTCTACAACCACGAAGCCGCCGTGCCGGCCGTGGTCCACAGCCTGTTAGACAGCGGCCTGCCATGCCTGCTGGTAGACGACGGCAGCAGCCCGGCCTGCGCGGCGGTCTTGGCACAACTTGCAAGCCTGGATAACGTTACCCTGCTGACCCTGCCCAGCAACCAGGGCAAAGGCGGCGCCGTCATGGCCGGGTTCCGCGAAGCCGCGCGCCTGGGCTACAGCCACGCCTTGCAAGTGGACGCCGACGGCCAGCACGATCTGCGCGAAGTCGAGACTTTCCTCGACACCTCGCGCCGTCACCCCGACGCCATTATCTGCGGCTACCCCGAATACGACGACAGCGTGCCCAAGGGCCGCCTGTATGCGCGCTACCTGACCCACGTGTGGGTGTGGATCAACACCCTGTCGCTGCAGATCCGCGACTCGATGTGCGGCTTTCGCGTGTACCCGCTGGCACCGGTGTTGGCGTTGATGGACTCGGCGTACATCGGCACGCGCATGGATTTTGACTCGGACATCCTGGTGCGCCTGGCCTGGCGCAACCAACCGATGCGCTGGCTGCCGACCCGGGTGCATTACCCCGCCGACGGCTTGTCGCACTTTCGCTTGTTCCGCGACAACGTGCGCATCTCGGCCATGCACACCCGGCTGTTCTTCGGCATGCTGGTGCGTGCGCCGATGATCCTGTGGCGACGGTGGCAAGCATGAGCGACAGCACCAAGCACTGGGCCGACCGCGAGGAGCGCGGCAGTTTCCTGTTGATGAAACTCACCGCCTTCGCCGCCAAAGTGCTCGGCCGGCGCCTGCTGAGCCCGGTGCTCTACGGCATCGTGCTGTACTTCTTCGTGTTCGGTCGCACCGCACGCCAGAGCGCCTGGCAATACCAGCAGCGCCTGGCCGACTGGAGCGGGCAAGACGCACTGCGCCCCACCCACACACGAGTCTTTGGCCAGTTCATGGCCTTCGCCGATTCCTTGCTCGACAAGCTCGACGTGTGGAACGGCAAGCTGCGCATCGAACAGATCGAAATCAACGACCCGGCGCAATTGCGCAACCAACTGCGCGGTGAACGCGGGCAGATGCTGGTGGGCGCCCACCTGGGCAACCTCGAAGTGTGTCGCGCCCTCGCCGAGCTTGGCGAGCAGGTCACCATGAACGTGCTGGTGCACACCAAGCACGCCGAACAATTCAACCGTTTGCTGGGCGAAGCCGGGGCCACGCATTTGCGCCTGATCCAGGTCAGCGAGCTGGACCCGGCCACCATGCTGCTGCTCAGCCAGCGCCTGGACGAAGGCGAATGGCTGGCCATTGCGGGCGATCGAGTGCCCCTGCATGGCGGGCGCACGGTCCGCGCGGATTTCCTCGGTCACAGCGCCGCCTTCCCACAAGGCCCGTGGTTGCTGGCCGGGTTGCTCAAATGCCCGGTGAACCTGCTGATGTGCCTCAAGCACAACAACCGCTATCGCCTGACCATCGAGCCGTTCGCCGAATTGATCGAATGGAAGCGCACCACCCGCGAGCAGGTCATCGCCCAGTGGACCGAGCGCTACGCCGCCCGCCTGGGCCAGTTTTGCCTGGAAGCGCCCCAACAATGGTTCAACTTTTACCCTTTCTGGAAGACCGATGACGACGCATCTTGAGCCGGTAACCTTTGGCGAACGCCCCCTGCGCATTGAGGACGTGCTGGCCCTGGCCAACCGTCAGGCGCCTACCCGATTGCAGGGCGACGCGGCGTATCGCCAGCGCATCGCCAAGGGTGCGCAGTTCCTCGACTCGCTGCTGGACAAGGAAGGCGTGATCTACGGCGTGACCACCGGCTACGGCGACTCCTGCGTGGTGGCCGTACCGTTGCAGCACGTCGAAGCACTGCCGCGTCACCTGTACACCTTCCACGGTTGCGGCCTGGGCAAGTTACTGGACGCCCAAGCCACCCGTGCGGTGCTGGCGGCGCGGTTGCAGTCACTGTGCCATGGCGTGTCCGGGGTGCGCGTGGAGTTGCTGGAGCGTCTGCATGCGTTCCTCGAACACGACGTGCTGCCGCTGATCCCGGAAGAGGGCTCGGTGGGCGCCAGCGGTGACCTGACACCACTGTCCTACGTGGCTGCGACCTTGTCCGGCGAACGCGAAGTGATGTTCCGTGGCGAACGCCGTCAGGCGGCCGACGTGCACCGCGAACTGGGTTGGGACCCGCTGGTGTTGCGCCCCAAGGAAGCCCTGGCCCTGATGAATGGCACCGCCGTGATGACCGGCCTCGCGTGCCTGGCCTTCGCCCGCGCCGACTACCTGCTGCAACTGGCCACGCGCATCACCGCGCTGAACGTGGTGGCGCTGCAAGGCAACCCGGAACACTTTGACGAGCGCCTGTTCGCCGCCAAGCCGCACCCTGGGCAGATGCAAGTGGCTGCCTGGCTGCGCAAGGACCTGGCCATCGACGCGCCGACCGCGCCACTGCATCGCCTGCAAGACCGCTACTCGCTGCGCTGCGCACCGCACGTGCTGGGTGTGTTGGCCGACAGCCTGGGCTGGCTGCGTTCGTTCATCGAAACCGAACTGAACAGCGCCAACGACAACCCGATCATCGATGCCGAAGAAGAGCGCGTGCTGCACGGCGGTCACTTCTACGGAGGCCACATCGCCTTCGCCATGGACAGCCTCAAGACCCTGGTGGCCAACGTGGCCGACCTGCTCGACCGCCAGCTCGCGCTGCTGGTGGACGTGCGTTACAACCACGGCCTGCCGAGCAACCTGTCCGGCGCGCCGGCCGACCGCGCGATGATCAACCACGGCTTCAAGGCCGTGCAGATCGGCACCAGCGCCTGGACCGCCGAAGCCCTGAAAAACACCATGCCGGCCAGCGTGTTCTCGCGCTCCACCGAATGCCATAACCAGGACAAAGTGAGCATGGGCACCATCGCCGCCCGCGATGCGATCCGTGTGCTGGAGCTGACCGAACAGGTTGCCGCCGCTACCTTGCTCGCCGCCAACCAAGGGGTGTGGCTGCGCGCCCAGGCCGAAGACGCCCGCCCATTGCCACCGGCCCTGGCCGCCATGCATGAAGAACTCGCCAAAGACTTCCCGCCGGTGATCGAAGACCGCGCCCTGGAAGGCGAACTGCGCCTGTGCCTGCAACGCATCGCCGAGCAACATTGGAGGCTGCATGCGTAGCCAGGGCGTGCTGCACTGCGACACTGAAATCCTCGTGCCGTTTTTTGACGTCGATACCATGAACGTGGTCTGGCACGGGCACTACGTAAAGTACCTGGAAGTGGCGCGCTGCGCGTTGCTGGACAAGATCGGCCATAACTACACGGCTATGCTGGAATCCGGCTACGCGTGGCCGGTGATCGACATGCAGCTGCGCTACGTGCGCGGCGCCGTGTTCGGCCAGACGATCAACGTACGCGCCAGCCTGGTGGAATGGGAGAACCGCTTGAAGGTCAATTACCTGATCACCGACCTGGCCAGCGGCGAGCGTTTGACCCGTGCAACCACGGTGCAGGTGGCGGTGGAAATCGCCAACCGTGAAATGCAGCTGGCCTCCCCCAAGATATTTACAGACGCCGTCGAGAGAGCCCTGAAATGAGATCCCCTGTGGGAGCGGGCTTGCCCGCGAAGGTCGTTAACGATAACGCAATCCGCCTGATACTCCGCGGCGTCCTCAGGTTTTTCGCGGGCAAGCCCGCTCCCACATTATTGATCGGGTTGCTTTTGAGTTTCAGTGCTCACGCTTTCGATCTACAACAACTGAGCGATCAACTCGCCAAACCCTCCGTAATCCACGGCACCTTCACCCAGGAAAAACACCTGCGTGCCCTGCCCCAACCCCTGGTCAGCAAAGGCACCTTTGTCCTCGCCAAGGACCACGGCCTGCTCTGGCTGCTCAAGACCCCGCTGCAACAGGATTACCGCATCAGCGCCCAAGGCATTGCCCGCCGTGACGCCAATGGCTGGCAATTGCTGCCAAACAAGAGCGCCGGCGCCGAGCAAAACCGCCTGTTCCTCGCCGTCCTCCAAGGTGACAGCAGTGGCTTGCAGCGCGACTTCGAATTGCAGCTGCAAGGCGAAGCCAACGGATGGAAACTCACGCTGATCCCGCGCTCACTGCTGTTAAAACAGGTCTTCACCCAGATCAATATCGACGGTGGCGAGCTGGTGCAGAAGATCGAGCTGCTGGAAACCCAAGGCGACAGCACCGTGCTGCGCATGCAGGACAGCCGTGCCGACCAACCTCTGAGCGATGCGGAGCAACACGACTTTGCCCAGTGAGCGCCTGCTACCGCGCCTGTTCCTGATCCTGCTGGTGGCTGTGCTGGCCCTGGCCGGCTGGCAGTGGCGCCATGGCGCGCCGTTGTCGGCCAACTTGATGGAATTGGTGCCGGGCAACACGCCGGACGCCTTGGAACAGCAAGCCGAACAGCGCATGCAGGAGCCCCTGAACCGCGAAATGCTGGTGCTGGTCGGGCACGCCGACCGCCAACAAGCCGTGGCCGTGGCGCAGCAGCTGGGCGAGCGCTGGCAGGCCAGCGGGCTGTTTGAAAAGGTGCAGTGGAACCTGCAAGCCGACCTGCCGGCGCTGCGTAAGCAATTGCTGCGCGGGCGCCTGGCGATGCTCTCGGCCAAGGACCGCGAACAGCTGATCGAACACCCCGACGCGTTTATCCAGCAGCGCGTGCAAGCGCTGTTCGACCCCTTCACCGGGTTCAGCCTGGTGCCGAGCCAGGACGACTGGCTCGGCCTGACCGGGCGCATCCAGAACAGCCAGCCGCAGCACGGTTCAGTGCAGCTGGACATTGGCAGCGGCGCCCTGATTGCCGATGCCGACGGCAAAAGCTGGGTGCTGCTGCGTGCGCGCACCACCGGCAATGCCTTCGACATGCAACTGCCGATACAGGTGGCCGACCTGCTCAAGGCCAGCCGTGAACAGGCCAGCGGCCAAGGTGCGCAGCTGCTCGCCGCCAGCGGCTTGCTGTATGCCGCCAACGGCCAGCAGCAGGCCACGCGGGAAATCACCTGGGTCGGCGGCGGCGCCACCTTGGGCATTCTGTTATTGCTGTTGCTGGCGTTCCGTCGCTGGCGTGTGCTGCTGGCGTTTGTGCCGGTGCTGGTGGGCATGCTGTTTGGCGCGGTGGCCTGTGTGGCGCTGTTTGGCCACATGCATGTGATGACGTTGGTGCTGGGCTCGAGCCTGATTGGCGTGGCGGTGGATTACCCGCTGCACTACCTGTCCAAGAGCTGGAGTATGCAACCCTGGCGCAGCTGGCCGGCGCTGCGCATCACGCTGCCGGGGCTGAGCTTGAGCCTGGCGACCAGTTGCATCGGCTACCTGGCACTGGCCTGGACGCCGTTCCCGGCGCTGACCCAGATCGCGGTGTTCTCCGCTGCCGGCCTGGTGGGCGCGTACTTGTCGGCGGTGTGCCTGTTGCCCGCCCTGCTCAAGGGCGTCGAGCTGCGCCCGGCGCAATGGCCGCTGCGCATCGCCGAATGCCTGTGGCTGATGCGCGCCTCGTTGCTCAAGCGCGTGCCAAGCCCGGTGTTGCTGGTGCTGGTGGTGCTGTTTTGCGCCGGTGGCCTGTGGCACTTGAACAGCAAGAACGATATTCGCCAGTGGATCGGTGCCCCGCCGCAGTTACTGCAGGAAGCACAGGCGGTGGCGCGCATCACCGGGTTCCAACCCACCAGCCAGTTTTTCCTGGTGCGGGCCGACAACCAGCAGCAGTTGCTGGAACGCCAGGCCGCGCTGGGCCAGCGCCTGGATCAGTTGGTGAACATGGACAAGCTCCAGGGTTACCTGGCGCTGAACCAACTGGTCAGCCTGCCCGCCGAGCAACAACACCTGCGGGATGCGCTGAACGCGTTGCCACAACACTGGCAGCCACTGCTCGACCTCGGCGTTCCCGCTGCGGCCTTGCAAGCCGAAGTCGCGCAACTGCAAACACTGCCCACCCAAGACATCGACGCCGCGCTGGTCGGCCCGCTCGCCGAACCCTGGCGCACGCTGTGGCTGGGGCCGGTGGATGGCGGTGTGGCCGCCATGGTCAGTCTGCAAGGCTTGAACAACCCGGCGCTGCTGCGGGTGCAGGCGGTGGACCTGCCCGGGGTGCAACTGGTGGATCGCCTCGGTGATTTGAACCGGGTATTTGCCGACACGCAGATCAGCGCCGCCGAATTGAAGTTGATGTCGTGCGTGCTGATCGTGTTGCTGCTGATCCTGCCCTTCGGGTTCGGCGGCGCCTTGCGCATCGTCGCGCTGCCGTTGCTGGCCGCGCTGTGCAGCCTGGCCAGCCTCGGCTGGCTGGGCCAACCGCTGACCCTGTTCAGCCTGTTTGGCCTGCTGCTGGTCACGGCCATCAGCGTGGATTACGCGATCTTGATGCGCGAGCAGATCGGCGGCGCAGCAGTCAGCCTGCTGGGAACGCTGCTGGCCGCGCTGACCACCTGGCTGTCGTTCGGCCTGCTGGCGGTCTCAAGTACGCCAGCGGTGAGCAATTTCGGCCTGTCGGTCAGCCTGGGCCTGGCTTTCAGCTTTATGCTGGCGCCCTGGGCCGGCCATCAGAAGCACGCCTCATGAACCCGATTATCGCCAACGCGGCAAGGAGCCCTCGTGCCCACAGTTGAAATGGAACGTCGCCAGGTCGTGGTGATCGGTGCCGGGCCGTCCGGCGCCATCGCGGCAGCCCTGCTCAAGCGCAAAGGACATGACGTGCTGGTCATCGAACGCCAGCATTTTCCACGTTTTTCCATCGGCGAAAGCCTGTTGTCCCACTGCATCGACTTCATCGAAGAAGCCGGCATGCTCGACGCTGTGCAGGCCGCGGGGTTCCAGCTGAAAACCGGCGCCGCGTTCGCCTGGGGCGAGCGCTACAGTGCGTTTGATTTCAGCGATACCTTCAGCAACGGCAAACCCACTACCTTCCAGGTGCAGCGCGGTGACTTCGACAAACTGCTGGCTGACCAGGCCGCGCTGCAAGGGGTGGAGATCCGCTACGGCGAAAGCATCGTCGGCGTGGACTTCAAAGGCGATTGCCGCTACCTGCACGTGCGCCGCGAGAACGGCAGCGAGTACCACCTCAAGGCCAAGTTCGTGTTGGATGCCAGCGGTTACGGCCGCGTGCTGCCGCGCCTGCTGGACCTCGATGTGCCGTCTGATTTCCCGGTGCGCCAGGCGGTGTTCACCCACGTCGAAGACCGCATCGAACACCCGGGTTTTGACCGCACCAAGATCCTCGTCACCACGCACCCGACCCAGCGCGATATCTGGTTCTGGACCATACCGTTCAGCAACGGCCGTTGCTCGGTGGGGGTAGTCGCGGCCAAGGAGCATTTCGACGGCCGCGACGGTGACCTCGATGCCTGCCTGCGCGGTTTCATCGATGAAACCCCAAGCCTGTCCGGTGTGCTGAAAGAAGCCGTGTGGGACACCCCGGCGCGCACCATCGGCGGTTATGCGGCCAACGTCAAAAGCCTGCACGGCCCCGGCTTCGCGCTGTTGGGCAATGCGGCGGAATTCCTCGACCCGGTATTCTCTTCCGGCGTGACCATCGCCATGCGTTCGGCGAGCATGGCCGCTGGGCTGCTGCATCGCCAACTGAACGGCGAAGCGGTGGACTGGCAAACCGAGTTTGCCGAGCCGTTGAAGCGCGGTGTCGACACCTTCCGTTGCTACGTCGAAGGCTGGTATGCCGGTACCTTCCAGGATGTGATTTTCCACCCGGGCAGCTCGCCGGAGATTCGCCGGATGATCAGCTCGATCCTCGCCGGCTACGCGTGGGACGAGCGCAACCCGTTTGTCAGTGAACCCAAGCGACGGCTACGGATGTTGTCGCAGATTTGTGCAGGGGATGCCGCGTGAGCACTCAATACCTCAGTAAAAACTACGTCGAAGAAACCAAATTTGGGTTCTGGTTCCTGCGCAGCCACACCTGGCAACACCATGTGCTGCGCGTGGCGATCAACGACTTGCGCAGCCTGTTCAGCGAGCCGCTGCCGGTGGCGCCAGTGCTGCTGGATGCCGGCTGCGGCCAGGGCAAATCCTTCAAGCTGTTGCAACAGGTGTTCGCCCCTGGCCGCTTGATCGGCCTGGACGCCGACCTTCACAGCCTGGCGTTGAGCAAGGCCGAAGCCGTACGCCAGGGCCTGGATGTGCAACTGATCGGCAGCGACTGCGCCACCCTCGATGTGCCGGACGCAAGCGTCGACATCCTGTTCTGCCACCAGACTTTCCACCACCTCGTGGAGCAGCATCGCGCGCTGAAGGAGTTCTACCGCGTGCTCAAGCCGGGCGGCTACCTGTTGTTTGCCGAATCCACCGAGGCGTACATCGACACCTGGGTGATTCGCTGGCTGTTCCGCCACCCCATGCACGTGCAGAAAAGCGCCGAGGAGTATCTGGAGATGCTGCGCGAACAAGGCTTTGAATTTGGCCCGCAGAACGTCTCCTACCCGTACCTGTGGTGGAGCCGCTCCAGCGATTTCGGCCTGCTGGAACGCTGGGGCCTGCGCAACCCGCCGCCGGTGGGCCAGCGTGAGGAAACCCTGGTGAACTGCGTGGCACGCAAACCCTTGGCGAGCCCTGAATGATGATTCGTCTGTTGTTGATCGGCTGCCTGTTGCTGCTGAGCGCCTGCGCCAGCCAGCCACCGCTGCCCGAAAAAGTCCCGGCGCTGACGCTGCCCATGCAGCTGCATGTTCAGCGCCAGGCAGACGGTCAAACCCAGGACTGGCTGCTGGTGATCCAGCGCGAAGGCGGTGCGATACGCTGGTCGATGATGGACCCGCTGGGTATTCCCCAGGCCCGGCAGAAGCTGGTCGACGGTCAGTGGCAAGCCGACGGCTTGCTGCCGCCCAACCCCCAGGCACGGGACTTGTTCGCCGCACTGTTATTCGCCCTGACGTCGGCGGACGATGTGCGAAAGCTGTACCCCACCGCGCAGGCCATGGACCTTACCCGCACGCTGCCCGGCCACTGGCAGATCGTGTACCAGTCGTCTGAGGTCTTCAGTGTGAACATGAGCGGGCAACGGTTGAGCTACCGCATCAGCCCGCTGGGGGCCGCACGATGACCGCCTACCTCAACGCCCTCGGCGTAATCTGCGCCCTCGGCCGTGGCCAGGACGAAGTCAGTCGCAGCCTGTTTGCCGGTGACTGCTCGGGCATGCGCGCCGAAAGCGGCTGGGTACCGGACCGTGTGCTGCCGGTGGCCGGCGTGCCGGGTGAACTGGCGACCATCCCAACGGAGCTGAACCAGCAAAGCAGCCGGAATAACCAGCTGTTGCTGGAAGCGGCGCTGCAGATTGAGGTACAGATTCGTCAGGCCATTGAAACGTATGGCGCCTCTCGGGTCGGCATTGTGCTCGGTACCAGCACGTCGGGTATCGATGAGGCGAGCCGTGGCATTGCGCATTACCTGCGCGACAACCAGTTCCCCGGTGATTACGACTACCAGCAACAGGAACTCAGCGCTCCGGCCAACTTCCTCGCCGACTGGTTGCAACTGAGCGGACCGGCCTATGTGATCTCCACCGCCTGCACCTCCAGCGCCCGCGCGTTGATGAGTGCCCAGCGCCTGCTGGACCTGGGCGTGTGCGATGCGGTGATCTGCGGCGGCGTCGACAGCCTGTGCAAGCTGACGCTTAACGGCTTTACCTCGCTGGAAGCGGTGTCGAGCGAGCGTTGCAACCCGTTCTCGGTGAACCGCAACGGCATCAACATCGGCGAAGCCGCGGTGCTGTTCCTGATGAGCCGTGAGACCGCGCCCATCGCGCTGCTGGGCAGCGGCGCCAGCTGCGACGCGCACCATATTTCCGCGCCGGAGCCCACCGGCAAGGGCGCGCTGCAAGCAATGCGCAAGGCGTTGGCCAGCGCCAAACTTGCGCCCGAGCAGATCGGTTACCTGAACCTGCACGGCACAGCCACCCAACACAACGACGCCATGGAAAGCCTGGCGGTTGCCCAACTGTTCCCCCAAGGCGTGGCCTGTTCGTCGACCAAGCCCATGAGCGGCCACACTCTGGGCGCCGCCGGTGCACTGGAGGCCGCGTTCTGCTGGTTGAGCCTGGCCCACGGCGTGGTGCCGCCCCATGTGTGGGACGGCCAGGCCGACCCGGCACTGCCGGCCCTGCACTGGGCGCAAGCCGGTGACACCTTGAAAAAACGCTGCCTGATGAGCAATTCGTTTGCCTTCGGCGGCAACAACGTCAGCCTGATAATCGCAGAGGCCCCATGATCGATTGGCCACTCGCTGAACTGCTGCCCCACGCGGGCGACATGATCCTGATCGACCAGGTGCTGTCGTTCGATGAAGAGCAGGTTCACACCCGCGTCACCGTCAAGCCTGGCGGCCTGTTCAACCGCGACGACGGCAGCCTGCCGGCGTGGGTCGGCATCGAGCTGATGGCGCAAAGCGTCGCGGCTTACGCCGGTTGCCGTGCGCGTCAGAAAGGCGAGGCCGTGGAACTGGGCTTCCTGCTGGGCACACGCAAGTACGAGTGCAACGTGGAACACTTCCCGGCCGGCGCCGAGCTGACCATCCACGGCCTGCGCTCCCTGGAAGACGACAATGGCATGGGTGTGTTCGAATGCCACCTGACCGGTGATGGCATTTTGGCTAGCGCCCGCTTGAACGTATTCCGACCGCCCCAGGCGGCCAACTATTTAGATGAATCGAAGGACGTAACGCCATGACTGAATCCGTACTGGTCACCGGCTCCAGCCGTGGCATTGGCCGCGCCATCGCCCTGCGCCTGGCCCAGGCCGGCCATGACATCGTGCTGCATTGCCGCAGTGGCCGCGCCCAAGCCGACGCGGTGCAAGTCGAAATCGAAGCCCTGGGCCGCAAGGCACGGGTGCTGCAGTTCGATGTGGCGGACCGTGCCGCGTGCAAGGCAATCCTCGAAGCCGATGTGGAGCAGCATGGCGCCTACTACGGCGTGGTGCTCAACGCCGGCCTGACCCGCGACGGCGCGTTCCCGGCCCTGTCGGAAGACGACTGGGACGTGGTGATGCGCACCAACCTCGACGGTTTCTACAACGTGCTGCACCCGGTGATGATGCCGATGATCCGACGTCGCGCGGCCGGGCGTATCGTGTGCATCACGTCGGTGTCCGGCTTGATCGGCAACCGTGGCCAGGTCAACTACAGCGCGTCCAAGGCCGGCTTGATCGGCGCCGCCAAGGCCCTGGCCATCGAGCTGGGCAAGCGCAAGATCACGGTCAACTGCGTGGCACCTGGCCTGATCGACACCGCCATGCTCGATGAGAACGTGCCGGTGGAAGAGCTGATGAAGATGATCCCCGCGCAGCGCATGGGCACCCCGGAAGAGGTGGCCGGCGCGGTGAATTTCCTGATGTCGGCCGAGGCCGGCTACATCACGCGCCAGGTGCTGGCCGTGAACGGAGGCCTGTGCTGATGAAGCGCGTTGTAGTGACCGGCATGGCCGGTATGACCTCCCTGGGTGGCGACTGGGAGACCATCGCCGCCAACTTTCGTGCCAACCGCAGCGGCATCCGGCGCATGGACGAGTGGGACCGGTTTACCGAATTGAACACGCGCTTGGCCGGGCCGATCGACGACTTCGTCGTGCCCGCCCACTGGACGCGCAAGCAGCTGCGTAGCATGGGCCGTGTTTCGCGCCTGGCCGTGTGGGCCGCTGAGCAGGCGTTGCAGGACGCGGGTTTGCTCGGCGACGAGTCGATCAAGGACGGGCGCATGGGCGTGGCCTGTGGCTCGTCCACCGGCAGCACCGATGAGATCAAGGCGTTCGGCAATATGCTGCTGAACTCGGTGGCCGAGGGGCTGAATGCCAACTCCTACGTGCGCATGATGCCGCACACCACGGCAGCGAATATCAGCATCTTCTTTGGCCTCACCGGGCGGCTGATCCCCACCTCCAGCGCCTGCACCAGCGGCAGCCAAGGCATCGGGTATGCCTACGAGGCGATCAAGTTCGGGCGCTTGCCGTTGATGCTCGCCGGGGGCGCCGAAGAGCTGTGCCCGACCGAAGCCATGGTGTTCGACGCGCTGTACGCCACCAGCCTGAAAAACGATGCACCGCAAACCAGCCCGCGCCCCTACGACAGCGGCCGCGATGGCCTGGTGATCGGCGAAGGCGGCGGCATGCTGGTCCTCGAAGAGCTGGAGCATGCGTTGGCCCGTGGGGCGCATATCCACGCTGAACTGGTCGGTTTCGGCAGCAACGCCGACGGCCAGCACACCACCCGCCCCGAGCAGAAAACCATGCGCCGCGCGATGGAGCTGGCGTTGGAAGACGCCGGGCTGGAGCCGTCTGCCATCGGCTACGTCAACGGTCACGGCACCGCTACCGACCAGGGCGACATCGCCGAGACCCTGGCCACCAGCAGCCTGTTCGGTAGCCGCATGCCCATCAGCTCGCAGAAGAGCTTTCTCGGCCACACCCTGGGCGCATGCGGAGCGTTGGAGTCGTGGTTCAGCATCGAGATGATGAACCGCAACCAGTACGTGCACACCTTCAACCTGGATTCGGTGGACCCGCAATGCGGCGAGCTGGATTACCTGCAGGGTGAATTTCGCGAGATGCACCACGACTACGTGATGAACAACAACTTTGCCTTTGGCGGCGTCAACACGTCGCTGATCTTTCGCCGCTGGTCCTGACTGTTAAATCGATTGGAGAATACGGAATGTCTTCCTTGCTACGCGCCACCCTGATCACCCTGGCCCTGCTGGTCACCGCCGGCTGCACCAACAAGCCGATCCTCAACACCCAGCACGACCTGCCGGCCAACGCCCAGGTCAGTGAAGAGAAAATGAAGGTGATCATCGTCAACGCCCTGCAAAAGCGCGAATGGACGGTCCAGCGCCTGAGCCCGCAGCTGGTGCAGGCCGAAATCAATGTGCGTAACCAGTTTTATGCCGCCATCGACATCCGCTACACCCGCAACAGCTACGCCATCACCTACCGCGACAGCCGCGATTTGGGCTACAAGGACGGCACGATCCATCGCAACTACAACCGCTGGGTGAGCATGCTCGACCGCGACATCATGGCGGCGCTGCGTAGCAATGGCATGAATGAAGTGGGCTCGGCGGCGCAGTCGTTTGGGCAGACGGGCACCACCCAGTAAAGCTGAGGTTGTGGTTTCTCCAGAAACGACAAAGGGCGCCTTTCGGCGCCCTCTTCACAAACAGGTTGGCTTGTCATCGCCGCGTCCTGTCTGGCTCTACGATGGCTGGTTACCCAGGATCCTCAGAGTCTCACAAGCCCCTTTTCGGGAACACGGGCAGTATGCCTGAAGCAAAGACAGCTGGAAAATACCGACGATCAAATGTGGGAGCGGGCTTGCCCGCGAATGCGGAGTGTCAGTCGACACACCTGCCAACTGGCCCACCACATTCGCAGGCAAGCCAGCTCCCACAAAGAGCTGCTTCGTTTTAAAGTCCGTTTTTTATTGAATGGCCTTGCGCGTCAACAACTCCACAAACGCCTCTGCCATCGGCGTTTGCACGCCTTTGCGCTGCACTAGCCACACCGCCGTCATCGCCTCCTCATCCAGCAGCGTGCGATAGACCACCCCGTCGATCCGGATGCGCTGGTAAGACGCCGGCAGCACCGAAACCCCCAACCCCGCCGCGACCAAACCGATGATGGTCATGGCCTCCCCGGCTTCCTGGGCGAAGTGCGGGCTGAAACCGGCATCTCGCGCCAGGTTGATCAACTGGGCGTAGAGACCACTGCCATAACTGCGCGGGAAAAACACGAATGGCTCCTGCGCCAGCTGCGCCAGGTGCAGGCCTCGCTCGCTGCCTTGCACCAGTGGGTGGCCGGCGCTCAATACGGCCACCAATGGCTCGCGCATCAGCTCGACCACACTCAGGGAGTCCGGCAGCGGCAGTGGACGCATCAGGCCAACCTGGATCGACTCATCTACCAGGGAATCGGCCACTTCGGTGCTGCTCATTTCCTGCAGGTTCAGATGCACCGCCGGGAACGCCTGGCGAAACGCAAAGATCGCCTTGGGGATGCTGGCGTTGAACGGTGCCGAGGAGGTGAAGCCGATCTTCAGCTCCCCCAACTCGCCCAGTTGCGCACGCCGTGCCACATCGGAGGCTTTGTCGACCTGGGCCAGCACCAATCGCGCCTCGTGCAGGAACAGTCGTCCCGCCTCGCTCAGCTCGACCCGACGATTGGTACGCTCGAACAACCGCGCGCCCACTTCCTGTTCCAGCGCCTGGATCTGCTGGCTCAGGGGCGGTTGCGAGATGCCCAGCACCTGCGCGGCGCGGCCGAAATGCAGCTCTTCGGCGACGGCGATGAAGTACCGCAAGTGACGCAATTCCATGCAAACCTCATTAGGTCGTAAAAGCTCTCAAACAGGTCGAACAATATATTGGAAAGAATCATTAGCCAGCTATATTCTTTTTTGCAGTGCCGGTCCTGGCCTGCTCTTCCTCCCCGAGGTCCCCGTGAAAGCTGCTGTCGCTCCACTTGCTCAAGAAGCCCCGCCTACCGCCCTGGACGAAGTCGTCGCCCAGCTCAACGAGCAGTACATCGAAAAAGGCACGCCGATGTTCATGCGCACGGTGCTGGCGCTGTTCTCCGGTGGTTTCGCCACTTTTGCCCTGCTGTACTGCGTACAACCGATGATGCCGGCGCTGTCCCACGAATTTTCCATCAATGCGGCGCAAAGCAGCCTGATCCTGTCGGTGGCGACCGCGATGCTGGCGCTGGGCCTGCTGATTACCGGGCCGATCTCCGACACCCTGGGGCGTAAACGGGTGATGGTTTCTGCGTTGTTCTGCGCCGCACTCGCGACCATCGCCAGCGGCCTGATGCCGACCTGGGAAGGCATTCTGTTCATGCGCGCATTGGTGGGCCTGTCGCTGAGCGGCCTGGCCGCCGTTGCGATGACCTACCTGAGCGAAGAGATCCACCCGCAGCACATCGGCCTGGCGATGGGGCTCTACATCGGCGGCAACGCCATTGGCGGCATGAGCGGGCGGCTGATCATCGGCGTGCTGATCGATTTTGTAAGCTGGCACACCGCAATGCTGATCATCGGCGCCCTGGCCCTGATCGCCGCCACGGTGTTCTGGAAAATCCTCCCCGAATCGCGCAACTTCCGCGCCAGCAGCCTCAAGCCGCGCACCTTGCTCGATGGTTTTGTCATGCACTTCAAGGACGCCGGCCTGCCGTGGCTGTTTCTAGAAGCCTTCCTGCTGATGGGCGCGTTCGTGACGATGTTCAACTACATCGGCTATCGCCTGCTGGCCGATCCCTATGACCTGAGCCAGGCCGTGGTGGGCCTGCTGTCGCTGGTGTACCTCTCGGGCATCTACAGCTCGGCCAAAATCGGTTCACTGGCCGACCGCCTCGGCCGCCGTCGCGTGCTGTGGGGCACCATCGTGTTGATGCTGGCCGGCATGGCGCTCACCCTGTTCACCCCACTGTGGCTGGTGGTGCCAGGCATGCTGATCTTCACCTTCGGCTTCTTCGGCGCCCACTCCGTGGCCAGTAGCTGGATCGGCCGCCGCGCAGTAAAGGCCAAGGGGCAGGCGTCGTCGCTGTACCTGTTCTGCTACTACGTGGGGTCGAGTATTGCGGGGACGGCGGGCGGGTTCTTCTGGCACTTTGCCGGGTGGAACGGGATTGGGGCGTTTATCGTGGCGCTGTTGATTGGCGCGTTGCTGGTGGCGTTGAAGCTGGCGAAATTGCCGCCGTTGGGAGACGTGAAGGTCTAAGGCTATTTGCTTTTATGTGGGAGCTGGCTTGCCTGCGATAGCGGCGGTGAATTCAATGCAGCTATCGCAGCGGTGCGACGATTCGACGAGCCAGCTCCCACATTTTGACTTGTGTTCAGGCATGAAAAAGCCCGGTATCAAACCGGGCTTTTTTTATTCGTGATACTGCGCCGACAGCTCATGCACCGCACGCAGGAACGCGCCCGCATGCTCCGGGTTCACTTCCGGTGTGATGCCGTGGCCCAGGTTGAACACGTGCCCGGTGCCCTTGCCGTAGCTGGCCAGGATGCGGCCGACTTCGGTGCGGATCGCTTCCGGCTTGGCGTAGAGCACGGTCGGGTCCATGTTGCCTTGCAGTGCGACGCGGTTGCCCACGCGCTGGCGGGCTTCGCCCAGGTCGCAGGTCCAGTCCAGGCCCAGTGCATCAGCACCGGAGTCGGCGATGCTTTCCAGCCACAGGCCGCCGTTCTTGGTGAACAGGATGACCGGCACTTTGCGGCCTTCGTGTTCACGGATCAGGCCGCTGACGATCTTGCGCATGTAGGCCAGGGAGAACTCCTGGTACGCCGCTGCCGACAGGTTGCCGCCCCACGTGTCGAAGATCTGCACCGCTTGCGCGCCCGCCATGATCTGGCCGTTGAGGTAGGAGGTGACCGACTGCGCCAACTTGTCCAGCAGCAGGTGCATGGCTTGCGGGTTGTCGTAGAGCATGGCCTTGGTCTTGCGGAAGTCTTTCGACGAGCCGCCTTCGACCATGTAAGTGGCCAGGGTCCATGGACTGCCGGAGAAGCCAATCAGCGGCACGCGGCCGTTGAGTTCGCGGCGGATGGTGCTGACGGCGTCCATCACGTAACCGAGGTCCTTGTGCGGATCAGGGATCGGCAGGGCTTCGATGTCAGCCAGGGTGCTCACGACTTTCTTGAAACGCGGGCCTTCGCCGGTTTCGAAGTACAGGCCTTGGCCCATGGCGTCAGGGATGGTGAGAATGTCGGAAAAGAGGATGGCCGCGTCCAGTTGCGGGTAGCGGTCCAAAGGCTGCATCGTGACTTCGCAGGCGAACTCCGGGTTCATGCACAGGCTCATGAAATCACCGGCGTTGGCGCGGCTGGCGCGGTATTCCGGCAGGTAGCGACCGGCTTGGCGCATCATCCACACAGGGGTGACGTCCACGGGTTGCTTGAGCAGGGCACGAAGGAAACGGTCGTTCTTGAGGGCAGTCATGTCGGCATCCGCAAAAAAAGTGCGGGCATTTTCTCAGAGCCAGACGCAAAAGGCACGGAGTGAGCCGTGCCTTTTGTCTATCGGGTCAATTTGTCGCAATGACTGGCGTCGCAAACCCCAATGTGGAATGGGGTTTGTGTGGGAGCTGGCTTGCCTGCGATGGCGCCGGTGAATTCACCACCGCTATCGCCGGCAAGCCGGCTCCTACAGGACGCGTTCCAATCAGACCTGCAGGTAATCCAGGATCCCTTCGGCGGCGTTGCGGCCTTCGAAGATCGCGGTCACCACCAGGTCAGAACCACGCACCATGTCGCCACCCGCGAAGATCTTCGGGTTGCTGGTCTGGTGCTTGTACTGGCCTTGTTCCGGGGCTACGACGCGGCCCTGGCTGTCGGTCTGGATCTGGAACTGCTCGAACCACGGCGCCGGGCTTGGGCGGAAACCGAAAGCGATGACCACGGCGTCGGCCGGGATGATCTCTTCGGAACCCGGGATCGGCTCGGGGCTGCGGCGGCCACGGGCGTCCGGCTCGCCGAGACGGGTCTCGACCACCTTCACGCCTTCGACACGGTCTTCACCGACAATGGCAATCGGCTGACGGTTGTAGAGGAATTTCACGCCTTCTTCCTTGGCGTTCTTCACCTCTTTGCGCGATCCCGGCATGTTGGCTTCGTCACGACGATAGGCACAGGTCACCGACTTGGCGCCCTGGCGGATCGAGGTACGGTTGCAGTCCATCGCGGTGTCACCACCGCCCAGCACCACAACCTTCTTGCCTTTCATGTCGACGAAGTCTTCCGGCGACTTTTCAAAGCCCAGGTTGCGATTGACGTTGGCGATCAGGAAGTCCAGCGCGTCGTAGACGCCTGGCAGGTCCTCACCGGCAAAGCCGCCCTTCATGTAGGTGTAGGTGCCCATGCCCATGAACACGGCATCGTATTCTTCGAGCAGTTGCTCCATGGTCACGTCTTTGCCGATCTCGGTGTTCAGGCGGAACTCAATGCCCATGCCGGTGAACACTTCGCGACGGTTGCTCAGTACGGTTTTTTCCAGCTTGAACTCGGGGATGCCGAAGGTCAGCAGGCCACCGATTTCCGGGTTCTTGTCGAACACCACCGGGGTCACGCCGCCGCGTACCAACACGTCGGCACAGCCCAGGCCAGCAGGACCGGCACCGATGATGGCGACGCGCTTGCCGGTCGGCTTGACCTTGGACATGTCCGGGCGCCAGCCCATGGCAAACGCGGTGTCGGTGATGTACTTCTCCACCGAACCGATGGTCACCGCGCCGAAGCCGTCGTTGAGGGTGCAGGCACCTTCACACAGACGGTCTTGCGGGCACACCCGGCCGCAGACTTCCGGCAGGGTGTTGGTCTGGTGCGACAGCTCGGCGGCAGCGAGGATGTTGCCCTCGGCCACCAGCTTGAGCCAGTTGGGAATGAAGTTGTGCACCGGGCACTTCCATTCGCAATACGGGTTACCGCACCCCAGGCAGCGGTGGGCCTGGTCGGCCGAGTGCTGGGGTTTGAAGGGTTCGTAGATTTCCACGAACTCTTTCTTGCGTTGACGCAACAGTTTCTTCTTCGGATCTTTGCGCCCGACATCGATGAACTGGAAGTCGTTATTCAGACGTTCAGCCATGTTAAAACCTCATCAAACTCTTCAGGCGCATATCACTGCGGGTTGGCACGGATGCTGGAAAGCAACGATTTCAGGTTGGCAGCCTTGGGCTTGACCAGCCAGAAACGACGCAGGTAATCATCGAGGTTTTCGGCGAGGTTGCGGCCCCATTCGCTGCCGGTTTCCTCGACATACTCGTCCAGCACGTGCTGCAAGTGGTTCCGGTAGGATTCCATGGCTTCGCCGCTGATCCGCTGGATCTCGACCAACTCGTGGTTGACCTTGTCGACGAAGGTGTTGTCCTGGTCGAGCACGTAGGCGAAACCGCCGGTCATGCCCGAACCGAAGTTGTAACCGGTCTTGCCCAGTACCGCGACAAAGCCCCCGGTCATGTACTCACAGCAGTGATCGCCAGTGCCTTCCACCACGGTGTGGGCACCGGAGTTGCGCACGGCGAAACGCTCGCCGGCAGTACCGGCGGCGAACAGCTTGCCACCGGTGGCGCCGTACAAGCAGGTGTTGCCGATGATGGCACTGTCCTGGGTCTTGTAGACGCTGCCTTTAGGCGGAACGATCACCAGCTTGCCGCCGGTCATGCCCTTGCCCACGTAGTCGTTGGCGTCGCCTTCCAGGTACATGTGCAGGCCACCGGCGTTCCACACGCCAAAGCTCTGGCCCGCAGTACCCTTGAAGCGGAAGGTGATCGGCGCCTTGGCCATGCCCTGGTTGCCGTGCTTGCGTGCGATCTCACCGGAGATGCGCGCGCCGATGGAACGGTCGCAGTTGCAGATATCCAGTTCGAACTCGCCACCGCTGGCTTCGCTGATTGCGCGACCGGCGATGTCCACCATCTTCTCGGCCAGCAGGCCTTTGTCGAAAGGCGGGTTGCGGTCCACACCACAAAACTGCGGTTTGTCAGCCGGGATGTGATCGCTGCCGAGCAACGGCGTGAGGTCCAGGTGGTGCTGCTTGGCGGTCTGGCCTTCGAGGATTTCCAGCAGATCGGTACGGCCGATCAGCTCTTCGAGGGAACGCACGCCCAGCTTGGCCAGCCACTCACGGGTCTCTTCGGCGACGTAGGTGAAGAAATTCACCACCATGTCGACGGTGCCAATGTAGTGATCCTTGCGCAGCTTCTCGTTCTGAGTGGCGACGCCAGTGGCGCAGTTGTTCAGGTGGCAGATGCGCAGGTATTTGCAGCCCAGGGCGATCATTGGCGCAGTCCCGAAGCCGAAGCTTTCGGCGCCGAGGATCGCAGCCTTGATCACGTCGAGGCCGGTTTTCAGGCCGCCGTCGGTCTGTACACGCACCTTGCCGCGCAGGTCGTTGCCGCGCAGGGTCTGGTGGGTTTCGGCCAGGCCGAGTTCCCACGGTGCGCCAGCGTACTTGATGGAGGTCAGCGGCGAAGCGCCGGTGCCGCCGTCGTAGCCGGAGATGGTGATCAGGTCGGCATAGGCCTTGGCCACGCCAGCGGCGATGGTGCCCACGCCGGCTTCAGCTACCAGTTTCACCGAGACCAGCGCCTGCGGGTTGACTTGTTTCAGGTCGAAAATCAGCTGCGACAAGTCTTCAATCGAGTAGATGTCGTGGTGCGGTGGAGGCGAGATCAGGGTCACGCCCGGCACGGCATAACGCAGCTTGGCGATCAGGCCGTTGACCTTGCCGCCTGGCAGCTGGCCGCCTTCACCGGGCTTGGCGCCCTGGGCCACCTTGATCTGCAGCACTTCGGCGTTGACCAGGTATTCCGGAGTGACACCAAAGCGGCCGGTCGCGACCTGCTTGATTTTCGAGCTCTTGATGGTGCCGTAGCGCGCCGGGTCTTCACCACCTTCGCCGGAGTTGGAACGCGCACCCAGGCGGTTCATGGCTTCGGCCAGGGCTTCGTGAGCCTCAGGCGACAAGGCGCCCAGGGAGATACCGGCGGAGTCAAAGCGCTTGAGGATCGACTCCAGCGGCTCGACTTCGTTGATGTCCATGGCTGTGTCCAGGGTCTTCACCTTGAACAGGTCACGGATCATCGACACCGGGCGGTTATCCACCAGCGAGGTGTATTCCTTGAACTTGGCATAGTCGCCCTGCTGCACAGCGACTTGCAGGGTGTTGACCACGTCCGGGTTGTACGCGTGGTATTCGCCACCGTGCACGAACTTCAGCAGGCCGCCTTGCTGGATCGGCTTGCGCGCGCTCCAGGCTTCGGCTGCCAGGGCTTTCTGCTCGGCTTCGATGTCGACGAAACGCGCGCCCTTGATGCGGCTTGGCACGCCACGGAAGCTCAGTTCGCAGACCTCTTCGGACAGGCCGATGGCTTCGAACAGTTGAGCGCCGCGATAGGACGTGACGGTGGAGATGCCCATCTTCGACAGGATCTTCAGCAAGCCTTTGGTGATGCCTTTGCGGTAGTTCTTGAACACCTCGTAGAGGTCGCCCAGCACTTCACCGGTACGGATCAGGTCGCCCAGCACTTCGTAGGCCAGGAACGGGTACACCGCCGAGGCGCCAAAGCCGATCAACACCGCAAAGTGGTGCGGGTCACGGGCGGTGGCAGTTTCGACAAGGATGTTGGAGTCGCAGCGCAGGCCTTTCTCGGTCAGGCGGTGGTGCACCGCGCCGGTGGCCAGGGAGGCGTGGATCGGCAGCTTGCCCGGGGCAATGTGACGGTCGGTCAACACGATCTGGGTACGGCCGGCGCGCACGGCTTCTTCGGCCTGGTCGGCGACGTTGCGCACAGCGGCTTCAAGGCCGAGGCTCTCGTCGTAGTTCAGGTCGATGATCTGACGGTCGAAGCCCGGGCGATCCAGGGTCATCAACGAGCGCCATTTGGCCGGGGACACCACAGGCGAGCTGAGGATCACGCGGGACGCATGCTCAGGGGATTCCTGGAAGATGTTGCGCTCGGCACCGAGGCACACTTCCAACGACATCACGATGGCTTCGCGCAGCGGGTCGATCGGCGGGTTGGTCACCTGAGCGAACTGCTGGCGGAAGTAGTCGTACGGCGTGCGCACGCGCTGCGACAGCACGGCCATCGGCGTGTCATCGCCCATGGAACCGACGGCTTCATAGCCTTGCTCGCCGAGCGGACGCAGCACCTGGTCGCGCTCTTCGAACGTGACCTGGTACATCTTCATGTACTGCTTGAGCTGGTCGACATCGTAGAAAGCCGAACCGTGGTCGTTGTCTTCCATGGTCGCCTGGATGCGCAGGGCGTTCTTGCGCAGCCATTGCTTGTACGGGTGACGCGACTTCAAGCGGTTGTCGATGGCGTCGGTGTCGAGGATCTGCCCGGTTTCGGTGTCCACGGCCAGGATCTGGCCAGGGCCTACGCGGCCTTTGGCGATCACGTCTTCGGGCTTGTAGTCCCACACGCCGATTTCCGACGCCAGGGTGATGAAACCGTTGGTGGTGGTGACCCAGCGCGCCGGGCGCAGACCGTTACGGTCGAGCAGGCACACTGCGTAGCGACCGTCGGTCATGACCACGCCGGCCGGGCCGTCCCACGGCTCCATGTGCATCGAGTTGTACTCGTAGAACGCACGCAGATCCGGGTCCATGGTTTCGACGTTCTGCCACGCTGGCGGAATGATCATGCGCACGCCACGGAACAGGTCGATACCACCGGTGACCATCAGCTCGAGCATGTTGTCCATGCTGGAGGAGTCGGAACCCACGCGGTTGACCAGCGGGCCGAGCTCTTCCAGGTCCATCAAGTCGTTGGTGAACTTGGTGCGACGGGCCACGGCCCAGTTGCGGTTACCGGTGATAGTGTTGATCTCGCCGTTGTGGGCGAGGAAGCGGAACGGCTGGGCCAGCGGCCATTTCGGCAGGGTATTGGTGGAGAAGCGCTGGTGGAACACGCAGATCGCGGTTTGCAGGCGCTCATCGCTCAGGTCTGGATAGAAGGCGGTGAGGTCCGCCGGCATCATCAGGCCTTTATAAATGATGGTCTTGTGGGAAAAGCTGCAGATGTAGTGGTCGGTGTCGGCGGCGTTGGCCACGGACGAGCGACGACGGGAGCTGAACAGCTTGATCGCCATGTCCTGGTCGCTCAGGCCGTCACCTGCGATGAACACTTGTTCGATCTGCGGCAGGCGCTCCAAGGCCAGGCGGCCGAGTACGCTGGTGTCGATGGGCACTTTGCGCCAGCCGACGAGTTGCAGGCCGGCAGCCAGGATCTCGCGGTTCATGTTCTCGCGAGCAGCTTCGGCTTTGACCGGGTCCTGGTTGAAGAACACCATGCCCACGGCGTATTGCTTGGGCAGGTCGACTGCAAATTGCTCTTTTGCGACAGCACGCAGGAACAGGTCGGGCTTTTGAATCAGCAAGCCACAACCGTCACCGGTCTTGCCGTCGGCGTTGATCCCACCGCGGTGGGTCATGCAGGTCAGGGCCTCGATGGCCGTTTGCAAAAGGGTATGGCTGGGCTCGCCCTGCATGTGGGCTATCAGGCCGAAACCGCAGTTATCCTTGAATTCATCGGGTTGGTACAGACCTGCTTTCATAGACACTTTCTCACCAGGCTGCCTCTTATATCGAGGCAAATTTCTTTTCAATTCAACCGGTTACCTTCCACGCCGAACGTACGCCGGCTTAGCGGGGGCAAAAGGGAGGTCATTGTACACACCGACACGAACGCTCACAAATTTAGCGACGAAATGTCGCAAATCTATGTCGCATTTATGAAAGGTTTAAAGCGATATGCTGTGCTAGTCAAAACTTTTTTAGTTCGGACCGCTACGACTCAAAAGCTACTGTGACGCAGACACCACAAAGCGCGCGGCCTTCAGGGCTGCACGCTGTTGTAGTTTTTTTGAGGTGCCGGGAGGGCGGCCTGGGTAAGGCCGCCGGATCTTCAGCGAGTTGTTGCGAGTTCTTGTTGAACGCTGGCAACAGTGCGTGGCCAAGGTTTACCAGCCTGAACCTTCGCTGGCAAGGCTTTGATCGCAGAATCGGCTGCTGCACGGCTGGAGAAGTTGCCGTAGGTGATCACGTAGAGAGGCTTGCCGTTGAGCACTTTCTTGAAATAACGGTACTCGCCGCCCTGCTCTTTCACGAACGCCTGGGCGTTGGCTTCGGAGCTGGTGCCAAGGATCTGCACCACGAAGTTGCCGGTCGGCTGGCTGGCGTACCAGCTGCTGCCCGCGGCACCGGCCTTGGCAACGGTGGCGGCCGGTTTTTCAACAGGCTTGGCCGCTGGAGCTGGCTTGGCGACTGGCGCAGGGGCAACCGGCTTGGTCACAGGCGCCGGCTTGGCGGTGGCAACGGTCGGCGCAGGGGTCGGCTTGGCAACCGCCGCTGGCTGGCCCGCTGGCACGCCTGCAGGCGGTGCAGTGGTGGTCACGGTTGGCGGCGTCGCGCTGGAACCTTCCACCGGCACACCGTCGTCACCTTCGGAGATACCACCGGCTTCTTCAGCCAACGGGCCGCGCATGACCGGTTGGCCGACCATCGGCAGGTTGGTCGGCTGGCCGGAGTTGGCAAATTCGACATTTGGCGTGGGTTTGCCCAGAGGCAACTGCGCCTGTTCGGTTGGCGCGCCGGCAGTCGTCGGCGCCTTGCTGCGGCCCGGGATCAACCAGGCGGCGGCTACAGCAACCACGACAACCGCGGAAATAGCCAATACGTGCTTCTTAGGCATAGTGAACCCCATCTTTGGACGCTTCACCGCGGAGCGGCTGGCAATCATGGCTTCGATCATTGCATCGCGGGCAACCTGGTTGATGGTGCCAGGCCAGCCGTCGGAGCTTTCGTGAATATCAGAGATCTGCTGGGCGGAGAAAAGTTCGATACCCGCCCCCGCACCTTCCAGACGCTGAGCCAGGTATTCGCGGGTTTCTTCCTCTTCGTACGGTTGCAGCTCGATGACGTGAAACAGCTCTTGATCACCGCTGATCTGCTCCAGATCGGCGATCAACGACGACTCACCGAACAGGAATACATGCGGACGGCCTTCCGGCGTGCCCGCTGCCAGCGCCAGCAGCGCTTCCAGGGCGGATTCGTCGAGCTGCTCGGCGTCGTCTACCAGCAGGTAGACTTCCTGGCCAGTGAGACCCAGCTGAACAACCTGCTTGAGGATCGCGTTCGGCTCGGCAGTGGCCACATCCAGTGCCTGGGCGACCTGGCGCAGCACGCCCGCCGCATCACCGGCACCACGGGCCGATACCACCACACTCTGTACCGATTGCTTGTTGGTGCTGGCCACCAGCGCCTGGCGCAGCAGGGTCTTGCCGCTGCCCAAAGGCCCGGTTACCACCAACAACAGCTGGCTGTAACGCGCCAGATGGTGCAACTGGCCGAGCACTGGCTTGCGCTGGGCCGGGAAAAATTTGAAGCCCGGCACCCGTGGAGCAAAAGGGTCGTGGCTTAACTGGTAATGGCCGAGGAACGCCTCGTCGGCATGCAAACTAGTCATCGGGATCTTATTAACCTTTAAGCTGGGCCAGGGCGCGGTAATCCGCTCCCAGCGTGGCCTGTAAAATCTCTTTCGGATAATCGTCGGTCACCACCGCTTCACCCATGTGGCGCAGCAGCACCAGTCGCAGTCGACCGTCGATCACTTTCTTGTCTATTGCCATGTGTTCGAGGAAATCCGCCTCGGTCATCTCCTGCGGCGGGATAACTGGCAACCCGGCGCGCTGGAACAGGCGAATGCCGCGATCACGCTCCTGGGCGGTGATCCAGCCCAGGCGCTGCGACATCTCCAGCGCCATCACTGTGCCAGCCGCCACGGCCTCTCCATGCAACCACACACCATAGCCCATGTGCGTTTCGATCGCATGGCCGAAGGTGTGGCCCAGGTTCAAGGTGGCCCGCACGCCAGACTCTCGTTCATCGGCATTCACCACCAACGCCTTGGCGGCGCAGGAGCGGGAAATGGCTTCGGTGAGTGCAACCTGGTCCAGGTTGCGCAGGGCGTCGACGTGCTCTTCAAGCCAGGTCAGGAACGGTTCGTCGCAGATCAGCCCGTACTTGATGACTTCCGCCAGGCCCGCCGACAGCTCGCGGGGCGGCAAGGTGTTGAGGGTGGCAGTGTCGATCAGCACGGCATTGGGCTGGTAGAACGCGCCCACCATGTTCTTGCCCAGCGGGTGGTTGATACCGGTCTTGCCGCCCACCGACGAATCGACCTGGGACAACAGCGTGGTCGGCACCTGGATAAAGTCCACACCGCGCTGGTAGCAGGCGGCCGCGAAGCCGGCCATGTCGCCGATCACACCGCCGCCCAGGGCAATTACGGTGGTGCGGCGGTCATGGCGTGCGGTCAGCAGGCCATCAAAAATCAGTTGCAGGGTTTCCCAGTTCTTGTGGGCTTCGCCATCGGGCAGGATCACCGAGATCACCGAGTACGCCGCCAGGCTGCGGCTCAGACGCTCAAGATACAGCGGCGCGACCGTTTCGTTGGAGATGATCGCCACTTGCCGCCCCGCGATATGCGGTGCCAGCAAGTCGGGGTTGTCCAACAAACCTTCGCCAATATGGATTGGGTAGCTGCGCTCGCCTAGATCGACCTTAAGTGTCTGCATGTGTCCCCGCGTGAAGATATATTTACGATCGGCAACGCTCGGATCTGACGTCGCCTGATGGCTCTACGCCACACTCCGAAGGGCCATGGCGCGCCGCCGAGAATAGCGCATTTCGGGCCTGGCTTTAACGGGGTGGCAGCTGCTGCAAGCGCTCCAGAATGTCGAGGACGACCATTCGGGGTGGCCGCTCATCGGTTTCCACCACCAGATCGGCGATTTCCCGATAGAGCGGGTCGCGCAGCGTCAGCAAATCCCGCAAGGTTTTTGCAGGATCAGCCGTGCGCAGCAACGGGCGATTGCGATCGCGGGCAGTGCGGCCCACCTGCTGCTCGACCGACGCATGCAGATAGACAACCCGACCACCGGCATGCAGCGCGCGACGGTTTTCATCGCGCATCACTGCGCCACCACCGGTCGCCAATACCACGCCATCGCAGCCGCACAGTTCGGCAATCATCGCCTGCTCGCGGTCGCGAAAGCCCAGTTCGCCTTCCTTATCGAAGATCCATGGGATATTGGCACCCGTGCGCAATTCAATTTCCTTGTCGGAATCTTTGAACGGCAGGCGCAGCTCTTTGGCCAGCAAACGGCCGATGGTGCTTTTTCCAGCCCCCATCGGTCCTACAAGAATCAAATTTCGCACAGAATCAACGACTCACAGCAATCGCCTGGTTATTCATAATACGCGGAGTCAGGAATACCAGCAGCTCGGATTTTTTCTCCGCCAGCACATCGCGCCGGAAAAGGCGGCCAAGATACGGCACATCGCCCAAAAATGGCACCTTATCTACCACTTTGCTTTGGGTATTGGAGAAAACCCCACCGATGACGATGGTCTCGCCATCCTTGACCAGCACCTTGGCGTTGACCTCGTTTTTCTTGATCGGCGGTACGTCGTTGAGCTTGTTCAGGTAGTCGGGCTCGTCCTTGGTGACCTTGACCTCCATGAACACGTGGCCATCGGGGGTGATCTGCGGGGTTACTTCCAGCGACAGCGAGGCCTCCTTGAAGGACACCGACGTGGCGCCGCTGGAGCTGGATTCCTGGTAGGGAATTTCGGTGCCCTTGAGGATGCGCGCGGTTTCCTTGTCGGACGTGACCACCTTGGGCTGCGAGACGATTTCACCGTTGCCGGTTTTCTCCATGGCGGTCAGCTCAAGGTCCAGTAACAGGTTGTCGGTGATAAAGGCGAGGCCGAGGCCGGAAGTCCCCGCCAGCGAACCCATGTCGACAAACGGCGAACTGGGTGGGTTTTCCGGCAATTCGGCGCCTTCGGCGAGCGGCTTGTTTATCCCCCCCGCATTCCAATTGCCCCGGTTTAGCCGACCACCCCAGCGTACGCCCAGGCTTTTGTCGTAATCGACGTTGGCTTCGACAATCCGCGCCTCAATCATCACCTGGCGCACTGGCACATCCAACTGCGCCACGATGCGTCGCAACTCGTCGAGTCGCTCGCCGGTCTGGTAGGCAATGATGTTATTGGTGCGATCATCGACTGCCACTGAGCCCCGCTCATCCGTGACACCTTCCAGGCCACTCACCGACTGGAACAACTTGGCCAGGTCAGCCGCCTTGGCGTAGTTGACCTGCAACAGCTCGCGACGCAAGGGCGCCAGTTCGGCAATTTGCTTGCGCGACTCCAGCACCAGCAGTTCGCGGGCAGCGAGCTCTTCGGCAGGCGCCACCAGCAACACCCCCGCTTGCACTCGTTTGTCCAAACCCTTGCTTTGCAACACCAGGTCCAGCGCCTGATCCCACGGCACGTCCTTGAGCCTCAACGTTATCGAGCCTTGCACCTCATCGCTGGCCACCAGGTTCAAGCCGGCCACGTCGGCAATTTGCTGCAACACGGTGCGCAGCTCGATGTTTTGAAAGTTGAGACTCAACTTGTCGCCGCTATAGGTGCTCACAGGCGCACTGACAGGTGGTGGCAGTTGGATCAGATCCACGCGATTGGGCACAGCGAAGGCCATCGGTGCTGTGAACGCTATCCATAGCGCCACACCGAAGGACGAGAAAGTCCTTTTCATTGTTTGATTCCGTTATGAGTTGACGTTTAACAAGAGGATTCGCGAGCGCTCCAGCCAGGCGCCCCTTTCATCTGGAAACAACTCGGCCAGCTCCATTTGCTGAGCCTGAATGGAGGTCACCCGACCATGGTCCGGCCCCAGATAGTCACCGACCGCAAGCCGGTGCACTGTTGACCCAGCACGCAGCAGGACAAAGGTTTGCCCGCCACGTGACAGCGTGCCGACCATTTCAAACCGGTCGACCGACACACTTTCTAGCGCCCCACGGGCCCGGGTCAGGTCCGGCGCGGGCGCAGGCCGGCCAGGCAGATAATCGATTGGCGACACCGCCGACTGAAAGGGGTCACGCAGGGAAGACGCCGCGTAGACAAAACGCTTCCCCGGTTCGACTGGCAAGCCAGGCTTGCCGTGCGGTGATGCGCTGCGATAGGCCTTTGCCAGTAGATCGAGACGCAGCATCGAGCCGTCCCGGCGAAGCGCCAAATCATGCACTGTGACGATTCGCGGCAAACCACCCAAGGCACTGACGAACGCAGCCAAGTCGTGATAGCCGCCAAATACACTGAGCTGCACGGGCTCCTCGACATAAAGCGCACCAGGCTGTTCATCCAGCACGGTGACATCCTCGACCACCAAACCGTTGGCCGCGGCCAGTCGCGTGATGTCATCCAACAAGCCAGGCATGTCGGACACACCGGGCAGCTGCCGTAAAAGCCCCGACACGTTGTCCTGCATCACCTGAACCTGACGCGTGCGACTGTCGAGACTGGAAGCAACAGCGTTTTTTTGCTCAAGCTCATGCTGCAAGACGACTTCACGCGCCTCAGCCGCCTTCAACTGCTCACGGGATGGGCCCACGACCAACCCATCACCCACCCACAACACCACGCCTGCGAGCGCGCAGCCCAACAGGGCCTTACCCGGCAGGGGCCATTTGGTAGCGTTGTGAGAGAGTGTGGATAAGTCGAGCCTGGGCAGGCTCAAGGCTGGGCCTCGGTGGACTCACCCTGGCGCACCATCAATTGAAACTCGTTGTTTCCGCGCCCGCCCTCTGCACGCACATGCTGCAACTGCGTGGCATGGGTACCTTGCGAAGCCTCCAGGCGCCGCATCAGTTGGGCGATATCCTGGCTGGATTCGGCACTGCCGCTGACGCTGATCGTGTCGCCGTTGGCCACCACTTCGTGCAGGTGCACGCCCTCGGGCACCGCCCGGGCCAGTTGATCAAACATCTGGGTGCTGGAGGAGCGGGCATCATGCAGGTCCTGCACGACTTTCATCCGCTCAGCCAATTGCTGGCTCTGCTCCTGCAGGCTGTCGATGGTCTTGATACGCGCGTCGACAACGGCCACTTCCTTGTTCAAATGGCTGTTGCGCGCCACTTGTCGGTCGATGGCCTGATCGATCACCTGGTCTGCCAGCCACACCGCTGCGAGTGCGGCACAGCCGAACGCCAGCAAAAACATCAGAAAGTATTTGCGCTTGCGCTGCTCCAGCGCCTGGCGCCAAGGCAAAAGGTTGATGCGTGTCATCAAGCAAAACTCCTCAGGGCCAACCCGCAAGCAATTCCCATCCCTTGGGCATCCACGGCCCATTGTGCGCCATCGACTCGATGGCCCGGCGTGAAGCTGGCGAAATCCTGACTGCAAGCGCGCTCCAATGCAAACCCTTCGACGTCCACCACCTGTGCCACGAGGCCCGTGCGGGTCAAAACCGTTGCGCGCGCTTCGACTTGCTCCCTGAGGCAGGCAGCCAGCAGCACCTCTACCCGGGCAGGGTCCTGGGGTGAAGGTCCCTTGACCTGGAAGTCGATGGCCACCTCATCCAGCGGGTAGGGAATGTACTGGTCGGCTTCCATCTGGATCCGCCAGACCATTTCTTCGTCGCTGAGCCCTGCCTCCAACTCGATCACGCGCGTAATGACTGAAGGCCCGGCAACGGCAACCGCCGCCAGCCGCGTGGAGGCCAGCGACCGGGACACAGCCTCGTGCAAGGCGTGCCCGACTGCCTCAAGGTCCAGCAGCGTGCCATCAACCACGGCATGGGCCGCCAACGCCTGCGTGGCATAGCCCCGCACCGTAAACCCACTGCCTGAACGACCCAGCTCAATCAGCTTGATCCCGGCATCGTTGATATCGATACCCAGGATGCTGTCGTTTTTTCGCCTGAAAAATCCCTTTCTCATAAAACTCCCTAAAACTTTGCCTGTCATACCAGCCTGATTGCCGCTGGGCGCCCTGCATTCGGTCGGCTTGTTTAAGTGGTGCGAATGACGCCCCAAGCCGAAAAATGCTTTAATGCCCAGCGTTTTTCCCCGCTTTTTATCTGCAGCTCGGGTCGATCCATCGTTTGCCATGCATGCCCCGACGCGTAACTCTTTCTTTTCTCTGGAAATCCAAAAGCCTTGATTCGTCTGCTGAAGTTTTTCGGGTACTCCATTGTCGCGATTGTCTGCGGGCTGCTGCTCGTGCTCAGCGGTGCCTACCTCTACCTTAGTCCGGGTTTGCCCTCCGTAGAGGCCCTCAGAAGTATCCAGTTGCAGATTCCTTTGCGGGTCTACAGCAGCGATGAAAAGCTGATCGCGGAGTTCGGCGAAATGCGCCGCACACCGATCCGTTTCGCCGATATTCCGCCTAATTTCATCAGCGCCTTGCTGTCGGCCGAGGACGATAATTTCGCCAACCACTACGGCGTCGACCCCAGCAGCCTGGTGCGTGCAGCCACGCAGTTGGTAAAAAGCGGACACATTCAATCCGGTGGCAGCACCATCACCATGCAGGTGGCGAAGAACTTCTTCCTCACCAGCGAGCGCAGCTTCTCGCGCAAGGCCACCGAGATCCTGCTGGCCCTGCAAATCGAGCGTCAGCTGACCAAGGACGAGATCCTTGAGCTGTATGTGAACAAGATCTACCTGGGTAACCGTGCCTACGGGATCGAAGCTGCGTCCCAGGTGTATTACGGCAAGTCCATACGTGACGCCAGCCTGGCGCAGATGGCCATGATTGCCGGCCTGCCGAAAGCCCCTTCACGCTTCAACCCCCTAGCCAACCCGGCGCGCAGCAAAGAGCGTCGCGACTGGATCCTGGGGCGCATGTACAAGCTGGGCAAAATCGACCAGGCCGCCTATGAAAGCGCGGTGGCCGAACCGCTGAACGCCAGTTACCACGTGCCGACGCCGGAAGTGAACGCGCCGTACATCGCTGAAATGGCCCGCGCCGAGATGGTCGGCCGCTATGGCAGCGATGCCTACACCGAAGGCTTCCGTGTGACCACGACGGTGCCGAGCGACCTGCAGGAAATTGCCAACAACTCGGTGCACTCCGGGTTGATCACCTACGACCAGCGTCACGGCTACCGTGGCCCCGAGTCGCGCCTGCCGGGCAAGACCCTGAGCGCCTGGACCACCGAACTGGGCAAACAGCGCCCGATCAGCGGGCTGGAACCGGCCATCGTCACCCAGGTGAAGAAAGATGGCGTGCAAGTGCTGACACGCACCGGCGAAGCCCATGTGAGCTGGGACAGCATGAAGTGGGCACGCCCATTCCTGAACACCAACAGCATGGGCCCGATGCCCAAGCAGCCGTCTGACGTTGCGCAAGTGGGTGATCTGATCCGCGTGCAGCGCCAGAAGGATGACAGCCTGAAATTCAGCCAGGTACCGCTCGCCCAAGGTGCGCTGGTGTCCCTGGACCCGCAGAACGGTGCGATTCGCGCGCTGGTCGGTGGTTTTGCCTTCGAGCAGAGCAACTACAACCGCGCCACCCAAGCCAAGCGCCAGCCGGGTTCGAGCTTCAAGCCGTTCATCTACAGCGCCGCCCTGGACAACGGCTACACTGCCGCGAGCCTGGTCAACGATGCACCGATCGTGTTCGTCGACGAGTACCTGGACAAGGTCTGGCGCCCGAAGAACGACACCAACACCTTCCTCGGCCCGATCCGCGTGCGTGAGGCGCTGTACAAGTCGCGTAACCTTGTGTCGATCCGCTTGCTGCAAGCGATGGGCGTCGGCAAAACCATCGACTACATCACGCGCTTTGGCTTCAACAAGTCGGACTTGCCGCCAAACTTGTCCCTGGCGTTGGGCACCGCGACCCTCACGCCCATGGAAATTGCCACGGGCTGGAGCACCTTTGCCAACGGTGGCTACAAAATTTCGCCGTACCTGATCGACAAGATCGAAAGCCGCAATGGCGACACCCTGTTCACCGCCAACCCGCCACGGGTGCCAGGCGATGTGGTCAACGGCGTAGCCGCTACCGATGGCCTGGCAGCGCCGAGCCACGGCGGTATCACCATCGAACCGACGCCGGGCACAGCGCCAGCCGCAGGCACGACTGCACCGGCAGACCCACAGGCACCCGCAGTTGCCGAGCGCGTGGTGGATGGCCGCACCACCTACATCCTCAACAGCATCCTTGAGGACGTGATCAAGAAAGGCACCGGCCGCCGCGCCCTGGCCTTGGGCCGTGCGGACATCGCGGGCAAGACCGGTACGACCAACGATTCCAAGGATGCCTGGTTCTCCGGCTACAACGCCGACTACGTGACCACCGTCTGGACCGGCTACGACCAGCCGGAAAGCCTGGGCCGCCGTGAGTTCGGTGGCACCGTGGCGCTGCCGATCTGGATGAGCTACATGGGCGCAGCCTTGAAAGACAAGCCACTGCACACCCAGCCAGAGCCTGAAGGCATTCTCAGCCTGCGGATCGACCCGGTCAGCGGCCGTGCGGCCTCGCCAAGCACGCCGAATGCGTACTTCGAACTGTTCAAGAGCGAAGACACGCCGCCGTCGGTCAACGAACTGGGCAATGGCGTTGCACCGGGCAGCCCGCTGCCGGCGGATGAGGCAGCGCCGATCGATCTGTTCTGACGGCCGTCGCGGGCACGATCAACCTTGTAGGAGCCGGCTTGCCGGCGATGGGGCCTTCAAGCCCTGCGGTGACCTTGGGGTCGCCATCGCCGGCAAGCCGGCTCCTACAAGGACCGTGTCAGGCAACAAAATTCAGGTACAAAAAAAGCCCCGACTCGCAAGAGCCGGGGCTTTTTGTTGGTGCGCTACAACGGCTTAGCCGTTGAACACATCATCCACGCTTTTCAGCGGGTAGTGCTTCGGATACGGCAGGGTAGCCACGCCGGTCTCGATAGCGGCCTTGGCCACGGCATCGGAGATCAGGGTGATCAGGCGCTTATCCATTGGTTTCGGGATGATGTACTCACGACCGAATTCCAATTTGATACCGCCGTAGGCATCGCACACTTCCTGAGGAACCGGCAGCTTGGCCAGTTCACGCAGGGCATTGGCAGCCGCTACTTTCATTTCTTCGTTGATGCGCTTGGCGCGAACGTCCAGGGCACCACGGAAGATGAACGGGAAGCCCAGCACGTTGTTGACCTGGTTCGGGTAGTCCGAACGGCCGGTTGCCATGATCACGTCGCTACGGGTGGCGTGAGCCAGTTCCGGAGAGATTTCTGGATCAGGGTTGGAGCAGGCGAACACGATCGGGTTGGCCGCCATGGACTTCAGGCCTTCAGCGCTCAGCAGGTTCGGGCCGGACAGGCCAACGAATACGTCTGCACCGTCAAGGGCGTCAGCCAGGGTGCGCTTCTCGGTGGCGTGGGCAAACATCGCCTTGTACTGGTTCAGGTCGGTACGCTCGGACTGGACCACGCCCTTGCTGTCGACCATGAAGATGTTTTCCAGCTTGGCGCCCATGCTCACCAGCAACTTCATGCAGGAGATGGCCGCAGCGCCAGCGCCCAGGCAGACGATCTTGGCGTCAGACAGGGTTTTGCCAGCGATTTCCAGGGCGTTGATCATGCCGGCCGCGGTGACGATCGCGGTGCCGTGCTGGTCATCGTGGAATACCGGGATGTCGCACTGTTCGATCAGGGCCTTTTCGATCTCGAAGCACTCAGGTGCCTTGATGTCTTCCAGGTTGATGCCACCGAAGGTGATGGAAATGCGCTTGACGGTGTCGATGAAAGCCTGCGGGCTTTCGGAGTCGACTTCGATGTCGAAAACGTCGATGCCGGCAAAGCGCTTGAACAGCACGCCTTTACCTTCCATGACTGGCTTGGAAGCCAATGGGCCGAGGTTGCCCAGGCCCAGAATCGCGGTGCCATCGGAAATCACTGCAACCAGGTTGCCTTTGCCGGTGTACTTGTACGCCAGTTCAGGGTCGCGGGCGATTTCACGTACGGGCTCGGCAACACCAGGGCTGTAGGCCAGCGACAGGTCGCGAGCGGTGGCAGTGGCTTTGGTGAGCTCTACACTCAGCTTTCCTGGACGAGGATGGGCATGATATTCGAGAGCGGCAGTTTTCAAATCAGACATATCGGCATTCCGCTTTTACTGTTGGTCGACGGACCGCCGAGGATACGCGTGTCGCAAAGTCCCCACAAGACTGGGCAGTCACAGGTGTCAAGGGCCCTGCGCTACGACTTTCGGCCAAGACCCACGGGATACAAGGGCTCAACTGTTCACAATCGACTTAAAAAATGTCTACAATTTTTTCTTCAAGACCGATTTATCGAGCTTCCCGCCAAATCACAGGCACAAAAAAGGCGCCCACAAGGGGCGCCTCTTTCATCAGCATGGAAAACCGCAGCTTTCCAGGTTGATCGGCCTTAGGCCTTTTTGGCACCGAAAGCACCGAAACGGTCAGCAAAGCGCTGTACACGGCCGCCGGTGTCCAGAGTCTTCTGCTTACCGGTGTAGAACGGGTGGCACTCGTTGCATACGTCAGTACCCAGTGGCTTGCACAGGTTCGAACGGGTTTCGAACTTGTTGCCGCAGCTGCAGGTGACTTCGATGGTTTCGTACGCTGGATGGATATCGGCTTTCATGGCACTTCCTCGGGCTAGCGTGCCGCCACTCGACACTATTGTCGAATACCGCACGTAATTAGGCCGCGGATTCTACCAGACCTTTTTAAACGCGCAAGCGGCGGTGCCGGCCGATTCCACACATATAAGCCCCTTTCATCAGAAAAACTACCGGTTCACCACACTCCATGTGGGAGCCGGGCTTGCCCGCGATGACGGTGCGTCAGGCAGCCAATCTTGCGTCTGATACGCCGCCATCGCGGGCAAGCCCGGCTCGCACAGAAGTGCTGTCTCCTGCACCGGAGACAGGACACCCCCACCGCAGGTCTGCTAGGCTCCCGCCCCTGCGCCACTGCCTGCCTTTATAGATGAGACCCCCGCGTGCCCGACGCCATTTTGCGCCTAGCCCTGCCTTCGCCCCTGCGCCGCCTGTTTGACTACCGGGCTCCGGCCGGCGTGTCGCGTGCGCAGTTGCAGCCCGGCATGCGCGTGCGTGTGCCGTTCGGGCGCCGGGAAATGATCGGCATCCTGGTGGAAGTCGCCGATCACAGCGAAGTGCCCGCCGAGAAACTCAAGCCCGCGCTGGCCATGCTCGACGCCACCCCGCCGCTGCCGCCCGCCCTGTTCAAGCTATGCCTGTGGACGGCCCAGTACTATCAGCACAGCCTGGGCGACACCCTGAGCTGGGCGCTGCCGGTGCTGCTGCGCCAGGGCGAGTTGGCTGAAGCACGCCAGGAACGCTTCTGGTCGATGGCGCCCGGCGCCCGTCTCGACGACCCGCGTATCGCCCGCGCCCCGCGCCAGCGCGAAGCCCTGGCCACCCTGGCCCAGCACCCGCACGGCGTGGCGCATCAACTGCTAAGCAAGCTGATGCTGAGCAAAGACAGCCTCGACCTGCTGCTGGCCAAGGGCCTGGTGCAGGTGGAAATCCGCAAGCACGCCCCCGACCCGCGCCACGATCACTGGCTGGCTCAACCGGAATTGCCGCTCAACCCCGAGCAACGCGCCGCCTATGAGGCGATTCGCGCAGGCTTCGACAGCTTCCATGCGTTCCTGCTGGCCGGCGTCACCGGCAGCGGCAAGACCGAAGTGTATTTGCAGTTGATCCGCGAAACCCTGCAGGCCGGCAAACAGGCGCTGGTGCTGATCCCCGAGATCAACCTGGGCCCGCAAACCCTGGCGCGCTTCGAGCAGCGCTTCAATGCGCGTATCGCCCTGGTGCACTCGGCGGTCAACGACCGTGAGCGCCTGGAGTCGTGGCTGGCGGCCCGGGACGGCGAGGCCGACATCATTATCGGCACCCGTTCGGCGCTGTTCACCCCGATGAAAAACCCCGGGCTGATCATCATCGACGAGGAGCACGACGGCTCCTATAAACAGCAGGAAGGCCTGCGCTACCACGCCCGCGACCTGGCCCTGGTGCGCGCACGCCAGGAAGACATCCCGATTGTGCTGGGCTCGGCCACGCCGTCCCTTGAGAGCTTGCACAACGCCTACACCGGCCGTTATGGTCTGCTGCGCCTCAACGAACGGGCCGGCGGCGCCAAACAACCGCGCTTCCTGCGCCTGGACGTCAAAAGCCGCCCGCTGGACAGCGGCATTTCCGGGCCGATGCAACAGGCCATCGGCCAAACCCTCGCGGCTGGCCAGCAAGTGCTGGTGTTTCTCAACCGCCGCGGCTTCGCGCCGACTCTGCTGTGCCATGACTGTGGCTGGATGTCCGAGTGTGAGCGCTGTGACGCACGCATGACCGTGCACCAGCGTTATGGCGAGTTGCGCTGCCATCACTGCGGCCACGTGGAGCGGGTGCCGCGCCATTGCCCACAGTGCGGCAAAGTTGACTTGCGACCGGTGGGCGCGGGCACCGAGCGGGCCGAAGAGCGCCTGGGCATCCTGTTCCCGGACTACCCTGTGCTGCGGGTCGACCGTGACAGCACTTCGCGCAAAGACGCGATGAACCAGCTGTTCGCCACGATTCAGAAAGGCCAGCCGTGCATCCTGATCGGCACGCAGATGCTTGCCAAAGGGCATCACTTCCCACGGGTGACCCTGGTGTCGATCCTGGACGCTGATGGCGGTTTGTTCTCCGGCGACTTCCGCGCCAGCGAGCGCATGGCGCAGTTGATCGTACAGGTCGCCGGCCGTGCCGGGCGCGCCGAAGAGCCGGGCAAGGTGATTATCCAGACGCACTTGGCCGACCACCCGCTGCTGATCCAGCTAACAGAACAAGGCTACTTTGCCTTTGCCGAACAGGCGTTGAGTGAGCGCCGTGCGGCGGGCCTGCCACCGTTTTCCCATTTGGCGCTGTTGCGGGCCGAAGCGCACAAGCCCGGGCAGGCAGAAGGTTTCCTCGATGAGGCGTGCAGCGCCGCCGAGGGTTTGCTGGGCGAGCTGGGCCTGACGGGCATCGAACTGCTCGGCCCCGTGCCCGCCCCCATGGAACGCCGCGCCGGGCGCTATCGTGCTCAGCTACTCTTGCAGGCAACGTCCCGCGCGCCATTGCATCGGCTATTAAGTAGCTGGTTGCTTGCCCTGGAGCAAATGCCCAGCGGCCGGCAAGTGCGATGGTCGTTGGATGTCGATCCCGTAGATTTGTATTGATAGAAATTCCGTTATCGCAGGCAAGCCAGCTCCCACATTTTGAAATGTGTGCACCGTTAAATGTGGGAGCGGGCTTGCCCGCGATGAGGCCCGCAGGTCCGTCAACCCGTCTGAACGGTTGGCAAGCCCGCCCTCGCCACGGATAATGCCCAGTTTTTCCACCTGCGCATCGCGCGCCGCCGCTTGCGGTCGAAAGAGAACACCATGAAAGACACCATTCGCCAGCTGATCCAACAAGCCCTCACCCAACTCATCAACGAAGGTGTGTTGCCTGAAGGCCTGACGCCGGCGATCCAGGTGGAGAACACCCGCGACAAGACCCACGGTGACTTCGCCAGCAACATCGCGATGATGCTGGCCAAGCCGGCCGGCATGAAGCCGCGTGACCTGGCGGAAAAACTCATCGCCGCCCTGCCGGCTGACGAAAGCGTCACCAAGGCCGAAATCGCAGGCCCGGGCTTCATCAACTTCTTCCAGAACACCCAGGCTCTGGCTTCGCGCCTGGACGCGGCCCTGGCCGATGCCAAGATCGGCGTGCGCAAGGCTGGCCCGCTGGAACGAGTAGCCATTGACCTGTCGGCCCCCAACCTGGCCAAAGAGATGCACGTGGGCCACCTGCGCTCCACCATCATTGGCGACGGCGTGGCCCGTGTGCTCGAGTTTCTCGGCGACACCGTGATCCGCCAGAACCACGTGGGCGACTGGGGCACCCAGTTCGGCATGCTGATGGCGTACCTGCAGGAAAACCCGATCACCAGCAACGAGCTGTCGGACCTGGAGAACTTCTACCGCGCCGCCAAGAAGCGTTTTGACGAATCCGAAGAATTCGCCGACCGCGCCCGTGGCCTGGTGGTCAAGCTGCAAGCCGGTGACGAAGAGTGCCTGGCACTGTGGAACCGCTTCCGTGAGATCTCCCTGTCCCACTGCCAGGAAATCTACGAGTTGCTCAACGTCAAGCTGACCATGGCCGACGTGATGGGCGAAAGCGCCTACAACGATGACCTGATCAATGTGGTCAACGACCTCAAGGCCAAGGGCCTGCTGGTCGAGAGCAACGGCGCGCAGTGCGTGTTCCTCGAAGAATTCAAGACCGCCGACGGCGAGCCGCTGCCGGTGATCATCGTCAAGGCCGATGGCGGCTACCTCTACGCCACCACCGACCTGGCGGCCGTGCGCTACCGCAGCGGCGTACTCAAGGCCGACCGCGCCCTGTACTTCGTCGACCAGCGCCAGGCCCTGCACTTCCAGCAGGTGTTCGAGGTGGCCCGTCGTGCGGGCTTCATCACCCACCCGATGCACATGGAGCACATGGGCTTTGGCACCATGAACGGCGCCGACGGCCGCCCGTTCAAGACCCGCGACGGCGGCACCGTGAAGCTGATCGACCTGCTGACCGAAGCCCAGGAGCGCGCCTACAACCTGGTGAAGGAAAAGAACCCGGAGCTGGCCGAGGCCGACCTGCGCAACATTGCCCGCGTGGTGGGCATTGGCGCGGTGAAATACGCCGACCTGTCCAAGCACCGCACCAGCGACTACAGCTTCAACTTCGAGCTGATGCTGAACTTCGAAGGCAACACCGCGCCGTACCTGCTGTACGCCTACACCCGCGTAGCCGGCGTGTTCCGCAAGCTGGGCAAGGACTTCAGCGAAGTGGAAGGCCACATCGTGCTGGACGCCCCGCACGAACAGGAACTGGCCGCCAAGCTGGCGCAATTCGGCGAAGTGCTGAACAGCGTCGGTGAGAAAGGTACGCCGCATATCCTGTGCACCTACCTGTACGAAGTCGCCGGCCTGTTCTCCAGTTTCTACGAGAACTGCCCGATCCTCACCGCAGACGACGAAGCCCAGAAGCAAAGTCGCCTGCGCCTCGCCGCACTGGCTGGACGGACCCTCAAGCAAGGCCTGGAGCTGTTGGGCCTGGAAACTCTGGAGCGTATGTAAGTTGGCTGCCAAGAAAAAACCTGCACCCAAGCGCGGCGCCAGCCGCTACCAGGCCCCGGCGAAGAAGCCTATTCCAGGCTGGTTGTGGATGGCCATCGGCCTGGCGGTCGGTGCGTTTGTCGTGATCCTGATGAAGCTGGAGCCGGGCAAGGGCGATGACGTCAAACGGGTCAAGCAAGAGCAGCAGAAGGCCACGAAGATCGCCGAAGCCAACAAGACCGCGCCAAGCCCGACCGCACCGGTGAAGCCGAAGTACGACTTCTACACGCTGCTGCCGGAATCGGAAGTGATCGTGCCGCCTGACGCCGTGCCGGAGAAAACCCTGCCGACGCCACAAGTGCCGACCACGCCGGTAACGCCAGCCGAAGCCGCGAAAATCGACACCGCCCGCGCCCAGGCAGCGCTGGCCGGGATTACCCCGCCGCCACCGCCACCGGTGGCGACTACCAAGGCCGCGCCGGTGACCAAGTTCTTCCTGCAGGCGGGTTCGTTCCCGAAACAGGCGGACGCGGACCGCGTGCGTGCGCAGATCATTCTGTTGGGCCAGGCCGTGACGGTCGAGTCCGGCACGGTGAAGGATGCGACCTGGTATCGCGTGCTGGTGGGGCCGTTCAGTAACCGTGAACAGCTGACCGTGGCGCAGAAACAACTGGCCGGCGCCGGCTTTAGCAACCTGTTGTTACAACAACGCCAAAGCCGCTGACACAAGCTCAACGCGGGACAAAATGTGGGAGCTGGCTTGCCTGCGATTACGGTGTAACAGTCAATATTTTCAGTGACTGACACACCGTAATCGCAGGCAAGCCAGCTCCCACATTTGGTTTAGGGCGTTCTCAAAAGTGTGTAAGACCTGTAAACACCGCTCGTCCGCACACATGTCCTACAGTTGAAATCCCCCCCGCCACCCCCATATGAGTTTTCATCAGGGCATTTTCGCCCCGCTGCGTGGAGACTCTCCCCTTGACCACCATCGTTTCAGTACGTCGCCACGGCAAAGTCGTCATGGGCGGCGACGGCCAGGTTTCCCTGGGTAATACCGTGATGAAAGGCAACGCCAAGAAAGTGCGTCGCCTGTACCACGGCCAGGTGCTCGCAGGCTTTGCCGGCGCCACCGCCGACGCCTTCACCCTGTTCGAGCGTTTCGAAGGCCAGCTGGAAAAACACCAGGGCCACCTCGTTCGCGCCGCGGTCGAACTCGCCAAAGAATGGCGCACCGACCGCTCCCTCAGCCGCCTGGAAGCCATGTTGGCCGTCGCCAACAAAGACGCATCCCTGATCATCACCGGCAACGGCGATGTGGTGGAACCCGAACACGGCCTGATCGCCATGGGTTCCGGCGGTGGCTACGCCCAGGCAGCCGCCAGCGCACTGTTGAAAAAGACCGATTTGTCGGCCCGTGAAATCGTCGAGACGGCCCTGGGCATTGCCGGCGATATCTGCGTGTTCACCAACCACAACCTGACCATTGAGGAGCAGGACCTCGCTGAGTAAGCCCCAGGCTTATTCGGCTTGAGGCCGCCAACTACTATGTCCATGACTCCCCGCGAAATCGTCCATGAACTCAATCGCCATATCATCGGCCAGGACGATGCCAAGCGCGCCGTAGCCATTGCGCTGCGTAACCGCTGGCGCCGGATGCAATTGCCCGAAGAACTGCGCGTTGAAGTGACGCCCAAGAACATCCTGATGATCGGCCCGACCGGCGTCGGTAAAACCGAGATTGCCCGTCGCCTGGCCAAGCTGGCCAACGCGCCGTTCATCAAGGTCGAAGCCACCAAGTTCACCGAAGTGGGCTACGTGGGCCGTGACGTCGAGTCGATCATTCGTGATCTGGCCGACGCGGCCTTGAAAATGCTGCGCGAACAGGAAGTGACCAAGGTCAGCCACCGCGCCGAAGACGCCGCCGAGGAGCGCATCCTCGACGCCCTACTGCCCCCGGCACGCATGGGCTTCAACGAAGACGCCGCACCGGCCTCGGACTCCAACACCCGTCAGCTGTTCCGCAAGCGCCTGCGTGAAGGCCAGTTGGACGACAAAGAGATCGAGATCGAAGTCTCCGAAGCCTCCAGCGTCGATATTTCTGCACCGCCTGGCATGGAAGAAATGACCAGCCAGCTGCAAAATTTGTTCAGCAACATGGGCAAGGGCAAGAAGAAAAGCCGCAAGCTCAAGGTGAAGGACGCGCTGAAACTGGTGCGCGACGAAGAAGCCGGGCGCCTGGTCAATGAGGAAGAACTCAAGGCCAAGGCCCTGGAAGCCGTCGAGCAGCACGGCATCGTGTTTATCGACGAGATCGACAAGGTGGCCAAGCGCGGCAACTCCGGTGGTGTCGATGTGTCCCGCGAAGGCGTACAGCGCGACTTGCTGCCGCTGATCGAAGGCTGCACCGTGAACACCAAGCTGGGCATGGTCAAGACCGATCACATCCTGTTTATTGCTTCGGGTGCCTTCCACCTGAGCAAGCCAAGCGACCTGGTGCCGGAGCTGCAAGGCCGCCTGCCGATCCGCGTGGAACTCAAGGCGCTGACCCCGGGCGATTTCGAACGCATCCTCAGCGAGCCGCACGCGTCGCTCACCGAGCAATACCGTGAGCTGCTGAAAACCGAAGGCCTGGGCATTGAGTTCCAAGCAGACGGTATCAAGCGCCTGGCGGAGATCGCCTGGCAGGTCAACGAGAAGACCGAGAACATCGGGGCCCGTCGCCTGCACACCCTGCTGGAGCGTCTGTTGGAGGAAGTGTCCTTCAGCGCCGGCGACCTGGCTGGGGCGCAGAATGGCGAGGTGATCAAGATCGACGCTGAGTACGTCAACAGCCACTTGGGCGAATTGGCGCAGAACGAAGATCTGTCGCGCTACATTCTGTAAGCCACACGTAGAGCCGCTTTGCTTTAATGTGGGAGCTGGGGGGGGGGGGGGGGGGGGGGGGGGGGGGGGGGGGGGGGGGGGGGGGGGGGGGGGGGGGGGGGG
>NZ_JBWKRS010000035.1:0-77444 GCF_059419385.1 Pseudomonas sp. GW821-FHT05H12 | reverse complement strand
TTGGGGCAAGAGCCCTTTTGGTTACTTTTGGCTGGGCCGGCATTCCGGGCTCTTTTCCAAAAGTGACCCGCTGTAAGAGCGGAACCAATATCAGCCATCACACAGATAACGGATATGCCCCCGATCTACCGGTCCAAAGAGGGCCGCAACAACCGCATCTGCTCCCGATAATCATCCGTCACCTCCCGCGCCTGCCCGCTGTTGGTCACCACCCGAGGCGTAATTAACACAATCAACTCCGTGCGTGCCTTGGACTTGCTGGTACTCCCAAACAACCAGCGCAACCCCGGGATCTTTCCCAAATAAGGCACCGCACTCACCCCCTCGGCGTTGTCCTGCTTGATCAACCCCCCCAGCAACACCGTCTGCCCACTCTGCACCGCCACCTGGGTCGACACCGAGCGCGTCGAGATCCGCGGGTTCACCGGCGTGTCGCTGTTAGCCGCCGTATCCTGCGCATCGCTGACCTGCTGCTGGATGTCCATGTACACCAACCCACCCGGGTTGATCCGCGGCACCACGTCCAGGATCACCCCCGTCTGCACATACTCCACACTGCTCAACGTCGTATCCGACACACCGGTATTCACGGTGGTCTGGCTGATGGGAATGTTGTCCCCCACCTGGATCTGCGCCGGTTGGTTGTTCATCACCACCAGCGACGGCGCCGACAGCACCTGGGTGCGCCCGTTCTTTTCCAGGGCATGCAGGGCCACTTGCAGGTTGGAGCTGACAAACGAATAGAACAACGAATCCGTCGCCCCCAACCCCGCCCCACCACCGCCCAGTGCGCCCTGGCTGCCGGAGGCGTTGGCCACCGTGGTGCTGGCGGAATTGCCGGCGAGACGCCCCAGGTACCACTGCACGCCCAAGTCCAGTTCACCGCTCAGTTTCACTTCCAGAATGCGCGTCTCGATCTGCACCTGCAGCGGCGGGTTGTCGAGCCGTTTGATTGCCGCTTCGATCTCCTTCCACTGTGCCGGGCGTGTGCGCACCAGCAGTTGGTTGCTGCTCTGTTGGGCGGTAATCCGCGTGCCGGCTTCAAGGTCGCTGCTGGGGGCGACGGTCTTTTCTTCCGGCTCAGGTTCGGGCTCATCCGCCACCGGTGGTGTGTTCTGCAAGCCGCCCATGCCGGGCGAGGCCAGGGTGGTGGTGCGCAACCCCGGCGCCACCTTGGCCGGCGTGTCGTCCTTGATCGCGCCGGTGCCGTAGATCTGCCGCAGGTACTTGGCCAGATCGGCGGCCTTCATGTTGCGCACGTCGTAGACATACATCTGCGGCTCGTTGCCGCCGCCTTCGTCGATGGTGCGAATCCAATCCCCCACTTCACTGAGGTACTGCGGCTGGGACGAAATCGCCACCACCGAGTTGGTGCGTTCGATCGGCAGGAACCGCAGCATGCCCGCCAGGGGCATGCCGCTGTCGGGGCCGAACAAGTGTTGCAGCTCGGGCATCAACTCGGCCACCGACGCGCGTTGCAGGCCGAATACGCCCACCGACATGCCTTTGAGCCAGTCCACGTCAAAGGTGTCGATGGTGTCCTGATAATTGGCCAACTCTTCCGGTGTACCGGCTAGGCTCAACACATTGCGCGCCGGGTCCACCAGCAGGAATGCGTTCTCACGGGCGAAGGGCTTGAGCAGTTTCTGCATCTCGGTGGCCGAGATATAGTGCAGCGGGAACAACCGTGCCGAGAGCCCGCTGGGCGGCTGGGCCACGCGCATCTGCGGCACCAGTTTGCCGGCCACGGCCTCGTTGGCCGGCAGGATCACGTAGCGCGAACCCTGGCGGATCATGGCGTTGTCGGTCCAGGACAGCAGGGTCTCGAGGATCGACAGTGCCTGCTGCTTGCTCACCGGCTTGGAGGTGGAAAAACTCACGCTGCCCTTCACGCCCTGGGCGATGCTGTAGTTCTCGTGCAGCAGGTCGCCCATCACGCTGTTGATCACCGCTTCGATGGGCTGGTCGGCGAAGTTGAACACGATGTCGCCGCCCTCCTCCTGTGCGCTCGGCGCCGCACCGGGTGCACGCACGAACTGCTGACTACCGCGAATCAACTGGCGCTGCGGCGGCGTTTTTATCGACGGCTGCGGGCTTTCGGCCACCGACTGCTCGAGCGGCGGGCGTTGCGCGCCGGTGCCCTGCAGGGCCTCGTGCATCAGGTCCTCATCCGGGTCGGCACGGTCTGGAAAGGAGCCGCAGCCGCTCAAGGCAAGAGCGGTGGCCAGGCAAAACGTTGAGGTGCGCATATCGATCAAGGGAGAGGCTCGCGGGGCAAAGTCATCGGGGGGCGGCTGGACGGCGGCGGCAAGCGCTTGGCGTAGAGGCTCAAGGTCTGGGTGCGGCCGTCCAGGCTGAATCGGGCGTATTGCGGGGTGAGGTGTTCCAGGCGCCAGCCGTTGGGCAGCGCCTGGCCCAGGCGCACCGTGAGAGTCGGGCCACTGGCCGGTTTGAGCATCGCCATCTGCAGGTTGCCGGTGATCATGATCCCGCTGAGGGTGAGGTTGGCCAGGCTCGACACCTGGGCCTTGCCCACTACACGGTCTGGGCTGCGATCAGGGCTGAACAGCGGGGTTTGCCAAGTGGCGGCCAGGTCTTGCAGCGCGATACTCGGGGCTGTTTGCACACGGCTCGAAGGCTGGGCCGGGGCGCTGGGTTCGGGCAGCCATTGCGGTTCGTCGCCGATGCTGCTGAGGATCACCGCCATCAACACACCCAGCAACCCGGCCAGGCCGAGCAGGACCCATTCCAGGGGGCGCAGTACGCTCGTCATGGCGTCACCCGCGCCGGTTGCAGGTAACCGCGCACCAGCAGGTGCACCACCAGCTGCCCCGCACCGCCACTGGCCGGGGCCTGCTGGCTGCGGCGGATACGCAGCTCATCGACGAACAGAAACGGTGGCTGGTATTCGAGTTCATGCAACAGCGCCTCCAGGGGTTCGATAGCGCAGTTCAGCGTGAGGCTGACCTTGACCTGGCGATACGGCTCGCCGTCATCCTGCTCCGGGGTGATGGGTTTGCGCTGGGTCAGGCGGCAGCCGCCGCCGAGGTCGGCATAGCTGTTGATCAGGTCGGCGAGGCGTTGCATCAAGTCGGCGGCGACCACATCAGGATCGTCTCCCGGCAACAGGCTGGTGCTGCTGGCCGGGTCCTGGCGCGCCTGCTGCAATTGCTCGCGCAGCGCATCGCCCTGGCGCAGCACGCCGGCATAGCGTTGCTGCTGCTCGCGCAGCTGATCGGCGCGCTCGCCCATCTCGCGCAACGGCCCGGCGAACCAACTGTCGATCAACAGCCAGTAGGCAGCGCCCACGACCAGCGCCAGGATCAGCAACGCCGAACCGCGACGTTCACGGGGTGTGAGGGGTCGGCGCATCGGCCACCTCCTGGCGCAGGTGGGCACGCAAGGCAAACTGGTCCTTGCCGGTGCGCGCATCCGGTTGAATCACCCCTTCGAACTGGGCGTTTTCCAGGCGATGACAGCCCTTGATCCGCGTGATCAGGCCACTGGCCTTGGCGCTTTGCCCAGAGAACGAGACTTCTCCGTCTTTCACGTCCAACTGGTCGATCCAGGTGTCGGCCGGCAGGCAGGTGGTCAGGTCATTAAGCAGCGCGGCCAGCGGGGGCTGCGCCAGTTTGCGGCGGGTGAGGTACTGCGCTGCACCCCGGGTGTTGAGCAATTGCTGGCGCAGGGCGTGCACCTCGGCGACCTGGGTTTTCTGTTGCTGGACACTGGCCTGCATGACGTCGAGCACACGCTGGCGGTCGTTGAGCCACAGCAGCATCGCCGCGATCAGCAAGGCCCCGCACAGCCACGGCAGGCTGCGTTGCAAGCCCTTGCCCGGTGGGTGCTGGCGCGGTCGCAACGGCGCGGGCAACAAGTCGACACCGAGGTCGCCCACTTCCACGCGGTGGGGCTGCAGGCCAAGGGCAGTGCAATCGGCGAGAATCCGGTCGAGGTGCTCGCGCAGGATCGCCACCAGCCGCACCTCCAGGTGGGCGGGTGTGCGGCGCAACGGCTGCGCAACGAAGTACAGCTGATCGGCGTTGAACGGGGTGTAGCGGTCCAGCTCATAGCCCACCACGGCGGTGAGGTTGCGCGACGCCGCCAGGGGCAACTGCACGGTTTGCAGCAACACGGCGTCGGTGGCCAACACCAGCACCTGGCGCGTGTTGCCCGGCGCAACCGGCTCGCTCAACGGCCAGTGATGACGCTGCTCGGGCGGCTCGTGAAGGGCCAGCCAGCCCGGCACACAGGCGCGTAATTCAGCCAGCCACAGGCGCCAGCCCTGTTGCAACAGGCTGCCGCGCCAATGCCGGGCGATGGGTTCCAGTCGATTCATTCTTGCCACCGCACCACCCGGTAGGGTTGTGCGCTGTCCTCCGATGGGCTCAATAAAACGGTGGCTTGCACGCGCGCCTGATACCCGCCCGGGCGCTCAGCGCGGCTGTCGACCTGCAACACCAGGCCAGGGTCGGCGCCCTCGGCCTTCTGTTGCGGCAGGTTGAGGGCCTTGCGCATCAGCGGGCTGGCAAAAGCGGCGTCGGGGCGATCCAGGTCGCTCCACAAGGTGATTTCGGGCAGTAGTTGGCTGTAGAGCGCTTGCGTCATGCCCGGCAGCTGGCGCACTTCTTCCAGTACGCGGAACGGCGCCAAGCCCTGGTTGCGTCGGGTTTCGAGGGCCTTGGCCAACGCGCTCGCCTGGGCCTGGCTGGCCCCGCACGCCAGGGCCAGGCGCATGAAGTCATCCGCCTCGGCGTTGACCAGGTACAACTTACCGCGCTCGCTGCGCAGGCTGACGTGCAGGTGGGCGTCATCGAACGTCAGGGCAATCTGACGTCCGTCGACCACCCGGCGCGGGTCAGTCATGGCCAACGCGATACCGGCTTCGGCGGCCAGGACAGTCTGGGTATGTTGACGAAACCACAGCGCCTGGCGGCTCTCCAGCTGCACCCAGCCCACCAGCCCGCCCAGCAACACACTGAGCAACGCCAGCACCCACAGCACCAGCAGCAGGGCTGCACCGCGTTGACACTTCATTCTCCCGCCGCCCCGCTGGCCAGGTTCAAGCGCAGCGCAATCACTTGAGTAACCCACGGCACCGGCCCGTTGAGCTGAGCAGCGATACGCACCGCGTCAGGCAAGCGCCTGGGCCACGGCCACTCATTGAGCCAGCCGGTGGCCTGCCCCAACGGGGAGATGCCGCGATAACTCAATTGCAGGCCGTCTAGATCGTGAAGCAACACCTGAGGTTCGCGGTCGGAGAAACCCACCTGCAAATCCCTCTCGACGCGTTGCACGGTGAAACGCTGAATCCCGCCACCCAGCACCCCGGGCAAGGTCGAGACGAACTGCAAATGCTCGGGTGCACCGACAAAAAAACCTTCCGTTGCAGCCGCGTGGTCTACCCCGCTCAACGGCAGCGCTTCGCCGATTGCCGTGCGCAAGAACCGCTGGGCAGCGCGCACCTCGTCCAGGTTCACCGTGTAGCGCTGGGCCTTGGACACCGCGCGATTAGCCCCCAGTAATGCCCCGCCCACCAGCACCAGCAACACGGCGAGCAGGCTGAGCACCACCAGGATTTCCAGCAGCGTGAAGCCTTGCTCGCGGTGTTTCACAGGCGTGCCTTCAAGGTGCTGAAACGCGCCTGGTGCGAGCCCTCGCGAAGGCTCAAATCGAGGCGAAACACCTGGGGTTGCTGGCGGGTGCAGTTCAGTTGCCAGTGAATGCCATCCAACTCGCCCTGGCGAACGCCGACACTCAAGCGCCCCGCCGCCTCCTGATCAAAAATCGACAGCGCGGCGTGCGTGAGCCGATCACTGTGGGCCACCTGGGACAGCGAACGCGCACTCTGCCCGAACGCCACCAGCAACACGCTGCTGCACACCGCCATCAGCGTCAGCGCAGCGAGCATTTCCAGCAGGGTGAAACCGGCCTGGCGCTTCATGGCAGGGCCTTTGACTGCACGCTGCCGGTGAGCCAGCCGACATCGATGCGCCAACGCCGGGTGCCGCTGGCCAGCAGCAGGTTGCCCCCGGTGGAGCTGCCGTCGGGGTAGAACTCGACAGCCGGCCCCACCTGTTCGGCCGTGTGCAAGGTCACCTGCAACGGCTCGGGCCATTGCTGGGCCGTACGCCCCGGCGCCTGGAATGTCCTGGCGTGCAGGTCAAATTCGGTGCGCGCCGCTTGGCCGCCAATAATTGCCCCGGCCCGTGTGGCACGCAACGCCTCCACCATCTGCCCGACGGCACGGCGTTCCTTGGCGACCTGCAGCCCCTGGCGCACACCCAGGCCAAGCAAGCTGGCGGCGAGGCTGATCAACAGGATGACCACCAGCATCTCCAGCAAGGTAAAGCCGCGCTGGGCCATGGGCCGGTTATTCCCAGTTGCCCAGGTCGGCGTTGTAGCCTTCGCCACCGGGCTGGCCGTCACGGCCGTAGAAAATCAGGTCGAAAGGCCCATGCTCACCGGGGAAGCGATAGCCGAAGGCATGCCCGAAGGGGTCCTTGAGGTCCGAAGGCTTGGCGTAGCCACCGGGCTTGTCCACCAGCTGTTGCAGGGTGCCGGGCGGCGAGCCGACGTCCAGCGCATAGCTGTCGATCTTCATGCTCAGGCTGGCGAGCTGGGCCTTGCCGGCGCCGTACTTGCCCTTGTCCACATTGCCGCCAACCTGGCGCACCACAATGGTCGCGACGATGCCCAGCAGCACGATCACCGCGAGCATTTCGAGCAAGGTAAAACCGCCTTGGCGGCGTGAGGTTTTCATGGGGTCTGCTCCTTCATAAATGGCTGGTGAGGCTCATCAGCGGCAGCATGATCGCGAGCATGATCACCGCCACCAGCACGGCCATGACCACGGTCAGCGACGGCACCAGGGCGGCGAGCAGGCGGTCAATACCGCGCTTGGCTTCGACGTCGAAGATGTCGGCGACCTTGAGCAACATGCTGTCCAGTTCCCCGGCCTGTTCGCCGACGTCAATCATTTGCAGGGCCAGGTCGGGCAACAGGGGTTGAGTGCCAAAGGCGGCGCCCAGGGTGCCGCCGCCCTTGACCGACTCGGCCGCGACCGCGACTTGCGCCTGCAACGCGCGGTTGCTGCAGACTTGCCGGGCAATCACCAGGGCTTGCAGCAACGCCACCCCGTTGCTCAGCAGGGTGCCGAGGGTGCGCGCCAACCGGGCGGCTTCGACCCGTTGCAACAGCGGGCCAATCACGCGCACACCGAGCAGGCGTCGGTCGAAGGCTTCCCGGTGCCGGGGATCGCGCAGGCGAGCGGCGAGCCCCCAGGCAGCCACCAGCAACCCCGCCAACACCGCCCAGCCATAGCGGCCGAGGAACTCGCCGAGTGCAAGGATCGCCTCGGTGATCAGTGGAATCGGTACACCGAGGTCCTCGAAAATCGGCACGAACTGCGGCACCACATACGCCAGCAACAGCGCCAGGGAACCCAGTACTCCCACCACCAAAAACGCCGGATAGATCAGCGCATTGATGACCTCGCCGCGCAGCAACTGGCTGCGTTCCAAGTAGTCGCCGAGCTGGCGCAAGGTGCCTTCCAGCGCACCACCGGCTTCACCGGCGCGCACCATGCTCAGGTACAGCGGCGAGAAGCAGCTACCCTCCTCTTCCAGCGCAATCGACAACGGTTTGCCGGCCTTGACGTGATCGCGGATGCGCTCAATCAACGCCCGCACCTGCGGCTGGCCGGGCTGCTTGAGCAGCAGGCCCAGCGAGCGCTCAAGGGGCTGGCCGGCGCCCAGCAGCGTTGCCAGCTGCTGGGTGAAACTCACCAGTGCCGCGCCCTTCAACCGCCCGCGCGTCGCGTTCGACCTGAGGCCGCCCGCCGACTCGATCTGCAACAACAGCAGGCCACGCTTGTGCAAGAGGGCAACAGCGGCAGCCTGGTCCTTGGCTTCAAGCGTGCCGTTGTGGGCAGCGCCCTGGCTGTCCAGGGCACGGAACTTGAACAGGCTCACGCGCCCTCTCCCCGGGTGACGCGCAACACTTCTTCCAGTGACGTGATGCCTGCCAGCGCCTGGCGCAAACCTTCTTCATGCAAGGTGCGCAAACCGGCGCGGCGCGCGGCCTGCTCCAGGGTGGCGGCGTCGGCGTGACGCATCAGCAGGCTGCGCAATTCGTCGTTCATCACCAGCAATTCAGTGAGGGCGCTGCGGCCTTCATAACGGCCCCGGTAAAGCAGGATCGGGCGCGTGTCGGTCAAGCGGTCCAGGCCGTGTTCTGCGATCAACTCCGGGGGCGCTTCGAATGCTGTGCGCGTGGCCGGGTCCAGGCGTCGCACCAGGCGTTGCGCGAGGATGCCGCTGACGGTCGACGCGATCAGGTAGCTTTCGACGCCCATGTCGAGCAGGCGGGTAATGCTGGCCGCGGCGCTGTTGGTGTGCAGGGTGGAGAGCACCAGGTGGCCGGTGAGGGAAGACTGGATGGCGATGCGGCAGGTTTCCAGGTCGCGGATCTCGCCGATCATGATCACGTCCGGGTCCTGGCGCACGATGGAACGCAACGCCCCGGCGAAATCCAGGCCGATGGCGGGCTTGACCTGGATCTGGTTGATGCCTTCGAGCTGGTATTCCACCGGGTCTTCCACGGTGATGATCTTGCGCTCGGCGGTGTTGAGCCGCGACAACGCGGTGTACAGCGTGGTGGTCTTGCCAGAGCCGGTGGGCCCGGTCACCAGCAGAATGCCGTGGGGCCGTTCCAGCAAGTCGAGGAAGGCCGCCAGGCGCTGGCCGTCGAAACCCAGGTGCTGGAAATCGAACTGCACGGTCTGGCGATCAAGCAGGCGCATCACCACCGACTCGCCAAAACTGGTGGGCACGGTGGACACCCGCAGGTCCAGCGCCTTGCCCTGGATGCGCAACATGATGCGCCCGTCCTGGGGCAGCCGGCGTTCGGCAATGTCCAGGCGCGCCATGATCTTCACCCGCGAGATCACTGCCGCCGACGAGCTGGCCGGTGGCGCCTCGGCCTCGTGCAGCACGCCGTCGATGCGGTAGCGCACCTTGAGCTGATTTTCGAAGGGTTCGATGTGGATGTCTGAGGCGCGCTGTTCCACGGCGCGTTGAAGGATCAGGTTGACCAGGCGAATCACCGGGGCTTCGGAGGCCATGTCCTTGAGGTGTTCGATGTCTTCCAGCGCACCGCTGCGCTCATCGAGGTTTTCGATCAGCGTGCCCATGGCCGAACGGCCCTGGCCGTAATAGCGTTCGATCAGCGTGTCGACTTCGGTGCGCGGGCCGACGGCCAGCCACACCGGCACCTGGCAGGCGTAGGCCAACGCCTGGAAGGCATAGTGCTGGGCCGGGTGAGCGGCCAGAACGTGCAGGCCGGCTGCACTCCAGCCCATGGGCACCACTTGGTAGTGGCGCATGAAGCGTTCGGTGAGTGGCGGCAATGGGTCGAGCACCGGGGGCGCGGTATCCGCCAACAATAGCGGCGCGTTCAGCAGGTGGGCCCAGGCGCTGGCCAGTTCGATCTCGGAGACCAGGCCCAGGCGCGTGAGCAGGCCCAGCAGGTCGCTGGCATCTGTGGACAGGCGCTGGGCACGTTCCAGATCAACGGTTTTCAACCCAGCGTGCTGCCTCAGCCACGCGCACACTTGGTCTGTGTGCGGTATCTGCATATGGCAGGCATCGATAAGGGCTGACGACATAATGTTGGGTGTCTGGTTGCGAGAAAGTATGGCTATTTGGAACTACTGATAAGTGCCATTAGTTAGCCACGCCCGGAGACAAAGTTGGCCGGGTTAATCGACTGGAAGTTGCAACGCTAGTTCCTGAGATGGGGAAACAAACTGAAATGAATGGCCATCATCTGTCCCGGATTTCCGTGACAGTGCTGGCGCAGGCCTTGTGGTTTTTGGGCTTGGGCTGTGCTGCGGGAGACCTGATGCCTCAACTTTTCCTGGCACACCGCGGCGCGGGGCAAGCCCGCTCACTACAGGTTTTTATTAGTTGGGGAAGTCAGGGCGGCAATAACAATTAACGGGCGCTCTTTTCTATCAGGCACATGGGCGTGCCAGCCACTGGTTCATTGATGATTTGTACTTGCACATCGAATACCTGGCGCATCAATCCAACACTGATGACCGCAGCCGGGGCGCCATCGGCCACCAGGCGACCGCCATGCATCACGGCCAGGTGGTCGGCATAACGGCAGGCCTGGTTGATGTCGTGCAGCACGGTGATCACGGTCTTGCCCTCGGCGGCCAACTCCCCCATCAGGTCCAACAGCTCAACCTGATGGCTGATGTCGAGGTAGGTGGTGGGTTCATCCAGCAACACCACCGGCGCGTTTTGCGCCAGCACCATGGCGAGCCAGGCACGTTGGCGCTGGCCGCCGGACAAGTCCGCCAGCGCTCGGTCGGCCAAAACGTCCAGTTCCAGGCGTTGCATGGCCTGTGTCACATGGGACTGATCGCTGCCGCTCAAGCGCCCCCACAATGAGTTATGCGGGCTGCGGCCATAGGCAACCAACTGGCGCACGCTGACCCCTTCGGGCACCGGCAGCACTTGCGGCAAAAAGGCGATCTGCTGCGCCAACTGGCGGGCGGACAGGCTGGCGTAGGCCTGGCCGTCCAGGGTCAGTTCGCCCGCGCTCGGCTTGAGGATGCGTGCGAACGTCTTGAGCAAGGTGGACTTGCCGCAACCATTGGGGCCGATCAGCGCGGTGACTTTTCCGGCGGGCGGCGTGAACGACAGACCTTGCACAATGCGGGTGTCGCCGTAGCCGATGTCGAGCTGTCGTGCTTGAAGAATACTCATGGGATCAGCCCTTGAACCGTGCCAGCAACCAAAGAAAATACGGCGCGCCGATCACCGCTGTGAGCACCCCGGCGGGGATTTCACTGGGCGCAATCAACGTGCGCCCCAGCGTGTCGGCCAGCACCAGCAGCAGCGCGCCAATCAGCATCGCGGCGGGCAACAGCCACTGGTGATGCCCGCCCACCAGGCGCCGCGCCATATGCGGCGCGACCAGGCCGATAAAGCCGATTGGCCCGATCACGCCGACACCGAGGCTGGTGAGCAGCACCGCGCAGGCCATCGCCAGCCAGCGCGTACGCCGTAACGCTGTGCCCAGGCTATGGGCCGCTTCATCGCCCAGGGCGATCAGGTTCAGCGGCTTGGCCAGGCACAGGCCCAGCGGGATCAGCAGCAGGAACGGCAACACCAGCGCCACATGGTGCCAGTTGCGGCTCCACAGGCTGCCGGTGAGGGCGAGCAAGGCGGTGTTGATGTCCAGCGGGTGGGACAGGATCAGAAACTCGGTGACGCTGGACAAGGTCACCGCAATCGCCACCCCGGACAGCGCAAAACGCACGCCGGAAAAACTCACGCCGGTGTTGTACAGCGCCAGCAGTAACGCACCACCGGCACCGCCCAGGCAGGCCACCAGCGGCAACCAGGCAATCGGCAAGTGCGGCCAACTGATGATCGCCACGGTCAGCGCCAGGCCTGCGCCCTGGGTCACGCCGAGGATTTCCGGCGAGGCCAGCGGGTTACGGATCACGCCCTGCACAATCGCCCCGGCCAGGCCGAAGGCGGCACCGGCGAGGATCGCGATCAGGCTGCGCGGCAGGCGGTGGTTCCACACTTCGAAGTCGAGGGCATCGTGGGCCAACAGGCGCTCCAGCACGGTGGCGGGCTTGAGCCACAAGGTACCGGCGCTAAGGCTGATAAAGGTCGCCAGCAGCAACAAGGTGAGCAGCAGCCACAGGCGCAATCGAGGGCGGATCATAGGGTGCGCCTGGCAAGAAACAGGAAGAACGGTGCACCGATCAGCGCAGTGACCACGCCGGCCGGGGTTTCCACCGGGAACGCCACGGCGCGGCTGAGCAGGTCGGCGCCCAGCACGATCACCGCGCCCAAGGCGGCACTCAGGGGGATCAGCCAGCGGTAGTCGTTGCCCAGGAACTGGCGAATGATGTTCGGCGCAATCAAACCGACAAAGCCGATCGGCCCCACCGCGCAGACACTCGCGCCCACCAGCAACAGGCTGGCGACAAACACCTGCAGGCGCAGGCTGGCGATGCCGACCCCCAGGGAGCGAGCGGCGTCTTCGCCGAGGTTGATCAGGTTCAAGCGCGGCGCGCACCACAGCGCCCACAGGCCACCGATCAGGGTGCACGGCCAGAGCAATTGCACCTGTGCGGCACCCACATTGGCCAGGGAACCGGCCAGCCAGTTGAGCACGCTTTGCGCCTGGGCTTCGACCAGGATCACCGTGAGGCGAGTCAATGCCGCACATAACGCGGCGACCGCGACGCCGGCCAATACCAGCCGCCCTTGCGCCGTGGCCGGCGACCACGCACCGCCCAGGCTGAACACGGTGATCCAGGCCAGTGCACCGCCCACGCAGGTCATCAACAGCGCGCCACCGGCAAACGGCAGCGCCACCAGGCCGGTGGAAAACAGCGCCAAGCCGAGCGCCGCGCCGGCCGTCACGCCAAACAACGACGGCGAAGCCAGGCGGTTGCGGGTAATGCCCTGCATCAGCGCGCCGGCCAGGCCCAGGCAGGCGCCGACCAACGCTGCGCACACCGCACGCGGCACCCGTAACTGGGCGACAATGTAGGCCATGTTGCCGCCCACGCTGCCCTGGTGCACCAGGCCATTCCAGGCATCTGCCGGGGTGATCACGAACGGCGACCAGCTGTACAGCGAGTACCAGAACAACAGGACCCCCAGCAGCACAATGCCGAGGGCGGCGAGACTACGCTGCACGGTTATTGGCTCAATACGGCGTTGCCGCCCTTGAGAATCGCCAGCGCATCTTCAGCAATCTGCTCGGAGGCCAGCACGCCCCGATTACGCGCCCAGCTGTCGCCGTCCACTTCAGCTACGTGCTTGTTGCGAACCGCACCGAGCACTTGCCACAAGGGTTGTTTGCTCCAGGTGTCGACGATGCTGGGGCGGCGGTAATGGCCGACCAGCAGCCAGCCCGGGTCCAGCGCCAGCAGTTGTTCCAGGCTGACGAACTCGGTGGGCGAGGCGTTGGTGCGTACCGACGGCACTTTCAGCCCGATGGCTTGCAGCACGCTGCCGGCGTAGGAGTCCGGGCCGTGCACGGAGAAGCTGTCTTCACGGGCAACGCCGAACAACACGCTGGCGCCGGCGGGAATCTGCTGGGCAATGGCCTTGAGGTTTGCACGGTTCTGCTGGATTCGCGCTTCCATCTGCGGGCTCCTGCCCAGGGCCTTGCCGATCAGTTCGGCGGACTTGAGGCTGCCCTCGTAATCTTCCCCGCGTGACGGCAGTAACAAGGTGGGTGCGATGCTCGACAGGTCGCTGTACAACGCCTGGTGACGGTTGAGGTCGGCGACGATCAGGTCCGGCTTGAGCCGCGCGATTTCCTCGATGCTCGGCTGCGAGCGCAGGCCCACGGATTTCCATTGGCCGATGGCCTGGCGCACGCGGGGCAATACGCGATTGGCATCACCATCATCGGCGGCGCCTACCGGGGTCACATCGACGGCGGCGAGGCTGTCGAGAAAGGAGAACTCCAGCACCACCACGCGCTTGGGCGCGTCGGGCAGATGCACGGTGTGCTGGCCGTCATTGAGGTCGATGGGGGCAGCGTTCAGTACGCTTGAAGACAACGCCAGGAGGCAGGCGGCAAGGGTCGGGATGGAGCGCAACAGTCGCATGGCAAGGTCCTCGGCGTTAAAACACCCCGGCTAGACGGGCCGGGGAAAACGGCGGGTACTATTCCATATCGTGGCGGCGCAATCAAAAAACATTCTCATTGGCGCCGCCCATCGGGCATTGGGTGAGCTTTCTGTGGGAGCTGGCTTGCCTGCGATGCAGGCGCCTCGGGGTGTCAGATGTACCAAGGTGATGCCATCGCAGGCAAGCCAGCTCCCACACAAGCCCACATGCATCAGGATCAGCGGTTAGAAGTCGACCGTGGCGGAAAGCAGGTAGGTGCGCGGGGTAGACAAGGTGAGCCCCGGTTCGCTGTCATCCGAGGCGCCGGCCGAGCTCCAGTAGCGTTTATCGGCGACGTTCTCCACGTTCGCGCGCAGGGTCACGTGTTTGTCGTCCACTTTGAAGGCGTAGCGCGCGCCCACGTCGAGGCGGTTCCAGGCGTCGATTTCCTTGACGTTGGACTGGTCCAGGTACTGCGAGCTGGAGTAAATGCCACGGCTGGTCAGGGTCAGGCCTTCCAGCCCCGGCACATCCCACTCGGCGCCCAGGTTGACGTTGTATTTGGGCGTGGCCGGGGCGCGGTTGCCGTCCCAGGTGCCGTTGGTGGTGTCTTGGAGTTTGCTGTCGATGTACATCACACCGCCGAGCAAGCGCACACCCTTGAGCGGTTCGCCGAACACGCTCAGTTCCGCCCCGGTGTTCTGGCGCTTGCCATTGGGACCGAACACCCGCGTGGTGGCGTTGGTTTCATAGGCTGGCTGCCTGATGCGGAACACGGCGGCCGTGACCGCGAAGGCGCCGGCGTCGTACTTGGCGCCCACTTCCACCTGGCGGCTGATGAAGGGCGGGAAGATCTGGTCTTCGTTGATCGAGGTGGACGGCGCGATCTTGCCCTGGCTCAAGCCTTCCATGTAGTTGGCGTACAGCGACAGCTTGTCGGTGGCCTTGAACAGCAGCCCGCCCGACGGCGAGACTTTTTCTTCGTCGTAGGCGGTGTCGCCCTTGATGCCATCGCTCCAGTCATCCACCTTGACCCGCTGCCAACGCGCGCCCAGGGTGAGCAACAGGCGGTCGTCGAAGAAGCCCAAGGTGTCGGACAAGGCCACGCCACTGAACTTGTTTTCGGTGTAGACCTTGGCGTCCTGGCGTGTCGCCCTGGACGGGGTCGGGGTTTGCACGGGGTTGTAGAGGTTGCTCGGCGCGGCGGCATAACGTGCGCCGCCGTTGGTGAAGTCCATGTCGAAGTAGCTGGCGGCCAGGTTGACCTCGTGGCTCACTGGCCCGGTGTGGAACCAGTTGCGCACGCCAGCCGTGTAGGTGCGCACGTTTTCATCGCGGGTGAAGTCACGCGGCAGCACGCTGAAATCACCTGCCGCATTGCTGACGGAGACCGCATGACGCAGGAAGTCGTGGTTGCTTTTGCGTAAGCCGATACCGCCGTACAGCATCACGTCATCGCTCACATCATATTCAGCGTTGAACGTACCGAAGGTGTCCTTGGTGCGCGCCTTGCTCCAGGCTTGCGCATAGTTATGGCGCACATCGTTGGCGCTGGGCACCGGTGCGGCAGCCGCGACCTGGACACGCTCCTGGGGCGCGTCAGTGTCGCGCTCGGTGTGGCCGATGTCGGTGGAAAGGCGCAGGCGCTCGCCACGGAAATCCAGGCCCAGCACGGCCATTTCGCGGTCGACGCTCTGGTGATCCCAGTCGGTGTCGCCCGCCTGTTTCACGCCGTTGAAGCGGATACCGAATTTATTGTCTTCACCAAAGCGCCGCCCCACGTCCACCGCCCCGCCCGCCTGGCTTTCGGAGGCCCAGGTGCCGGTGAACGAGTTGATGTCCTTGTCGGTGGCGCGCTTGGGCACCACGTTGATCCCGCCGCCCACGCTGCCCCTTGGCGAGATGCCGTTGATCAATTGGCTGGGGCCTTTGAGGATGTCGACGCGGTCGGCCATTTCCATGTCGATGGTGTAGGTGGGCAGCACGCCGTAGAGACCGTTGTAGGCCACATCACTGTTGAACAGGCTGAAGCCGCGAATGGTGAACTGCTCGTAACGCCCACCGGCCGGGTTGGTGGCGCGTACCGACGGGTCGGCGGCGATCAGGTCGCCCAGGGTGCGGGCCTGTTGGTTTTTCACCGCTTCGGCGGTGTAGGTGGTGATGCTGAACGGGGTCTCCATGAAGTCCCGCGTACCGAGCATGCCCTGCGCAGTGCGACGCGCCACCTGGCCACCGGCGTAGGTATCGCCGTCGTACAGGCCGGTGGTGCCGAGAATCGAGGTTGGTGCGAGCTCCAACGTACTGCCGTCCGGCGCCGGCACCAGCATGTAGGCCTGCGCGCCCATCGATTGCAGTTGCAGGCCGGAGCCTTGCAGCAGGCGGGCAAAGCCCTCCTCCACCCCGAACTCGCCCGATAAACCGCTGCTGGTGCGCCCGCTGACCAATGCAGGGTCTACCGACAGGTTGACCCCCGCCAAACCGGCAAAACGGGTAAGCGCCGCGCTCAGGCTGCCGGCCGGCACCTGGTAGCTGCGGCGGGTTGTGGTGTCTTCGGCATAGCTGACGGCGGCGAAGAACGGGCTGGCGCTGAGGCTCAGCAGCAGGCTCAACTTGAGCAAGGGACGGACAACGGGCATTGGAGGAAGCTCTCGATTTTGTTCACTTACCTGGAATGACCGGTGACGGCAAAAAAAGGGACAGGCTTGTTCAATTATTTTATCAAGGCCTCCCCAAAATCTGTGAATCCCCCAGAATCTGTAGTGAGCGGGCTTGCCCCGTGCCGCGGTGTGTCAGGGTGAACCGCGGCGCCGGTGAAGGTTGGAGCCGGGTTACCACACCGCGATATGGGAATCTGTGCGAGGTTCGGTGCCGCCGCACAGCACTCCGCTGACCGGGTCGCGCAGGATGATCTGACCGCGGCCGTAGTCGGTGAGGTCACTGTCGATCTGCACCTTGTGGCCGCGCCGCGCCAGGGCGTTGGCGAGGTCGCGGGAGGCGCCCTGTTCGATGCCGACCTTCATGTCGCCCAGCCATTGCCAGCGCGGTGCATCCAGCGCGGCTTGCGGGTTGAGGCCGAAATCCACCAGGTTCATCACCATCTGCACATGCCCCTGCGGCTGCATGTAGCCGCCCATCACGCCAAACGGGCCGAGGGCCTGGCCGTCTTTGGTGAGGAAGCCGGGGATGATGGTGTGGAAGGTTTTCTTGCCCGGCGCCAGGCAGTTGGCATGGGCCGGATCGAGGCTGAATTCCTGCCCTCGGTTCTGTAGGGCAATGCCGCTGTCAGGCAGCACCACGCCGGAACCGAAGCCGTGGTAGTTGCTCTGGATGAACGAAACCATGTTGCCCTCGGCGTCGGCCGTGGCCAGGTACACCGTACCACTGGCATGGGGGTCGCCAGGTTTGGGCGGCTGGGCGTGCTCGCCGATCTGGGCGCGGCGCCGGCGGCTGTAATCATCACTGAGCAAATCCGCCACGGCCACGCGCATGTGCAGCGGGTCGGTGATGTAGTGCAGACCGTCGCTGTAGGCAAGCTTCATGGCCTCCAACTGGCGGTGCCAGGTCTGCTGGCTGTCGCGGTGATCGAAGCTGAAACCTTCGAGGATCTTGAGCGCCATCAACGCCACCAGGCCTTGGCCGCTCGGGGGAATTTCCCACACATCCACGCCCCGATAATTGATGTGGATCGGGTCCACCCACTGGGCGCGGTAGTCCTTGAGGTCGCTGGCCCGCAGGTAGCCGCCACTGGCACGCGAATGGGCGTCCAGGCGTTCGGCCAGGGCGCCGCGATACAGGCTTTCGCAACGGGTGGCGGCGAGTTCTTCGAGGGTGCGGGCCTGGGCCGGGTTGCGGAATATCTCCCCGGCGCGAGGTGCGCGGCCGTCCATCAGGAAGGTGTCGAACCAGGCATCCAGGGCCGGGTCACGGTGGGGGCTGAACTCATCCAGCGCGGCCTGCCACAGCTGGGCGATCACCGGCGACAGCGGGAACCCGTCACGCGCCAGGCGGATGGCCGGTTGCAGCAACTCGGCAAACGGCAACTGGCCGAAGCGCTGGGACAGCTCGGCCCAGGCCGATGGGCAGCCGGGCACAGTGACCGGCGTCCAGCCATACAGCGGCATCTGGTCGTGCCCCGCCGCTTTCACCGCCTCGATACTCAAGGCGGCCGGCGCGTGGCCGTTGCCATTCAAACCATGCAGCTGGCCCTTGCACCAGACCAAGGCAAACGCATCGCCCCCCAGGCCACAGCCGGTGGGCTCCACCACGGTCAACGCGGCCGCCGTGGCGATGGCCGCATCGATGGCGTTGCCGCCCTTTTGCATGATCTCGATGCCGGCCTGGGCGGCCAAAGGTTGGGAAGCCGCAACCATGCCGCGCCTGGCGAACACGCTCTGGCGTTGCGATGGATAGGGATACTCGTGAGCAGAAAATTTCAACATGGCAGGGACTCTTCGATTCATTGGCCGGACTTGATGCGGTTCCATTCCCGGGTCATCAGGCGCTGGATGTTTTCCGGCAGGTCGGCGGAGACAAAGGTGTGGTTGATCACGTCGTCACCGGGGTAGATGCCCGGGTTGCCACTGACCTTGGGGTCCATCAGGGGCGTGGCGTCTTTGTTCGGGTTGGCATAGCCCACGTAGTCGCTGACGGGCGCGATCACCTCGGGGCGCAGCAGGTAGTTGATCAAGGCGTGGGCATTGGTTGGGTTGGCGGCGTCCTTGGGAATGGCGAGCATGTCGAACCACAGGTTCACGCCTTCCTTGGGGATCAGGTAGCGGATGTCGATATTCTTACCGGCTTCCTTGGCGCGGCTCTGGGCCTGCATCACGTCGCCGGAATACCCCACTGCCACGCAGATATCACCGTTGGCCAGGTCGGCGGTGTATTTCGAGGAGTTGAAGTAGGTTACCGACGGGCGCAGCGCCATCAGCCGCGTCGAGGCCTGCTTATAGTCGTCGGGCTTGGTGCTGTTGGGGTCCAGGCCGAGGTAAAGCATGACCTGGGGGATGATCTTCACCGGCGCATCGAGGAACGCCACGCCGCAGCTTTTGAGCTTGGCCAGATTGGCCGGCTCGAAGACCATCGACCACGAATCCAGCACCGCGTCCTTACCCAGCACGGCGCGCACTTTCTCTGCGTTGTAGCCGATGCCCACGGTGCCCCACATGTACGGCACAGCGTAGCGGTTGCCTGGGTCGGCAGCTTGCAGGCGTTGCATCAGGCGCGGGTCGAGGTGCTTCCAGTTGTCGAGCAAATTGCGTTGCAGCGGCTGGTACGCACCGGCGCGGATCTGCTTGGACAGGAACTGGCTGGACGGCACCACCACGTCGTAGCCCGAGTGCCCGGAGAGCAACTTGGCTTCGAGCATTTCGTTGGTGTCGAAAATGTCGTATTGCACCTTGATGCCGCTGTCTTGCTCAAAGTTCTTCAGAGTGTCAGGGCCGATGTAGTCGGACCAGTTGTAGACCTTGACCACCGAGTCGGCAGCCTGGCCCATGGGCACAACAACGGCATAGCACAGCGCCGCAAACACGCTCGATAAACGCATGGCACAGTTCCTTGTAAGGGTCATAACACGCGGCTGAGAAAGGCCCGGGTACGGGGATGGCTGGGGTGGCTGAAGATCTGTTCCGGCGGCCCTTGTTCGATAAGCTCGCCCTGGTCGAGCACCACCACGCGGTCGGCCACTTCACGGGCAAAGCCCATTTCGTGGGTGACCACCACCATGGTCATGCCCTCCTCGGCCAGCTCCTTCATCACTTGCAGCACTTCGCCGACGGTTTCCGGGTCGAGGGCGCTGGTGGGTTCGTCGAACAGCATGGCCTGGGGTTTCATCGCCAGGGCGCGAGCAATCGCCACCCGCTGTTGCTGGCCGCCGGAAAGCATCGACGGGTAATGGCTGGCCTTGTCCGCCAGGCCCACCCGCGCCAGCAAGCCACGGGCCTGTTCCAAGGCTACGGCGCGTGGCGTGCCGAGCACGTGAATCGGTGCTTCGATGATGTTTTCCAGCGCCGTCATGTGAGGGAACAGGTTGAAGCGTTGGAACACCATCCCAATGTCGCGGCGCTGGCGGGCAATATTGCGTTCCGAGTCGCGCACCAGGCTGCCGTCGCTGCGTTCGCGATAGCCCATGGCGCGGCCGTTGACGCGGATGCGCCCGCCCTGGATGTCTTCGAGCAGGTTGATGCAGCGAATGAAAGTGGTCTTGCCCGAACCCGAGGCGCCGATCAGCACCACCACTTCGCCACGTCGTACTTGCAGGGAGATGCCCTTGAGAATCTGCAGGTCGCCAAACGACTTGTGCAGGTCGAGGGCTTCGATGATCAGTTCTTCACTTTGGTGCGCCATGGTCAGCGTCCTCTCAGCAGTTTCAAGGTGCTGCGCCCGAACATGCGGCTGGACGCGGGAGGCGGTGCGGAAGGTCGGTCGGACTGGCCGAAACGCGCCTCCAGCCAACGCTGGAAGAAGCCCCAGAGCGTGGTGAGCATCAAGAAGTAGATCGCGACCACCAGGTACAACTCGAACACGCGGAACGTCGCCGAGGTGACCATCTGGGTGCTGAGCAGCAACTCCTGCACGCCGATCACGCTGACCAGGGTGGTGTTCTTGAGCATCACGTTGAACTCGTTGCCCAGAGGCGGCACGATCACGCGGAACGCCTGGGGCAGCACGATGCGTCGCATCAACTTGGCAAAGCCCATGCCCAGGGAGCGCCCGGCTTCGTACTGGCCCTTGTCCACGGCACCGATGCCAGCGCGGATGATCTCGGCCATGTACGCGCCTTCATTGAGGCCCAGAGCGATGATGGCCGCCTGGATATTGCCCGGCACGATCAGGCCGAACAGCTCGATGTCCTCAAAGCGAAAAATCCCGCCCGCCGCCAGCGCCGTGTACAGGAACACGATCTGCACCAGCAGTGGCGTGCCGCGCATCAACCACACATAAAAGCGTACCGGCAGGTGCAGCAGCGGGTTCTTCGACAGGCGCAACAGCGCCGCCGCCAAGCCCAGCACGCAACCCAGCAGCATCGCCGACACCGCGATCAGGCACGTCAGCCAGAGCCCGGTGAGGTACACCCCGCTGGGCTGCAACAGGTACTGCCAGAACACATCCCAATTGAAGTTCATGGCTGGAAACCTCAGTCGAGAGTGTCGCTGCTGACATGCCATTTATTCAGCAACGCCACGTAGCTGCCGTCGCTGCGCATGTCGCTGATCACCTGCTGCACGGCGGCAGTGAGTTGCGGATCGTCCTTGCGCATGCCCAGGCCCGTGAGGATGCGGCTGAAGGCGGGTACGCCTTCCTGGAACAGGTCGGGGGCCATGGCGGCGTAGTAACCGGCAGTTTCCACGGTGGTGCCGTAGGCGTCGACCTGGCTGATGCGCAGGGCCTGGAAGGCATCGGTGTCGGTGTTGTAGACCACCAGCTTCATCGGCGGCTTGCTGGCCTTGGTGAGGGTGTCGTTTTGCGCGTCGAGCAGGGTCTTGATGGTGGAGCCGTTGAGCACCGCGACCTTGTGCCCGGACAGGTCATCCAGCGCCTTGATGCCTTTGGGGTTGCCCTTGGGCACCACCACCGACTGGCTGGAGTACATGTAGTTGACGATGTCGATCACCTGGCGCCGTTCGGGCTTGTCGAACAGTTGGTCGACGATCATGTCGCACTGCTGGGCGAGCAAGGCCGGCACCAGGCCGGAGAACGGAATCACCCGCCACTGCACTTGTTTGTCGCCCAGGCGCTTGGCGATTTCCAGGCCCAGGTCGACGGTGAGCCCGCGCGGTTTCTGCGCTTCATCGAAGGACACGAGGGGCGGTGAATCCATCCCCGAGCAGTAGACGAGTTTGTCGGCGTTCTTCAAGCGCTCCGGCACCTGGGGCGCAGCAGAGGCCCATTGGGTACAGATGCCGAGGGAGACAGCCACCAGCAAGGCGCGGCGTTTATGCATGACCAGACACTCCAGTTCGTTGGTTAACGGGGCAGGACTCAAAGTCAAAACACGGGTGGGCTTGGGCCCACCTCTGATTATTTTTCCGACTGCAAAAACTGGATCAGCGCCGGCACGGTGCCTTCGATGTGTTCGCGCACCACGGCTTCGGCGCGAGCGGCGTCACCGGCGCGAATCGCATCAAGGATCACCGCGTGTTCTTCGCGGGCACTGAGGGGTTTGTCACCGTGTTGCAGCCACAGGCGCATGGGCGCTTCCACCAGCGAGTACAGCGCCGAGATCTGCTTCATCAAGCGCGGGCGGCCGCTGAGGCTGCACAGGTATTCATGGAAGGCACGGTGGCGGCCGACCCAGGCGGCGCTTTCGTCGCGGTAGTCATCCATCTCGTCGAGCATGCGTTCCAGTGCGGCCAATTGGCGCTCGCCGATCCGGCTGACGGCCACACGTACTGCCAGGCCCTCGAGGGCGCTGCGCATCTCGAAGACTTCGTGCAACTCGTCGATATCCAGACCGCTGACGACGGCGCCGCGGTTGGGCCTGAGGGTGACCAGACCCTGGGCATCCAGGCGGCGAAAGGCTTCGCGCACCGGCATGCGGCTCATGCCTATTTCACTGGCGATGTCTTCGGCAATCAGCCGGTCGCCCTTGCGGTAGCGGCCACTGCAAATGGCATCAAGCAGGAAGTTGTAGGCCTCCTCCTCGGCGGTGAGGGGCTGGCGGTCAACGTAAGCGGGAGCAAATTGCATCGGCAGCACCTTTTGTATTTTTGTATCCAATTATCCATGAATGCAAAAGAGCAGGATGTGTGCCAACTGGGTGGGTGGTGAGGCAAGTGGTTGATTTGGATGGAATAGAAAAGATTTTCGGCTGATGGGGCGGAAGGCGGGCGTAGGAATCTGCTACCAAATGGCTCAGAAGATGCCCCATTGGTGGGCGGAGGTAACATGCCGGTCTATTGGTTTAGAATCACCGCATACCGCTGCTACCTGCATATCCAGCCTGCAAAACTACTTGCGTGAACTCCTTTTGAACTTTCTGAATAGTTTCTTCTTTCAGATTGTAAACGCGGATATCTGCTGAGTTTGGGGTTTTCAGATCTCCCCTCCGCACACCAAACCGGTTGCGCATGTCTGATAGGTCGAGCGCGCTCTCAGCATCGCCGACCTTGAGGCTGATTTGCCGCAGGTATTGGGGTAGGCTCATAGGTCACCAACAAGGATTTAGGCAAGGAAATGGGATACAAAAAACCTAGCGATTTCATCGATAAAATCATTCGGCACTGGCTAAACCGCATCTACAACAAGGATGGAAAACTCTTTCTTTCGATTGATTACTCGAAAATCTCACCGCCAGCCGGAACTGCACACTTTTCAGCTTCTAACGGCGGTTTTCGTGTTGTTTTCGAATGTGGTGGCTCCATAGGCATGGAGAAAAACCCATTCACATTCATTCGAGATCAGAACGACTAATCGTTCGCCTCAAGTGCCTACTGGGCGCTCACAGAGGGCGAGCTTGCTTGCAGTCGACTACCCTCCTGAATCCAAAACCGAGGAAGTAGGCAATATGGATGTGAAGGCGCAATGCGCAGGGTGCGGCAGTGAAGATCTGCAAATCACCCTTGATGAAAATCACGAAGCTGCTCATGACAGTGTTGTGAAATGTAAAGACTGCGGAAAAGAATGGTCTTTCGCTGAGTACAAAGAAAATATCGCAAAAAGCGCAGAAGAAGCGCTTAAGAAGATGCTTGGTGGTTTCAAGCTATGACGCGATTTTGACCGAGACACCGGTCTGCAGCAGTAACTCTTTGGCCGCATCTACTGCGGCCTTTTCATGATCGGTCATGCGCCACGCGCCCCCTCTGGCACATGCACGTAAAAGCATGCGTACGTTCCGCGCCCTCGCATCGTTTTGATCCAGGTATGCTCAGCACCACCAAGATTCCAGCGCGGCCTGTCTTTCACGGCCTCGGACATGAACAGATCAAGATCGTGATGGCCGCGACTCATGACGATGTAGGTGTCTTCGCCGACCGATTCGACTTCCAGTGGATATGCCTTCATTGGGAGACCTCTGCTAGTTTGAGTGCGACGTCGATGCGCTCGTACAGCTCGTCGCAGGTAAGGTGTTTGGCATCGGCCAACAACCCCTCCAGCACATCAACTCGGGCCTTAAATTGCATGCGATCCATGTCATAGATGTTATCCGACTGAGACACCATCAGATCAAACCGTTTGTTCTCGGTCTCCAGCACATCCGCCCGCTCATCCGCTGCGGTCAAGCCCTGATGCAGGGCGCGCTCACCGGCGAGCGCATTGTTCAGCTGCAACTGAAGGTCTGTAGTGCTCAGCTAATCCCGGACACGACGTTAAGTTTTTCCTCGGCCTGTGCTGGCGCCATCCCACCGTTGAATTGATGAGGCCGAATCCAGTTGTAGCGATGCATCAAAAAGTGGCAGATATCGCGCTGTGCCTCCTGCGCAGTTCGATAGCCCAAGACCGGTATCCATTTTGTTTTCACGTTGCGGAATACGCGCTCCATCGGTGCGTTATCCCAGCAGTTTCCTCGCCGGCTCATGCTCTGGCGCATACGGTATCGCCACAACCGTTGACGAAACAACCGACTTGCATATTGCGATCCTTGATCCGAGTAGAACAGCAGATCCGAAGGCCTGCCACGCTGCTCGTAGGCCATATCCAGTGCCTTGATCACCAGTTCAGCGTCTGGCTTTTCCGATAGCGCCCAACCCACGATCCTACGCGTGCAGAGATCCAGGACGACGGCCAAGTAATGCCACCTTCCTTGCGCCCAAATGTAGGTGATGTCGCCGCATCAGACTTGATTGGGGACAGGTACATCGAATTCACGGCTCAACGTATTCGGGATGTCGAGTCGTTCTACTGTTGCTCGTTTATAGGCGTGAGAGCCGGGTTGTTTGCTAACTAAGTCAAGCTCGCGCATCAAGCTGCGCACTTTGAATCGAGCAAGTTGCTCACCGTCTTCACGCATCAACGACAAGATGCTGCGACTGCCCGCAGCGCTTTGGCTTTGCGAGCACAGTTCACTGACGCGGCTACGCAATCGACGCCGCTCTACATCGGGCGTGCGGCATCGCAGGCGCTGAGCGTAGTAACACGAGCGGGTGACGGCAAACACCTTTCACAGCCAGTCTACCGGCTCATGGGCGCTCAACTGGTCAATCAGCGCGAACGCTCGTGATCTTCCGACATCAAGAGCGCGGTAGCCTTTTTTAGTATTGATTTCTCTCGCTCAAGCCGAGCAATCCGGGCGTCAAGCTCCTGGATTTCTTGCTGTTCTGGCGTCAGCGCCTTGCTCTGCGGGGTGATGCCTTTATGTTCTTTCTGAATCTGATCAACCCAGCGGCGTAATGCCGACTCGCCAATGCCGAGTAAGCGGCTGGCAGCGACGTAGCTGTAGTTTTGTTTGAGTGCGAGGTCGGCAGCCTCGCGTTTGAACTCAGGCATCAAGGAGCGGCGTTGTTTGATCATCTGACACCTCGATCTGGCGAGCATTCTCGCCTAAATGGGTGTCCGGTTTCATTTGACCACTACACAACGAGCCAGACCTACCATTCGGTCATCCAGCCTTGTATGTATGTTAAAATGATGCAAAATAACGTACCTACCGTAAAAAAACATGCGAATACATGATGACCTATATCCACTCCTTCCCCTGTGTTAGAGGCATTCAAGCCGGTAGGCCGTGCTACATAGCGATGTGCCCTATGCGCCTCGTGCCAAAGATCTTCATTTTTAACGAGGACAATGTGCCTGCGGATTTGCGCGCGCAACGCACATTGAACTTGGCTAGAGTTCCGGAGATTTCCGCATATTTGCTCGATAACCGCGACGACTACACTCTATCCGCAATCACCGCATCGGTTGATGGAGTCGTCCAATTCAATCCTGCTTCCGACACGGGCCCAGAACAAAGTATTGGCACACTGACCATACCGATGGAAGCTCAAATCCTTATCAACGATGGCCAGCACCGTCGGGCAGCCATTGAGCAAGCCATTCGGGAAAATCCAGAACTTGGATACGACAACATCCCAGTCCTTTTCTTTATTGATGAAGGACTCAATCGCAGCCAGCAAATGTTCGCCGATCTCAACAAGCATGCCGTACGGCCAAGCAACTCAATCAGCACCCTCTACGACCACCGCGACCAGATTTCTGATTTGGCCAGGTATCTAGCAAAAAATGTAGAAGTCTTTTCCAGGATGACTGAGCTGGAGAAGTCAAGTCTCTCACCTCGCAGCTCCAAGCTTTTTACCCTCAGTGCCATCAAAAATGCGTCCCGCGTCCTGCTGAAGAAAGGAAAAACTGACCTAATCGCGCAAAACGAGAGAGAGCTCGCTAAGTCTTTCTGGGAAGAGGTCTCTCTACAGATGCCCGATTGGATCAGGGCAAAAAACAAAGAGCTGTCGACGTCTGAGCTACGTGACAACTACATCCATGCCCACGGCGTGATGCTGCAAGCGATGGGACTCGTCGGGTCTGAGCTGATTATCCGCAAAGAATCCGAGTGGAAAAAAACCATCAGCCAGCTACACAGCATCGACTGGTCCAGAGCCAATCCTGAATGGGAAGGCCGGGCCATGGTTCACGGTCGGATCTCCAAAGCCACAACAAACGTTGCACTCACCGCCAGTCTCATCAAGAAGAAGCTTGGTGTCCCGCTGTCCACGGTTGAACGAGAGTTAGAAAACAGGTTTCCTCAACAATGAGTAATGATCAATTTCTCTATCCATCACACGATGACTTCGTCCAAGAAGCGATCATTGCTGGTAGACCATTAGCGGACGCTGTCCGCGAGCTTCAGAGCATATACAAGGCAGATAATCGCCCTTGGGTGGTAGGATTCAGCGGGGGTAAAGATTCCACCGTAATTCTTTCGCTCACTTACTACGCCTTGAAGATGTTGCAGCCTGAGGAGCGCCATAAGCATGTGTACGTGGTCTCCTCCGACACTCGAGTGGAGACCCCTGTAGTTGTTGATATGATTCGCCAGGTGCTTGATTCGGTAAACGCTCAGGCGATTCAGGATCAGCTTCCCATGACAGCCCACTCTGTCACTCCTGAAGTCGGCGAGACGTTTTGGGCCAACCTCTTGGGCAAAGGTTATCCAGCCCCAACCAAAGCATTCCGTTGGTGTACTGAGCGGATGAAAATTGACCCTGTCAGCGAGTTCATCAAGGACAAGGTAGCTCGCTTCGGCGAAGTCGTGGTTGTGCTTGGCTCCAGGCGAGAAGAAAGCTCCACGCGTGCCCAGGTAATCACACGACACAAAATCGATGGTTCTGCACTAGGTCGACACACGACATTGCACAATGCGTATACCTACATGCCCATTGAGCTCTGGCACGCTGATGATGTCTGGGAATATCTCATGAGCGCTGCCAGACCTTGGGGTGGTTCCAACCGAGTACTGTTTGAGCTCTACAAAGACTCCAATGCTGGAGAGTGCCCGCTCGTTATCGATACCAATACACCATCGTGCGGCAACTCGCGTTTCGGATGCTGGACCTGCACAGTCGTGACACACGACAAAGCGATCGAAGGACTAGTAAACAGCGGAGAGGATTGGATGCTACCGCTGCTCCAGTTCCGCAACCAACTGCATGCCAGCTCCCTGCCCGAAAATAAAACCGAATTCCGTAACTACAAACGTCGTACCGGGAAAGTGACCTTCGCAAGAGGGACTATCGATGACGACTCCAATACTGTCGCCAAGCACGTGCCTGGTCCGTACTGGATGAAATATCGCCGCGAGTGGCTGAAGCTGCTTTTGGAAATTGAGAAAGGCATTCGTGAAACCGATCGCGAAATCGAGCTGATCGGCCGCGATGAGCTGCAAGTGATCCGCCAACAGTGGCTCAAGGATCCAAATGAACCGGACTGGATTGATTCGCTTCCTAAAATCTACGGAGAGGTTTACCCCGAAGATATAGTCGAGTGGATCAAAAATGATGCCGGTGCGTTTACTGAACCTGATGCGGCCATTCTCAATGCACTTGAGGCTGAGCGCGGCGTGCCAGCTGTGCTGATCATGAAGCTCATTGATACCGAGTTGTCGTTCTCCGGACTCTCACGCCGAAAAGGCATTCTGGACGAGCTGCAGAAAGTCCTGGAGCAAGACTGGGGTGGACTGGACGAAGCATTGGAACGACGCGCAATACCTAAAGTTACCGACACGTACAAGACAGCTTTCGAATCTCTGAAAGCTGACATAGATGGCTTGCTGCAATGATTATTGACTCCCTTTCAGTACTAGATTTCCGCGTGTTTAGCGGAGCCCACGACTTTGACTTGGTTCCTAAGGTCAAAAGAGGCAAAAACGCGCCTATCGTTTTGTTTGGCGGCCTAAACGGCGGCGGCAAAACAACCATCCTGAGCGCGCTGAAGCTTGCCTTGTACGGCAAAGGCGTACTGGGCTCCGGCGCAACGGTTGCCGAGTACCATCAGTATCTTCGTGAATGCATACACAGAGCTCACAACAGCATCGCAAAGCCTACGCGAGCTGCTATCGAGCTGACCTTCCGCTATGCACAATATGGCGTTATTTCGAGCTATCAACTGACCCGTGATTGGTTTGTTGATCACGCTGGCAAGGTAAAAGAAGGCCTGATCATTTCAAGGGACGGACACGCCTTAACCGAGCTTTCCTATGATCAGGCACAAGCATTTCTCAACGAGCTGATCCCGATCGGCGTTTCCGAACTGTTCTTCTTCGACGGCGAAAAAATCGCGAGCCTTGCCGAAGAAACATCCGGAGATGCTTTGCGTGAGTCGATCAACAAGCTTTTGGGCTTGGATCTCATCGATAGATTGCACTCCGACCTCTCCGTTATTATCAGAGGGCGCTCGATCAAAAAGGCTTCTGAAGATCGCAAGCAAAAAATTGCCGATGCAGAACGGATATATAACGATCTGGAGCAGCAACTGGCAAAAATACGCGAAAAGCTTCTCCTCATGCGCGTGAATACTGTCGAGGCCAGCAAGAACCTTGGCAACATCGAAGCGAGCATCAATGCTCGCGGCGGCGCCTGGAGCGCCGCTAGGCAAGAGGAAACTGTCAACCTCGATGCATTGGTTAGCGAAAAAAAGGCTATAGAGCACACCCTGCATGACATGCTCAGCGGCCTGCTACCTTTCGCAATAACTCAAAGCCTCAACGAGAAACTGCTAGCGCAGATAGACGCTGAGCAACGCGCGGAAAAAGCGCAAGTACTCTCCGAATACTTGCAACGCCAGCAAAGCAATTTTCTAGCAGAAGTCGAATCTGCCTTGGCTATGACAAAGGATCAGCTCCCTGCCCTTCAAGATATCTTTCTAAGGACATTCGGCTCAGAAGTCTCGAACAGCGCGGAACAACAAACTCCAGTTCACGAGCTCTCGGACAGCCAACGTTTCAGTATCTCCCACCGGCTGCTGAAGGATGTTGGCTCACTGCAACAACGAGCCTCCGGCTTGGTGATGACGCTTCAGGAAACTGATAACCAAATCGAATCTGCCCGGGAAAATATCGCTAGAGCCCCCGATGAAAAAATACTAATCCCACTGTTTAACGAACAAGGGCAGTTACAGGGACGGCTGTCCGCTCTTGAGGACCAGAGATCCGTAATGGCTGAGGAGGCAAAAGCCCTCCTCGTCCGCCTCTCTGTGGCTGCACGCCAGTTAGACGATTTCTACACCGAAATAGCTGAGTCCCAAGAAGAGGAGCGCCTGACCGGGCTAGCACAAAATGCCAAAGACGTACTGAAAGAGTTCTCTACGCGCGCCCGAATTGAAAAGCTCAAAGAGCTCGAGTCGCAGTTTTACACCTCGTTCAATGGCCTGGCCCGCAAAGAAGATCGGAATCTCAGCATCCGGATTGATCCAAACTCCTTCGAGGTCGTTCTGATTGACGATGAAGGCGTAATACTCCGTAAAGAAGAGCTGTCGGCCGGCGAGAAGCAAATATTTGCAATCTCTATTTTGGAAGCGCTGGCCCGCACTTCAGGGCGAAGCCTGCCAGTTGTGATCGACACGCCACTAGGACGACTGGACTCGGTTCATCGTAAAAAGCTCGTGGAAAACTATTTCCCCAAAACGAGTCACCAAGTCATCATTCTCTCGACAGATACGGAAATTGACTACGCCTTCTATGAAGGCCTGCAAGGTAGCATTTCGCACTCTTATCATCTGGTATACAACCCAGAAACTCGCTCTACTCAAGCTGAGGAAGGCTATTTCTGGCGGTGGGCACAAGACGCATGAATGTATTTCCGCACAAATTTAAAATATCAGCCTCATCCACTGCGAAACTGAAGTTCCTAAAATCGAAAACAGGCCTGACGCCTAATATTTTGAGCAGATTTGCGATTGCGCTTGCACTGGCTGACGAGAATGGGCTTGGTAATGCTAGCGTATCAGACCTGGACGGGCAGGAATTCAATGCCCCAACTCTATTTGGCGAGCACTTGGATATCTACGAAGCACTACTTAGGCAGTTCATGCACCAAAGTTCATTAACGTGGGATCCAGTCAGGCATGTAGCGTCACTGATAGAAGTGGGCTTGCATAAAATGGGTCATGTAAGATCAGTTAAAGACGTCGCGCTTTTGATTACCAAGGAATGAATAATCCTGGCCTTACTAGATGAGCGTTTCCAAAAGCTAAAATATCGATTATTTCTAGTCTTCACTCACAAAGTCAAAGGTACTGCGCGGAGATATTTCCTCGCACCAACTTAGCGATCACTTACTCTGCGGCCGGTCAAACTATCAACATTCTGTATCTTTTCTCTTTACACCCGCGATGCTCCATTTACCCGCTCCAATCGTCCACGCGATCAGAAGCGGGTACAATCGCATCTATCATTTGTAGAAAAAATAGCGTAGCCATGGCTTAATGTTGACTCTTACCGATAGGAGATTCTCTATGAAAATCGGATTCAGCTTACTGTCCTTTCTCTTAATCATCAGCGGCTCACTATCAGCCGCTGAGCTCTCATCTCCAGGTAGTTCACTATCTAGTGTCCAGGTAGCTGAATCGACGAATCCGCCTTCGGCATCTCAGCCAACGGAATCGAAGCCTTCATCGGCTACGCCGCAATCAACAGAGTCGCAATATCGATCTGCGGCACAAACGCCCGCTGTACCTGTACCTGCCGCGCTATCACGAACTGAGACCGCACCACCATTAATCGGTGGAACAACAGTGGATCAGTTAATTCAAGCTCAGGACAGCCTCTTGGCAAAGCTGAGTTCGCTTTCACGCGAGAATGAAGAAATAAGCAAGAAAATTGATTCCTTGAAGCAATCAATGATCGAAAAACTTTACCCAGCAATCTTTGGCTTTCTGGGGATTTTGTTTGGAGGATTTTTAAATTTCTATTTACACAGAAGCCAGCTTTCGTACAATCGAGAGGACCGTAAAGAGAACTTTTCGTTCGAAGTAAAGCAAAAAATATTTGAGTACCGAAATAAGCAAAATAATGAATTTTACGGCCCACTTCTAATACTCCTAGCTCAAAGCAAAGAACTTAGCTCTCAGCTGCATGATCAAATTCAAAAATTCGATGGTATTCGTTATGCATACAGAACCAACATAACTCAATCTCTACCCAAGAAAACTTTACATGTCTTTACTGGAGGAAGAGCAATCCCATTCCGGCTAATCGAAGAACTTCCTCACCTGGGTAGGTATATAAAAGCCTCCCTTCCTCAGGTAGCAGTTATCATCGAAGTTGGAGAGCAGCTGTCTGCACTAATCGAGCGCTCATCTGGACTCGCAAATCCTAATAACCTGGAACTAAGTGGATGCCTTGGGAATTATCTTGCACACCTAAGAGCATTGAAAGACTCATACGTACAAGCCAAAGAATCAACCCCTTCTGAGCCGACCAGGCTGTATACTGCGGTATTTCCGCGCCAGATATATGACCTAGCGAAAAAAGATTATGACGATATAAACACTCAAATCTCCGAGTGGGAACTTCAATCCAAACCTGCTGTAGAGGCCTGAGCTTGAAAGCAATAATAGCAGACTCTGAAACCATAGACTATTATGAAAAATCATTCGAGACCTATGACTCAAAAACATTCCACCTAGACTTAAGTCCTCAATGGGATTTTTTCGCTAATACAGTAAGGCCTGGTGGGAAAATTCTAGATATTGGCTGCGGAACAGGCCGAGACATAATACACTTTAAAAATCTAGGGTTCTTAGTAGACGGACTGGAACCTTCAAAAAATATGGCATCAATTGCCAGCAAAAGGACGCACGCCAATATTTTCAACATCCCGGTGGAGAGCCTTGATGTTATAGAACACTATGATGGTATATGGGCATGCGCCTCCCTGTTACATGTTAAAAATGAGTCGTTCCCCTATGTTATCAAATCGATCCTGAGAGCCCTTAAACATGATGGCTATCTGTATATTTCGCTAAAAAAAGGTGACGAACAAATTCGATTAGAGGATGGAAGATTATTCAGTCTTTTTACAGAAGAAAAAATATCTAGAATTTTTGAAAATTTTCCTAACGCAAGCATTATTAAGTCTTGGTCAACTACAGATTCCGCAGGTCGCGGAGACGTGGTATGGTTAAATATAATGATAAAAAAAGAACAACCATTTTAAATGCGACTTAGGACTCACTCAATGTAGTGGAAATACCGGCTGCATCTCTAGAGGCGTTCACCTGACCTCCCAGCTCCCCGGTAATAAACATTTATTGACCGACCACCTGGAACGAAATAATTGAGGGTATCGCGCCTTAAGTCTACAGTAGCAGCTCGGACTATATTGATTCGCATCGCTATGTGGCCAAAAGCCAAACTGGCTAGATAAGTGTTTTTTGTTCCTTCGATTAGAAGATTTCATAGCAGTGCGCAACACACGTCGTTTGACATCAGTGCAATAAAAGCACAGAAGTTTGAATAGTGATTTCTGTACCGCATCGGCCTCCAGTGGGCATAATTGTATGCCAATCCTGTACGAGCTGGGCTTTAAACGACTTTGGGTAAGAGCTTCGTTGACGCATAAACACTTTGGCGATAAGGGTGATCGCGTCCGCTAAAAAATAGTCGGACACACATCGCCCTTAATGCTGAGATTCTGAAGGTGCGTTCGATGGCCGATGACAAAACTCTTGCACATCAAACAGGCCCCATGAAATAGCGCCTCATGATCTCCGACCCTCTTTATACATAAAGCACGTTTAGTTCTCATGTTCTCCCAGTGCAAGATCAAGTGCATAGGAAGGAATTGAAAGCATATCGACTTGAACCCCGAACTCCTTCTGAATCATTAAATCCACGATGGATTCTCCATCAACAAGGATAATGGGTACCGCTCCACGCTTAATAGATGCAAATATTGCACCTGGCGAAAATGACGCCGTAGTAAAAAACAATCCTTGTTCGAAATCTCCCTGTGCTGCGCCACGAAACCTATCAATTTCTGGACGCTGTATATTACCTTTCGTCCATCGTTTGCATTGAAATGCAACATTCAGACTGGCGAGCCCAACCTTTAACTTTCCGTACCCGTCGATTCCCCCATCGCTAGAAGTTCTTGTGACAGCAGTGTCGTGAAACCCATATACATCCATTAACTTTTTCGCAAATAATTCAAATGCAGAAGGTGACATCCCCTTGAGATCATCTAATATCTTTTTTTTCAGCTCAACTATGTATTTTTCATGTAAAGCTTGAAGCTCGAGGAGACTGAGTGCGTGAGAATCTTTAACTTTTTGACCTATCGATGACTCTTCGACTTTATTTTTGCACTGAGATGGCGTGGCAGCACTCAATGGCCTATAACGATTCTCCCCAACGAGGGTAAAGTATTTAGTGGGAGAGGAGCTTGGAAAGACAATTCCTTCACAGTGGCGTCGAATTTGGCTACGAACAACGTGTCGAGGGTTGTCTGCATGAAACGTGTATAGACCGGCCTCAATTATTGCATAGTAAGCCTCATCCGCAGTCATAGGAAAACTCTGACTGCTCATTACGAAGCGAATAGCTTCTGTTATTGTCATGCCCAAAACCCAATTGAATTTGCCAATAAAGACATCTCAACACCAATAAAATGCACAGCGATTATTGCTCAGCCAGTTTCACTCATCTTGTCGGAATTACCTATCCGATACGTGCACATCGTGTGACCGAAACCATCTACGTGCGCGGCTAGCAACCTCTGGGAAAGCACAAGCAAATCGAGTTCCTGAGTTAAGAACGAACCAGCTGAAAATCTGGTACAGCGCACGCATCCTAGCTACCATTCCACTCGCGATAGACTATTCGAGCAGTTTCCGTAGGAGATTTTTATAGGAAACCTTCACCTTAGACCTAATAGTACTCTACCCCCTCCTACGCCTTTATCTCAATACACTGAAAGGCGCTGCCTTGCTTGCTCCAGCACTCTTTCAAACTCTTGAGGTCGACGTCCTAGGGTACCTTGCAGTGTAGAAAGCGTCCATTTTGACGCCTCTCTCAACGTGAGAGTATGCGTGAGACGCTGCAGTAGGCGCTTGGTATCTACATACCGCAGATAAATTGGCAATTGTTCGGTTGGATCAGTAGGCATTTGCGATTTGATCGAATTTATTAAACCGATGACCTCGGTCGCCACGTTGTGCTCTTCTTGATCCAATGATTGCAGTTTCTGTGCTATACCATCTCTTACAGCAGGATCGGCGACGCTGCACATGAATCCAGCAGGAACTTTTGTTCCCGCCCGGTGACTGGCGGCAAAAAACGGTGAGGCATCGAGTAAGAGATTACAGTCTGCCAGGGTTCTGGAAAGTGCAGTATCCACCTCAACCTGTGACCCGGGCGGATTGCGGTGGCAGGCCTCAATCCATCGCCCAAGCAGATCATGGTCTAGCAGATAAGCCTCAATCTCCCAACGTGAGGAGACATGCACACTCCCATTAGCAGTATTATAGGTAAGTGCATCATTCTCAAACTGATATAGCGCTGCCCAGTTATGCTCGCGAAAAAAAACATCGCGATCAACAATACCGATTGTGGGAACGCCATCTACATTGATGCTGTGCTCAACCGCAGCCTGGACACTAGTACAACCACTACCAGCGACGACACTGCGGGCTTCAACAAACTCGAAAGAATCAAGCAACGACATGAACCAGAAGCGATAGAAAAGATCCACATCATCTCTACCCTCCAGTACAACTCGGATCAGACAAGATTGATGCGCCTCAATCTGGTGAACGGAATCAAACTCATCGAATGATTGGAGTTCAATAGACATGCTCTACACCTTAAGTTTTGGTTTGAGCAGAACACCACCCTTAATAAGTCCGGGCTCAACCAATTTCGGAGCAAGTACACGTAACGAGTCGACCTGATGAGAAGTCAATACGAACGAAAGACCTGGATGCTCTTGTGCCCACTGTTTTATCAACTTCATAAGCCGACGTCGCATGACCAGGTGCAAATGCTGTTCGGTTTCATCGATAAGCACGATTGTCGATCCGGTCATGTGACTGGCGATACGAACGAGGAGTTGCACTAGTTGGCGTTCGCCGCTACTGAGTTGATCGATGCGGTGCACACCGGACTCCACCTCCACTGGAACAGATAATGTGGGACGATCTACTGCTCCGAGCCTTTTTATCCCTCTGAAAATCAAACGGTTGACCAGCTCCCGGCACTCTTCCTCCCTGCCATCGTCTAGCCAAGCAAACCAGACGAACAGATTGTCGATTGAAGCGTCCCACCTTTCACCATCCGCACCAAAACGATGCGCGGCACGATACGACCAGCCGCTTGGGCATGTGACCGCTCTCTCTGCCTCTGGCGGTCTACGAATTCCTCGATCAGATGGAAAATAAAGAACTGACGGATATCCGTTAGCCGAATCAAATAGTGCAGCCGGTGGTTCACCGGCGCGCTCTAGAATCGCCTCAGCGAAGGCTAATGCCTCATGGTCCGATTCAGCGCTGCGTTCCAACCCCGGTCCGTTGATGCGATTTTTGAACGATAAGAAAATTTGCTTTTCGACACCAATCCCTTCTAGAGCATCGGCTGTCCAGCGTTTCAACAGCCCGGGGCGACCAACAAATATCGACAGAAGATAAACCTTAGATCGAGCGCCATCATCAAGAGCAACTCGAGCGTCAAGCTGCAGCCCGCCATCCTTACTATCAATATCATCAATCCCGGTGCCTACATGTTCACGCGCATCCAGTAAGCGCATGCCAGCATAAATTGACTCAAGGACCGTAGTCTTACCAGCCCCGTTGGTCCCCATGATCATGAAGATATTCGTAGCTCCCCCTTGTCCATCCCTTAACAAGAACGACTTTTGCCCCCGAAGCGCTCCCAGATCTAACAGGGTTAATTCCAACAATTCGAATCGGGTGGGCCTCAACTTCATGGCCATTACTTGCTCCTTGTAGATAATGCGGCCCTGACTTCTGAAGGACTGACTTTTACACCGTGAGCGCGCACGGTAGCGCGCCCAGAAAGTTTGACCAGCATGTCGCCACGCATAAGCAGCTTCTCTGCGCCTCCCTCGTCAAGAATGATGCGCGAGTCCGAAGCTTTCTGAACCGTCAGGGCAATTCGTGCAGGCACATTTGCACGAAGCAACCCGGAAAACGTTGCAGCTTCAGGACGCTGAGTAGCAAGCACTAAATGAATGCCGGTCGCACGAGCCTTCTGAGCCAGACGTACGAGTGGTTCTTCTGCACCTGTCCGACCCAACATAAAGTCTGCCAACTCATCGATAACCACCACCAAACGCTCCACGGGAACGCCCAAAGCCTGGGCCTCAGCAATGTTCCGAACGTTGTTTCTGCGCAATAGCTCCTGACGTTCCTCCATCTCGATGACAACCTCCCGCAAGGCTTCAATTGCTATTGCCATGTCCGTAATAACGGCGCCTGTTCTTAAACGGGAATAGGTGTTGAAATCGCTGAAGTCGACTCCCTTGGGATCGATCATCAAAAGCTCGGGGGGTCGAGCAGAGATCACCAGGGAAAGCAAAAGAGCATTCAGACACACACTTTTACCGCTACCAGTTGCCCCGGCAACAAATAAATGCGGAGCCTCTGCGAGATCGAAAATAATCGGCTGCCCCAGTACATCAACGCCAGGCGACACAGGCATGGCTTCAGCGCGATTGACTAGTGCCGTTCCAATGGACTGCCAAGTAACTTCATGCCATAGAGCACCAGGTCTGGGAACATCCAGTATCACACGCCGCTCACCGAAGTCCTTAGATAACCCGATACCTGTATTACCCAAGCCGATTGCAAATGCCAAATCATCTAGGCCACGCTTCAAGCGGTCGTAATCTTCAACTCCGGCTAGCGTCAACTGGAAGCGCGACAGTCGCGGCCCCTCTTGAACATCGGCAGCCGCTGTAGCAGCAATACCCAACTGCTTCAATCCCTGTGCCAAGGTCGCAAAATCCAAAACGCTTAAGCCATCAGCTGCGTCCTGCGCATGCTCGGCGCGCTCGGCATTTACGTATAGCTCATCCAGAAGATAATCGTAGAAACTGCGAGCTGGAGTCCAAGCACCTCGCATGAACTCTAGGCCACGTCGAGCGTGTCGCTGTACAAGTTCGACGTAGCGCCGATTGTTGTCAAACAGCTCTTCATCATGAATCACACCCAAAAGAATTCTGAGTGCGTCGTCGTAATTTTGGCTCTCTTCTTTTCCCAAGCCCGTAATCTGCTCGATACTGAGCTCACTGCCACGATCCCCTCTCTTTGTGGATGGTGGGCCATACCTCTCATCTGGCTCCCCTCCCATCTTCAATGATTGAGCAATCGCGAAGCGGACAACCCACCAGTAGTGCCCGCTAGGTTGATGTAGACCGTCACGCAGAACGGTTTCAAAGAAAGATCTTTCATCAGGAGAGAAGTACAGGCTTATCATCAGCTTGAAATCCCGTTATAGCGCGCCCTATCGATCTCTTCGATCCTTGCTCGCGTCCCGCCGTCATTTTTAATCTCGTAACGACGCCGAATACGCTCGCCTAAGTGACAAAGAACGTCCTCGTCCATTTCACTATTGGTTGGCAGCAGTAAAAGTGGCCTTCCGGCCTTTGGGAAGTACTCGCTCATAAGCAAAGCTCGATTCTCTCGATCAATTCTTCCCAAAGGGGTATCGATTACCACCGGCAGATCCCGCCCCGCCTCATCCCTTAGAGCCCACAGCATTCCCATAGCAACAAGCTGTCGCATGCCTGCAGAGATACTCCTACGCGCTACCTCCTCGAGTTGCTCATCGAAGTATTTCATCGCGAACAAGTCATCGAGAGTTACTGATTTGATCAGTTGACTAGGTGCCAGAAGGATTCCAATCCTTTCATTCAGATGCTGCTCCACCGATTGGCGGATGTATGTCCTACGCCTATCGCGGTATGCCTCGAGGGCACGCCTGACCTTTACACTCAATTGATAGGCCTGGTTCTCTTTTGTCACTGATTCATACTTTTGCTCACATTGGCGAATGCGCTGCTTGGCTTGCTCTGCGTTTTCCAGAGTCTGCCGCTCCTTAACCCTAAGTTCGGCAAGCCTTTCATTGAAGTCACGAACCTGCTGATCGAGCTCTAAAATCGTTTGGCTCAACGAATCAAACTGATTCCTGGCTTCGTCAGTTGTGAGCTCGGCTTCATCCAGATCCCGCCGTGCTTGCTCAGCTTCTTGGGCGAGTTGTCTCAAAAGGCGAAGCTTCTCGACATGAGATGACACCAAGGTCGGACCTCGCTCTGTCCATATTAAGTACCGATCTCGCAGGAGTTTTGCTTGGCGAGGACTCAACGCAGAAAGCAGGGGGCTTACATGTGCTCCGACCGCAAGCCCTCTCCTCACCAGAGCTTCTTTGATATCCAAAGAAAAATTTTCGTACTGTGAATTTGTCAGCATGACCGGAGGACTTAAATGGGCCAAGCTACCTTTTAGGGCTTCCGGCAGCTCTCCATGAAGCTTTGCAGACAACGACAAATCCGTGCTGGTTGAAAACTGATCATCCAACAAGTTATAGGCGTCTCGGACCGCCGATAAATTAGTTAGCCAAGGAGCTTCTGGTGCTAGCAGTTCGGAGAGCTCGGCATCTAGCTTTTCGCTCTGGGAATTTATAACTTCTATCCTGTTGACCATACGTCGACGGTCTGACTCGGATATTCCAGTACGCAAGGCGTTGCGCTGATCGTCAAGACGTGTCCGCCTACGCTCTAAATCGGAGTACTCAGCTTCAATGTCCACCCGTGAACGTTGAAGCGACTCAATCTGGGCCTCGGCCGAGCGAAGGTCATTCTCTGCTTGTACAACCTGACTTTGAGCATCCGCCGGCAAACCTGAACGGCGTTTGCTTTTGCCATAGCCCTCTAACTCGCGAAGAATGTCTCCGATGAAAGATAGCTTCAGTAAGCGCTCTATCTCGGCACGCTCACGCCCCTCCTCTGCATCTGCAAACGATTGGACTTGCTCGCCGTCAAAGAAGTAGAAAGGCACAATTTCGCTAGGGGCCAACCCTGAGAGGAATGACTCGGCCTCTTCAGGGGCGAGCTGCTCTGCACCTCGAATGACTATCAGCCGCTCGACAAATCCCGCGGTTGTGTTGGATCTGGAGAAGGTGCGTTCAATCTTTACTTTCAGCGTTCCTTGAGTCCAACAAAGCATCGCACGTGCATGGTCGTCGGCATCGCGTGCACCTTTGTTGAATACACCATACCAGCGGCCCGGCTGACCTAGTACAAATTGCTTTGAGCTTAATGGAGCTCCACCAAAGCCTACCCTGCGAATCTCTTCGTTATCAGAACCTAAAAACAAGAGTTTGATAGCATTCAGCAGGCTCGTCTTCCCGGCACCATTGCGTCCAGAAATGACGACCATGTTGCGTTCAGCGGTGCAACCGCTCAAGTCAATTTGGCTGAGCCCTTCGTAAGCGAAGATATTTTCGACTTCCAGCGAAGTGAACTCAATAGGAGCACTCACGATTTACTCTGCCTTAAGGCTGCTTGGTCTAGGATATGACCAACGTGGCGAGAGAACTCTGCCTTCGCACCGTAAGTGGAAAAGGTGGTAAATTTTTCAGCTAGTCCAAGCAGCTCTTCGAGAACATCTGGGTCAACGCCAAACTCCGCAGACGCTTCAGCGATCAGCTCGCGGTCCTTGTTCTCACCGGTCATCCGGCCCTCCCCCCTAATCACCATGTCAGAACTAATGGAAATCCCTTTGAAACGGCGTAACACGTGTTATGAAGTAGAGCCGCCAAAGCATGATGCCACAAGGCATTCTGCGTATAGGATGAACGGCAACCGTCTCTGCTGCAAGTCGCCTAGTGGTTTAACTTGTATGACGATAACCTTGCGTTCAAACAACACATCCACAACAGGGGCTAGCGCACCACAGCTCCATCAAAAACCAACTCCACTGCAATGGTGCGGTCGCAGGGAAGATGTCGAACGGTCCAAACCTTACTTCGGCGCATGACCGCGAGGTTGAACGCCGAACCTGATTGCGTGCGGTAGGTTCGCGTTTCGCCGCGCTACCCCCACTACCGATTCAGCCTCGGACATCGCCGAAGCCGTGCAGGATCAGCAGTCCCGGGCGCCGTAACGAACAGCGGTACGCTCACGGGCATCGGGCACTTGGATCGAACACCTGAATGGCGCCACAGGTCTTGGCTGCGGCATCGCACTGTCGGGAGGTCATATCAGCGAAGCACGGCTGCACCAGGGCCTTGATCGGCGTGCAGCGCCTCGGCGTCGGTCACCGCCAGCACCACCGCACCACCGCACCAAAGATCACCACGCCGATGCCCATGTGCACCACGAAGAACTGCACGCTCCACGCCGGGTTTAGCCTCTGCAGTACCTCTGGCCGCTGCACGATGCCATGCACGCTCAGAGATACGAGAGTCGAAGCCTCTCAAGTGGCATATTTACTGAGATCCAAGATATCCGTGGGAGTAAATGTGGGAGTATTTTTTAGACATGAAAAAGCCCAACCTTTTCAGATTGGGCTAAGTCATTGAAAAATATGGTCGGGACGGAGTGATTCGAACACTCGACCCCTAGCACCCCATGCTAGTGCGCTACCGGACTGCGCTACGCCCCGACTAGGCGTGTTACTGGGTTCGCTTCTTGAGGAAGCGAACCGGAATATACCGCAAGCTTTTGAAATGTGGAAGTATTTTAAAAGCTGGAATTACTTCTTCAGCACCACCAGCACATCTTCGAGTTCGGAGATCATCTGGCGGATCAGTTGCTTGTATTGGGTGGTGTCGTCTTTGGCTTCATCACCGGACATACGCTGGCGCGCGCCGCTGATGGTGAACCCCTGGTCGTACAGCAACGCACGGATCTGCCGGATCATCAGCACATCCTGGCGCTGATAATACCGACGGTTCCCGGTGCGTTTGACGGGGTTGAGTTGAGGAAACTCCTGCTCCCAATAGCGCAGCACGTGCGGCTTGACCGCACAGAGCTCGCTGACTTCACCAATGGTGAAGTAGCGTTTGCCTGGGATGACGGGTAGCTCGTCGTTATGACTTGGTTCCAGCATAAGCCTCAACTCGGGCCTTCAACTTCTGCCCTGGACGAAAGGTGACCACACGGCGAGCCGTGATCGGGATTTCTTCTCCCGTTTTTGGATTGCGGCCAGGCCGCTGGCGTTTGTCCCGCAGGTCAAAATTGCCGAAACCGGACAATTTGACCTGCTCGTTGTCTTCCAGAGCGTGTCTGATCTCTTCAAAAAACAGCTCGACCAATTCCTTGGCCTCGCGCTTGTTCAGACCCAGCTCTTCGTACAGACGTTCCGCCATCTCAGCTTTCGTCAAAGCCCCCATACGTCACTTCCTTAACGTGGCGTTCAACCTTTGTTCGAGCGAGGTGAGGATATTTTGTGTCGTGGTATTCACCTCATCGTCATTAAGAGTGCGCGATGGATGCTGCCAGGTCAAGCCAACTGCAAGGCTTTTTCTATGCGGATCAATGCCTTTACCCTGATAGACGTCAAATAGCCTGAGGTCTGTCAGCCATTCCCCTGCATTTTCACGGATTACATCCAGAACGGCAGTGGCGGCCACTTCACGATCGGCAATCAGCGCGAGGTCACGACGCACTTCAGGGAAGCGCGACAACTCGCTGAATTTAGGCATCTTGCCCGACGCGACTTCAGCCAAGACTAGCTCAAAAACAAAGACCGGACGGTCCAGGCCGAGGGTTTTCGACAGCTCAGGGTGAATGGCGCCGACGAAGCCCACCAAACGACCTTCACGTTCGATACGTGCAGTCTGGCCCGGGTGCAACGCCGGGTGGCTGCCAGGCAGGAAGGTGAAGTCATCCAAGGCACCGGCAAAGCCCAATACCGCCTCCACGTCTGCCTTGACGTCGAAGAAGTCCACGGTTTCGCGACCCTGCGCCCAGCCTTCCGGCAGGCGGCTGCCGCACACCACACCGGCCAGCATCGGCTCTTGCTTGAGGCCGTCCAATTGACCGACAAAACGCAGGCCGCTTTCGAACATGCGCACGCGGTCTTGCTGACGGTTCAGGTTGTGGGACAACGCCTTCACCAAGCCTGGCCACAGCGACGAACGCATGGCAGCCATGTCATTGGAGATCGGGTTGGCCAGCAACAGCGGCTCGACGCCCGGGTTGAACAGTTCGAACTGCTTCGGATCGATGAAGCTGTAGGTCACCGCTTCCTGGTAACCACGAGCCACCAGCAGGCGACGCAGCTCAGGCAGGTGCGCACGCGCCTCGGCCTTGGGTTGCGGGGCCAGGCGCGCTTGCGGGTAACGAACCGGCAGGCGGTTGTAGCCATACAGGCGGGCCAGTTCTTCGATCAAGTCGACTTCCAGGCTGATATCGAAGCGATGGCTTGGCACTTCAACGTGCCACTGCCCTTCCCCGCCGGCGGTGATACCCAGGCCGAGGGCGGACAACAGTTGCTCGATTTCAGCCGGCTCAATCACCAGGCCGAGCATCTGCTCAACGCTTTTGGCACGCAGAGTGATCGGCGCAACAGACGGCAGGTGCTGCTCGCTGACAGTTTCAGTGATCGGGCCGGCTTCACCACCGGTGATTTCCAGCAGCAGGCCAGTGGCGCGCTCCATGGCTTCACGGGCCAGCTTCCAGTCCACGCCACGCTCGTAGCGGTGCGACGCATCGGTGTGCAGGCCGTAGGAGCGGGCCTTGCCAGCGATGGCGATCTGGTCGAAGAACGCACTTTCAAGGAAAACGTCACGAGTGGTGTCAGACACGCCGCTGTGCTCGCCACCCATCACGCCGGCAATCGCCAGGGCACGGGAATGGTCAGCAATGACCAGGGTGTCGGCGCGCAGGCTGACTTCCTGGCCATCAAGCAGAACAAGCTTTTCGCCTTCTTCAGCCATGCGCACGCGGATGCCACCGTTGATTTCGGCGAGATCGAAAGCGTGCAGCGGCTGACCCAGCTCCAGCATCACGTAGTTAGTGATGTCGACAGCTGCATCGATGCTACGCACGTCGGCGCGACGCAGACGCTCAACCATCCACAGCGGTGTTGGCTTGGACAGGTCGACGTTACGGATCACACGACCCAGGTAACGTGGGCAGGCGTTTGGCGCCAGCACTTCAATCGGGCGTACTTCGTCGTGCACCGCAGGCACGGCAGCAACGACCGGCCGAGTGACCGGGGCGTTGTACAGCGCGCCCACTTCACGGGCCAAGCCGGCCAGGGACAGGCAGTCGCCACGGTTCGGGGTCAGGTCGACCTCGATACTGGCGTCTTCCAGGTCCAAGTAAACGCGGATGTCCTGGCCCACTGGCGCGTCGGCCGGCAGTTCCATCAGGCCATCGTTGCCCTCACCCACTTGCAGCTCGGCCTGGGAGCACAGCATGCCGTTGGACTCAACACCACGCAGCTTGGCTTTCTTGATCTTGAAGTCGCCTGGCAACTCGGCACCGATCATGGCGAACGGGATCTTCAGGCCGGGGAGCACGTTGGGCGCTCCGCACACGACCTGGAGGGTTTCCGCGCCATTGCTGACCTGGCACACACGCAACTTATCGGCATCGGGGTGTTGCTCGGTGCTCAGCACCTCGCCAACCACCACGCCATTGAAAACACCGGCGGCCGGAGTAACGCTATCGACCTCAAGACCGGCCATCGACAGACGAGCAACCAGCTCGTCGCGGCCTACCTGCGGGCTTACCCAGCCACGCAGCCATTGTTCACTGAATTTCATCCTGCTCTCCTAAAGGTTCGTTACGACTAGCGAAATTGCGCGAGAAACCGCAAGTCGTTGTCGAAGAACAGACGCAAGTCGTTCACGCCGTAACGCAGCATGGCCAGACGCTCAACGCCCATGCCGAAGGCAAAGCCCGAGAATTCTTCCGGGTCTATCCCGGACATGCGCAGCACGTTCGGGTGAACCATGCCGCAGCCCATCACTTCCAGCCAGCCGGTTTGCTTGCACACGCGGCAGCCTTTGCCACTGCACATCACGCATTCCATATCCACTTCAGCGGATGGCTCGGTGAACGGGAAGAACGATGGACGGAAACGCACCGCCAGCTCTTTCTCGAAGAACACACGAAGAAACTCTTCGATGGTGCCCTTGAGGTCGGCGAAGTTGATGTCGCGATCAACCAGCAGGCCTTCGACCTGGTGGAACATCGGCGAGTGGGTGATATCGGAGTCGCTGCGGTACACACGGCCTGGGCAGACGATGCGGATCGGCGGCTTGTTCGCTTCCATGGTGCGGACCTGTACCGGCGAGGTATGGGTGCGCAACAGCATGTTCGCGTTGAAATAGAAGGTGTCGTGCATCGACCGGGCCGGGTGATGGCCTGGGATGTTGAGCGCCTCGAAGTTGTGATAGTCGTCTTCGACCTCTGGGCCTTCGGCAATGCCGTAGCCAATGTGGGTGAAGAACTGCTCGATACGTTCCAGAGTCCGGGTGATCGGATGCAGGCCGCCCGAGGCCTGGCCACGGCCAGGCAGGGTTACGTCAATGGACTCGGCGGCGAGTTTGGCCGCTAGATCAGCCTCCTCCATTGTCGCCTTGCGCGCATTGAGAACCTCTGTGACACGCTCCTTGGCGACGTTGATCAGCGCACCGACTTGCGGACGCTCTTCAGCCGGCAAATTCCCCAGGGTCTTCATCACCTGAGTCAATTCACCCTTTTTGCCAAGGTAGTGAACCCGGATTTGCTCCAGGGCATTGATATCTTCAGCGCTTTGCACAGCCTCAAGAGCTTGAGCGACGAGCGCGTCCAGGTTTTCCATGTACAGACTCCAGATACAAAATAGGGGAAGAGCTTGAAGGCTCTTCCCCTATTTATGACGTTTACCACCCTGGGCTGCAGGAGCAACCCAGAATGACTGTCGGGGGTACTTAAGCCAAGGTGGCTTTAGCTTTCTCGACAATCGCGGCAAACACCGCTTTTTCGTTCACTGCCAGATCAGCCAGAACCTTACGGTCGATCTCGATGGACGCTTTTTTCAGGCCAGCGATGAAACGGCTGTAGGACAGACCGTTAACACGTGCACCAGCGTTGATACGAGCGATCCACAGAGCGCGGAACTGACGTTTTTTCTGACGACGGTCACGGTAGGCGTATTGGCCTGCCTTGATTACCGCTTGCTTGGCAACACGGAATACGCGTGAACGCGCGCCGTAGTAGCCTTTAGCAAGTTTCAGAATTTTTTTGTGACGTTTACGGGCAATGACGCCACGCTTTACACGAGCCATGAGTTACTTCCTCTATTCTTGATCCAAAAATTAACGAAGGCGCAGCATGCGCTCGACTTTTGCCACGTCAGACGGATGCAGCAAGCTGCTACCGCGCAGTTGACGCTTACGCTTGGTCGACATTTTGGTCAGGATGTGGCTCTTGAAAGCGTGCTTGTGCTTGATACCGTTAGCAGTTTTCAGAAACCGCTTAGCAGCACCACTTTTAGTCTTCATCTTTGGCATGTTCGGATACTCCGCATTCAGTTGATAAACATAATCAGAAGGCCTGCCGTGCCCTGTTGATTACTTCTTCTTTTTCGGGGCGATGACCATGATCAGCTGGCGTCCTTCCATCTTAGGATGCTGCTCGACGGAACCGTACTCCAGCAGGTCAGCTTCAACCCGCTTGAGGAGTTCCATCCCCAGCTCCTGGTGGGCCATCTCACGGCCGCGGAATCGCAAGGATACCTTGGCCCTGTCCCCATCACTCAGGAAACGTACCAGGTTGCGCAGTTTTACCTGGTAATCCCCTTCCTCCGTCCCTGGACGAAACTTGATTTCTTTTACTTGAATCTGCTTTTGGTTCTTCTTCGCCGCAGCAATCTGCTTCTTCTTTTCGAAGATCGACTTGCCGTAGTCCATCACCCGGCAAACAGGCGGGACTGCGTCGGCGGAGATTTCCACCAGGTCCAACTTGGACTCTTCAGCGATACGAAGCGCTTCATCAATCGAGACGATGCCAATCTGCTCGCCGTCAGCGCCAATTAACCGAACCTCGCGTGCCGAGATATTCTCGTTGATCGGGGCTTTCGGTGCAGCTCGTTTATCTTGTCTCATTTCACGCTTAATAATAATTACTCCGAATCTGGGCGACCACGCCGGGAAACCGCTTGCGCGAGGAACTCAGCGAACTGGGCGACGGGCATCGAGCCCAGGTCAGCACCTTCACGAGTACGCACAGCGACAGTCTGCATCTCGACTTCCCGATCTCCGATAACCAAAAGATAGGGAACCTTGAGCAAAGTATGCTCGCGGATTTTAAAGCCGATCTTTTCATTTCTCAAGTCGGACTTGGCACGAAACCCGCTTTCGTTGAGAGTTTTTTCAACTTCAGCGGCAAAATCTGCCTGTTTATCAGTGATATTCATGATCACTGCCTGGGTCGGAGCCAGCCACGCAGGGAATGCACCCTCGTAGTGCTCGATCAGGATCCCGACGAACCGTTCGAACGAACCGAGGATCGCCCGGTGCAGCATAACCGGGTGTTTGCGGCTGTTGTCTTCGGACACGTATTCGGCGCCCAGACGGATCGGCAGGTTAAAATCGAGCTGCAGGGTACCACACTGCCAGACACGGCCAAGGCAATCTTTCAGCGAGAACTCGATCTTCGGACCGTAGAAAGCACCCTCGCCTGGCTGCAGGTCGTACGCAAGGCCCGCGCTGTCGAGCGCTGCGGCTAGTGCCGATTCGGCGCGATCCCACAGCTCGTCGGAACCGACGCGTTTTTCCGGACGAGTGGACAGCTTCATTTCGACTTCGGTAAAGCCGAAATCGCGATAGACATCCATGGTCAGCTTGATGAACGCGGCGGATTCGGCCTGCATCTGCTCTTCGGTGCAGAAGATGTGGGCGTCATCCTGGGTGAAGCCACGCACGCGCATGATGCCGTGCAGCGCACCCGATGGCTCATTACGGTGGCAGGCACCGAACTCGGCCAGGCGCATCGGCAACTCGCGATAGCTCTTCAGACCCTGGTTGAACACCTGCACGTGGCAAGGGCAGTTCATGGGCTTGATGGCGTAGTCGCGGTTTTCCGACTGGGTGGTGAACATGTTATCGGCGTAGTTGGCCCAGTGCCCGGATTTCTCCCACAGGCTACGGTCAACGACTTGCGGAGTCTTGATCTCCAGGTAGCCGTTGTCGCGCTGAACCTTGCGCATGTACTGCTCAAGCACCTGGTACAGGGTCCAGCCGTTCGGGTGCCAGAACACCATGCCCGGCGCTTCTTCCTGGAGGTGGAACAGGTTCAGGCGCTTGCCAATCTTGCGGTGGTCGCGTTTCTCAGCTTCTTCGATGCGCTGGATGTAGGCGGCCAGCTGCTTCTTGTCAGCCCAGGCGGTACCGTAGATGCGCTGCAGTTGCTCGTTTTTCGCATCGCCACGCCAATAGGCGCCGGACAGCTTGGTCAGCTTGAACGACTTGAGGAAACGCGTGTTCGGCACGTGCGGGCCACGGCACATGTCGACATATTCTTCGTGGTAGTACAGGCCCATGGCCTGCTCGTCCGGCATGTCTTCCACCAGGCGCAGCTTGTAGTCTTCGCCACGGGCGGTAAACACGTCGATTACGTCGGCGCGCGGCGTGACTTTCTTGATCACGTCGTAATCTTTTTCGATCAGCTGATGCATGCGCTGTTCGATCGCGGCCAGGTCGTCCGGTGTGAAAGGACGTTCATAGGCGATGTCGTAATAGAAGCCTTCTTCGATGACCGGGCCGATCACCATTTTCGCGGTCGGATACAGCTGCTTGACCGCGTGGCCAATCAGGTGAGCGCAAGAGTGACGAATGATCTCCAGCCCCTCCTGGTCCTTGGGCGTGATGATCTGCAGGCTGGCATCGGTGGTGATCAGGTCGCTGGCATCGACCAGCTTGCCGTCGACCTTGCCGGCCACGGTGGCTTTGGCCAGGCCTGCACCGATGGATGCGGCGACATCGGCTACGGAAACCGAATGATCGAATGAACGTTGACTGCCGTCGGGAAGAGTAATAGTTGGCATGGCGCCTCCTCTCCTAGTGGTGACCCCTACCAAAGGTCACGTGGGTTGGGATGAGCCAGTACAAGATCCAATACCAGGCCGTTCAGTGATGAACGCCTGCCTTACAGCGGCAGGAGCCTTTCGGCCAACCGATAATCGAACCAGAGTGACTGGAGTGAGCTAAAAAGAACATGGCAAGGCGGCAAATGGCGCGCCTGGAAATAGCCAGGTCGACGATGCTAGCACAGATGAACGGTCGTCGCGCCGGCGCGGCTTCATGTAATGAAAAATTCCGGGCTTTGCTGCTGCAAAAGTGAACTTGAGCTGTACGCACTACCTCAAACCCACTGAGAATTGCTGTCCGTCCTCGACCCAAAGGAGCATCCCATGATGCGTTTTACCTCGACACTCGCTCTCGCCGCCTCCCTGACACTGATGTCCCTCGGCGCACAAGCAGCCGCTCCATCGAACTGGCCTGCCGGCGCCCGCGATAGCTTCGTCAAAGATTGCAGCGCAGCAGCCCAGCAGAACGTCGACGCCAAAACCGCCAAAGACCATTGCGAATGTGGCGCCGACAAGATCAATGCCGAGCTGACCACGGCGGAAATCACAGAGCTCATGAAAAACCCGAATGCCAGCCCTGCGCTTAAAAACAAAGCGGTTGCGGCGATTTCGTCCTGCAAAGTCGTGAAAAAATAGTCAGCCATACCCGTGCTCAGACGGTCAATTTGTTGAAAAAACAGCCTGAAAATTGCCTTATCTCACAAATTACGCAGCTTTTACGGCTTTTTTTAACAGCTGATATTTCGCGCCAAAGCCCCGTAGATCGGGGCTTTCAGCCGACCGAAGCACTAAACGCAACGCTATTGATTAGCAAACAATGCCTTGGGGGGGCTCCCAAGCCGAACATTTCGACTATGATAGCCCGGTGTGCCCAGTTGGCCTGAGCAGCACAGCACTACTGAAAATATATGTTTCTTGGAGATACACCATGTCTAATCGCCAAACCGGCACCGTTAAATGGTTCAACGATGAAAAAGGCTTCGGCTTCATCACTCCTCAAGGTGGCGGTGACGACCTGTTCGTACACTTCAAAGCTATCGAAAGCGACGGTTTCAAAAGCCTGAAAGAAGGCCAAACCGTTTCCTTCGTGGCTGAGAAAGGCCAAAAGGGTATGCAAGCTGCACAGGTTCGCGGCGAGTAATTCTCCGCTGAGCTAAAAAAACCCCGTCCATGTGGCGGGGTTTTTTATGGGCGCTGTAAAAGCCTTGAAGCGATCAGCCGCAATTGACCCGCGTGATCACCAGGTTGTCGTCGGTGTTCAGGTTCAGGCGATCGGAGCGGTATTCCAGGGTAATCATGTCGTTTGGCTTGAGAATCCGTGCGTTCTGCGCACCGGCACGGGTACGGGCCTGCTCCAGCAACTGGGGCGAGGCTTTCTGGCCGATTGCGAACTCGGCGGCTTTCGACTCACAGCGGGTATGAGTGACGTCAGCGGCGGCGGTTGCTTTGCCTGGCTCAGAGGCACCCGGGGTGCTGCAACCCGCCAACGCGAGTGCTGCCAACAAAGTACCGAATGATGCGAGCTTCCAAGGCATGAAGCCTCCTATGATAAAAATGGACAGAGATCGTGCGACAGCGATATGGCGGATTGGTTTCAAGACGTAAACCGCCGGAGGGCAAGTCTGCCCTACTCTTGCGCGGCATTCGCCCGAGCAATCGTCACCAGATATGAACGTACTCAGTAGATATCGATGTAGTCGGACGAAGGTTTTGGCCAGTTCTGCGTAAGCGCATTCAGGATCTGGGTCACCCAGACTTCATCGCTGGCAGCCACGTTGCCGACGTAGCCTGAGCCCTTGGCCCAGGTCTCCAGGCGAAACAGCAACCCTTCGATCTCGACACCACCCACCGCCCTGCCAGAAGAGATATAAGCGATCCCGGCCTTGGTCACCCGCAATTGGGCATGTTCATCGTCACTGGCACTGGCAATCAACTGGCGCACGGCGGCCAGGTTCAGGTTGTCGGGGTTGTTCAAATCGATCTGCACGCGTTCATTCCCGGCAATTAAACAGGGAGACAGTGTCGCACAGCCCCTCGCTCATGCCTAAGTAGCAGTGCCAAACGCGGCGCAAAATGGTTAACTGCGCCGGCAAGAACCGCGTTCCAGCGCATTACCCAGTACTTTCAACACCGCGAGACAGCCATGAGCACTGTAACCCTCCAAGCCGATATCAAAGCCAAGTGGCCTCAGGGACAAAGTTCCTACAGCCCCGGAAGCCCCGAAGAATTGGCAATCATCGGTATCGACCTGCTGGTCAAGGAATTGGGCACCCAAGCGGCGCAAGCCTTTATCGGTCAGGTATTCGAAAAATACCCGGCCGATCACATGGGTGCACACGACCCCGAGCGGGAATAAGAACCGGTCGACGAGCGCCGACCGGCAAACACCTTACTTCAAGCGTGCCAGGCGCTCAGTCAGCAGATCGAAGAAGCCCTGGGCGTCGCCGTTCTCGACCCAAAACACATTCTTTTCCTGCTTCAGGCCGTCGTACCAGTCGACGATGGTCTGACCGAAAGTCGGGCCTTCGCGGCTATCGACCACCATATTGGCCTGACGGCCGCTGAACAGTGAAGGCTTGAGCAGATAAGCAATCACCGTGGCATCGTGCACCGGGCCACCGGGGATGCCGTAGTGCTCCATATCGCCTTTGACGTATTCGTTAAGGATATTGCTGACGACTTTGCTCGCGTTGTTGTTGAGGTCTGCGATCTTTTTCAAACGCGTTTCGCTGGTCAGGACTTTGTGGGTCACGTCCAGCGGCAGGTAGGTCAACTTGACGCCACTCTTGAGCACGATCTCGGCCGCAACCGGGTCGGCGAACAGATTGAATTCGGCCACTGGCGTAATGTTGCCGCCATTGAAGTGCGCACCGCCCATCACCACGACCTCCTTGATGCCTTGGGTGATTTCCGGCGCCTGGGTCAATGCCAGCGCCAGGTTGGTCTGCGGACCGAGCATGGCGATGGTGATGCTATGAGGCTTGGCGGTGCTCAAGGTCTTGATCAGGTAATCAACCGCATTGCCTTCGGCCAGACCCTTTTTCGGCTCATGCACGGTGACGCCGGAGATGCCTTCCTTGCCGTGGATATTCTCGGCATAGATCGGCGTGCGCAGCAGCGGCTTGGGTGCGCCGGCATACACCGGAATATCTTCGCGCCCTGCCCACTCACGGGCCAGCCGTGCGTTGCGGGAAGTCTTGTCCAGGCGCACATTGCCGGCGACAGTGGTCAGCGCTCGAATGTGCAACTCCTCGGGAGAAGCCATGGCAAACAGCAAGGCCACTACGTCATCAGCACCGGGGTCGGTGTCGATGATCAGGTCGATTTTTTCCGCCGCATGGGCGCTGGCTGCGGTGAGTGCGGACAAGAGCAGGACACTCCGGAACAGGTTTTTCAGGGTGGGTAGACCACGTTGCATGAAACACTCCTTGTCATTGGGAACGCTAGAAAGTTACGCCGGACACCAGCGCGATGTTGCAATAAGGCTGGCACTCGCCCGTGCGCACGACGGCGCGAGCCTTGCGGCTCAGTTGCTTGAATTCTTCATGGCTGACCAGACGGCGCTCGCCCAGGGCCGCCTGCTCGGTCAGGGTATTAAGGGCAGCCAACGCCGGTGGCTGCTTGAGCAGGATCTCCTCGGCCAGCACGTGGCTTTCCACCTGCATCTCGCTGAGCACAATGCGCAAGGTGCTGATGAAGTCCGGAATGCCTTGGGTCAGCGCCAGGTCGATCAGCTCGACGCCAGGCGGTACCGGCAAGCCGGCATCACCGATCACCAGTACATCGCCGTGACCCAGGGACGCGATGACGCGTGACAGTGCAATATTGAGGAGCGGTGTCTTTTTCATGAGGGCACAAAACCTTGAACGTCGTGCAGCGTGGGAATAGAGGGCTGCGCACCGGCACGTGTCACTGACAGCGCCGCTGCCACTTGGCCAAATCGGATAGCCTCGGCTTCGCTCTTGCCATTGGCCAGCGCCGCAGCAAAGCCTCCGACAAAGGTGTCACCGGCCGCCGTGGTATCCACAGCCTTGACCTTTGGCGCCATCAGGTGTTCGAAGCCCTTGCCATCGGCAAACAGCACGCCTTGGGCACCCAGGGTGATGATGACTTTGCCGGCGCCGGCCTTGATTAATTCTGTCGCGGCAACCTGGGCACTTTCGAGAGAGTCCACCGTCACGCCACTGAGGGCCGTGGCTTCGCTCTCATTGGGGATCAGGTAGTCGATCGCGGCATACCAGTCGCCCGGCAACGGGCCGCTGGCCGGTGCCGGGTTCAGGATGACGACCTTGCCCAGCTCACGCCCGCGCTTGAGCGCGTGACCAACGGTGGCCATCGGTACTTCAAGCTGGCAGATGATCACATCGGCCGCCTGCAGAACGGCGTCAGAGGCTTGCAGTGACGCAGGTGTCAGCTCGCCGTTGCTGCCGGCCACGATCACGATCGCGTTCTGGCTGCTGTCGTCCACCACAATCAATGCCACGCCACTGGAGCCTTCCACCGCTGCAACGGCCTGGCAATCAACGCCTTCCACCAGCAGAGCATCGCGCAACTGGGTGCCGTAGGCGTCAGTGCCCACGCGACCAACCATCGCCACCTCGGCACCCAGGCGCGCGGCCGCCACCGCCTGGTTGGCACCCTTGCCGCCAGGCACCGTGGTGAACGTCTGACCGATCAGGGTTTCACCGGCACGCGGCAACCGGCTGGCACGGGTCACCAGGTCCATGTTCAAGCTGCCTATTACCACTACTTTTGCGGGCATACATCAGTACTCATCAATTCGGTTCAGCGGTATTGGGCGAAGACCCCGGCAAAAGGTGCCGTGGACTCTCGCAACACAATACTCGGCGTCACGATGCGTTGATCGATCGGCAGTTGGGGGGTTGCAATTCGTTGCAGCAAAAGCTCGGCCGCCGTCTCGCCCAGCTGCACGATCGACTGCCCGACCGTGGTCAGCGCCGGGTACACGTAGCGGCCCATTTGGATATCATCGAAACCGATCACCGACAGTTCGCCCGGCACGCGGATGTTGCGCTCGGCCGCCGCGCGTAACACGCCGAAGCCAATCATGTCGTTGCTGGCGAAGATCGCGCTGGGCGGGTTCTGCGCCAACAGCTTCACCGCTGCGGCGTAACCACCGGTGCTGGTGAAATCGCTTTCTTCGGTGCGTCCCGCTGCCACTTCTACACCTGCCTCACGCAGGGCGCGGTGATAGCCCGCCAGACGCATCTGCGCCACGCGGGTATGCCCAGGGCCGCCAATGCAGGCAATGTCCCGGTGACCAAGTTCCAGTAAATGTTTAGTCGCCAGGTAGGCACCCTCTTCGTGGTCGATGCGCACCAGGTCGACATCAATACCGTCCAGTGCCCGATCGACAATCACCATCGGCGTGCGCACCGCGCTCAAGCCGGCCGCGAGGCCGCTGTCGTCACCGCCCACCGAGGTCACGATCAAGCCGTCGATGCGTTTCTCCAACAACACGCGCAGATAATTGCGCTGCTTTTCAGCATTGTCGTCGGAGTTGCAGAGGATGACGCAGTAGCCATTACGCTCGCAGTAATCCTCAATGCCCCGCGCCAGCTCCGCAAAATACGGGTTGAGGCTGTTGGGCACCAACAGACCGATGGTGGCGGTGGTCTTGGCCTTGAGCGAGCGTGCAACAGCACTCGGTACATAGTCCAGCTGCTTGATCGCCGCCTCGACCTTGATCCGCACAGGCTCGCTGACCGGGCGCGTCTTGTTCACCACATGGGACACCGTGGTGTAGGAAATACCTGCAAGCGCTGCCACATCCTTGATCGTTGCCATGGTTCAGCCTCGCCGACTGGCGCGCTGGCTGCGGTAGGTATCGAGGACCACGGCGATCACGATCACGGCACCGGTAATGATGCGCTTTGTGGGCTCCGTGGCACCAATCTGCGCCAGTCCAGCTGCCAGTACCGAAATAATCAACACACCAAAGAAGGTACTGATGACCGAACCGCGCCCGCCCATCAGGCTGGTGCCGCCGATCACCACGGCGGCGATCACCTGCAGCTCGAGGCCGGAGCCGGCATTCGGATCAGCCGCTTCGAGCCGTGAAATCTGGAACAGTGCCGCCACGCCTGCCAACAGGCCCATCAGGCTGAACACCAGGATCTTGTAGGGCTTGGGATTGATCCCCGCCAGGCGCACGGCCTCTTCGTTGGTACCGATGCCAATCAGGTAACGACCGAATACGGTACGGGTCAACACCAACTGGGCCGCGATGATCACCAGCAGCGCAATGATAAACGATGGCGAAATGCCGAACGCCACCGGGTTCGATAGCCAGGCGAAGGAATCACCGATGTACGCTGTGCGCGAGCCTGTCATTTGGTAAGCGACACCGCGAGCCATTTCCAGCACGCCGAGGGACACGATAAACGACGGAATCCGCCACGCCACAGTGATCGAACCGGTGATGGTGCCAGCCAAAGCCGCACAGCCCATGCCGAGCACCGCTGCTGGCAACACGCTCCAGCCCCAGCCGAGGATCGCCACGCTGACCGCCGACGCCGCCAGTGCCAGCACCGAGCCTACCGACAGGTCAATGCCACCGATGATGAGGATGAACGTCATCCCCACCGCCAACACCATCAGGTCAGGGATCTGATTGGCAAGGGTGCTGAAGGTGTCATAGGACAGGAAGTGATCGCTGAGCACCGAGAACAGCGCAATCATCGCCAGCAACGCACCCGCCAGCCCAAGATAAGTGCCCAGGCCGTAGAAATTGCCGCCGGTTTTACCAGGGGAAGTTGTTGTTTTCATGGGGTATCCCTAAGCACTGTGTCGTTGAGCAGCGCATCACGTTTCTGATAGCCGGCAAAGGCGGCGGCGAGCAATTCATCCTGGGTCCAGCTGTCGCGCTCGAATGTCTCGATCAAGCGCCCGGCCGAGAGCACACCGATGCGATCGCAGATCAGCATCAGCTCACGCAGGTCACTGGACACCACCACCAGCGCTTTGCCCTGGCGAGTCAGTTCGCCGAGCAAGGCATAAATGTCGAACTTGGCGCCCACGTCGATGCCGCGGGTCGGCTCGTCGAACAGCATCACCGCACAATCACGCTCCAGCCAACGGCCAATCACGACTTTCTGCTGGTTACCACCGGACAACTCGGACACCAGTTGTGCCGGGCTGGAACTGCGGATGCGCATGGCGTCGATCTGGCGCTTGGCCAGGGCCGTTTCGTCACGCGCATTCACCACGCCACCACCGGAGATTTCCGGCATGTTACCCAGGGCGATGTTGGCACTGATGGATTGAGTCAGCAGCAGGCCTTCGCCCTTGCGGTCTTCGGTGATCAACGCGATGCCATGCCCGACCGCATCCACTGGAGAACGGATGCTCACCACCTGGGCCGGCGAGCCCAGCGCAACGGTGCCACTGTCTGCCAGGTCAGCGCCGAAGATCAGGCGCAGCAATTCGGTACGGCCAGCGCCGATCAGGCCGGAAATGCCGTAGATCTCGCCAGCACGCACTTCAAAGGACACATCGCGGACCTTGTCCGAACGCGTCAGGCCCTTCACCGTCAGGGCGGGACCGCCGATTGTGCGCGGGCCCAGGTCGATCTGCTCACCCAACTCGCGACCGACCATCAAGGTGACCAGTTGCTCGCTGTTGTAGTTGGCCATCGGCTCGACACAGACCAGCTTGCCATCACGCAATACCGCAATGCGCTGGGCGACACGGGCCAGCTCTTCGAGCCGGTGCGAAATATAAATGATCGCCACGCCGCGGGCCTGCAGACGGGTGATTTGTTCAAACAGCATCTCGACTTCACGGGCGGTCAACATCGCCGTGGGTTCGTCGAGGATCAGCACATGGCAATCGCCAATCAGGTTGCGGGCGATTTCCACCATCTGCTGGTGGCCGATACCCAGGGTGCCAACGAGGGTGTCCGGGTCGATCGCGTCCAGGCCGACCTGGGCCATGGCCTCGATCGCCGCCTTGCGCAGTTGCTTGCGGCTGATCCAGCCACAGTGGCTGGGCAGGTTGTCCAGGAACAGGTTCTCAGCCACGGTCAGGGTCGGCAGCAGGTTGAGTTCCTGCATGACCATGCGCACGCCCAGCTCTTCAGCCTGGGTGCGGCTGCCCGGACGGAAGTCCTGGCCATTGAACTGCATGTGCCCGGTGGTGGGCGTGACCAGCCCGCCGATGATCTTCGACAAGGTACTTTTACCAGCGCCGTTTTCACCGGTCAGCGCCAGCACTTCCCCACGGTTGAGCGTGAGTGTGATGTCGGACAGAACCGGCTGGGCATAGGTCTTGCCGATACCGCTGACCGAGAGGACAGCGTTCGGGGCGGAAGATGACATAGGAAAATCTCCAGGCGCCCGCTCAGGACAAGCGGGCGCTGTTGGGTGCTGCCAGGATTACTTCTTGAGGACGAGTTCGACCGGGGTTTCGATCACGCCGTCTTTGGCATCGACTTTCTCACCCTTGACCAGCTTGAGTGCGTTCTGGATACCGAACACGGCCTGCTGGGCAGCGGCCTGGTCGGCAGTGGCCAACACGCGGCCGTCCTGAAGCATCGGCTTGATGGCTTCGATGTTGTCGTAGCCCACCACCAGCACTTTGCCCGCTTTACCTGCCGCACGTACGGCGGAGACGGCGCCCAGGGCCATGTTGTCGTTACCGGCCAACAAGGCCTTGAGGTCCGGGTATTCGCTCAGCATGGCGGACGCCACTTTCTGGCCCTGGTCGATTTCCCAGTTACCCGACTGGGTGGAGACGATCTTCATGCCGGCAGCGTCCATCGCATCCTTGTAGCCTGCGGTACGTTGCTGGGCGTTGGTGGTGGTCGGAACGCCTTCGATGATGCCGACCTTGTCACCCGAAGCCAGTTGCTTGGCCAGGTAATCGCCGACCAGCTTGGAACCTTTGCGGTTGTCCGGGCCTACGAACGGGATGTCGAGGTTTTTGCTTTTCAGCACGTCCGGGTCAAGACGGTTGTCGATGTTGACGACCTTGATGCCGGCGTCCGAGGCTTTCTTCAGCACGGTAACCAGTGCCTTGGAGTCAGCAGGGGCGATCACAATCGCATTGACCTTGGCGAGGATCATCTGATTGACGATATCGATCTGCGCACTGGTGTCGGTTTCGTTCTTGATCCCGTTGGTGATCATGTCGAAATCGGCGGCATGTTCTTTCTGATACGTCTTGGCACCGTCTTGCATGGTGACAAAGAATTCGTTGGCGAGGGATTTCATGACCAGGCCGACCTTGGGTTTGGCGGCAGCGTCATCGGCAAATGCAGAGGAGAGCGGCAGGGCAGCGGATGCGGCAGCAAGCACAGCGACAGCAAGAAGACGTCCAGCAAATGGCAGCTTCATGGGTTCACTCCGATCTTATGATTATTGTGAGCAACGCTTGCACCGAAGAACGCTTCGGCAGCCGGCCCACCCGGGTGGCTGATACGAGCTGTCACGATACGTCAAGGCGTGCATCGTGAAACATCTCGCAAACGTTTGCGTTACACCAAACTATGAGAACCTTGTCGAGATTTGTCAACGGGAGAAAACAGCCTTTCATCCACGCCCTCCCTCCCCTGTCCCAGGGGCCCATGGTTGATCCTGTTAAACATTCAACTGCTTGGGTCGTTCTCTAAAACGACAGGCGGCGCTGCCGGCTCCTGGCGCTGACCGAGCACGCTTTCGGACAACCGAACGCCAGCCCACCCCAACGTTCGGAAAGCCGGACACCCACTCAAATGAAAAACCCTACAATCAAAAATAAACTGATTAAAATCAATAAGTTAATTTATAACCGCAGACACAATCAGCCTGGTACAAATCCTGCTCTTACCCTGCACCTCGAGGCATTCAGAATCGCCCGGGTGTTCTAGATGAACCTGCACCAGCACTCATCAAAAACCAGAGAGAAAAATAATGAAATCTGCACTGAAGAACTTTGTTCCGGGCGCGTTAGCCCTCCTGCTGCTGTTCCCCCTTGCCGCCCAGGCAAAGGAAGCTGAAACCAAAATCAAACTCTCCAACGTCGTCATCCTTGCCACCGGCGGCACCATCGCCGGCGCTGGCGCCAGCGCGGCCAACAGTGCCACCTACCAGGCGGCCAAGGTTGGTATCGAACAATTGATCGCCGGTGTTCCTGAGCTTAGCCAGATCGCCAACGTTCGCGGCGAGCAAGTGATGCAAATTGCATCTGAAAGCATCAACAACGAAAACCTGCTGCAACTGGGTCGCCGCGTAGCCGAACTGGCCGACAGCAAGGACGTGGACGGTATCGTGATCACCCACGGCACCGACACCCTGGAAGAAACCGCCTACTTTCTGAACCTGGTCGAAAAAACCGACAAGCCAATCGTGGTCGTAGGTTCGATGCGCCCAGGCACCGCCATGTCGGCTGACGGCATGCTCAACCTGTACAACGCCGTGGCCGTCGCCGGCAGTAAAGACGCGCGTGGCAAAGGCGTGCTGGTCACCATGAACGACGAGATCCAGTCGGGTCGTGACGTCAGCAAGATGATCAACATCAAGACCGAAGCGTTCAAGAGCCCATGGGGCCCGCTGGGCATGGTGGTCGAAGGCAAATCCTACTGGTTCCGCCTGCCTGCCAAGCGTCACACCATGGATTCCGAATTCGACATCAAGAACATCAAGAGCCTGCCCGATGTTGAAATCGCCTACGGCTACGGCAACGTGAGCGACACCGCCGTCAAGGCCCTGGCCCAGGCTGGCGCGAAAGCCATCATCCATGCCGGCACCGGCAACGGCTCGGTCTCGTCCAAAGTCGTACCGGCCCTGCAGGAACTGCGCAAGCAAGGCGTGCAGATCATCCGTTCTTCCCACGTGAATGCCGGCGGTTTCGTTCTGCGTAACGCTGAACAGCCTGACGACAAGTACGACTGGGTTGCCGCCCATGACCTGAACCCGCAAAAAGCGCGGATCCTGGCCATGGTTGCCCTGACCAAGACCCAGGACAGCAAAGAGCTGCAACGGATGTTCTGGGAATATTGATTCCTGGCTGCATCTCGGCACGGGCGGCTTGTCCGCCCTTGCCACCTTTCAGATACGCCCCGCCTGCATGAATTCGCCCAGACAGCTGTCAGACCTAACTCCTGAAGTTTAAGCAGTTGCGAAATTGCCCACAGTTAAATACTGTATGCACGTACAGCTTATTAAGGAATTCTCCGTGGCAACGTCCTCTTCCGCACTGCCGACTCCACCTGATGCCTACGAGCGCCTGGCCATTCGGGTGCAAAAGATCATCAACTCGACCAACGCACAGAAAGCCAAGGCCGCCCTGATCTTCCGTTTGCCGGATGAGCCGGTGGACGAATGGGAGCGTCTGCTGGAAGAAATTGCCGAGAACGATAACGTCACCCTCGCCTACCGGGATGACGGCGGCGTGCAGATTTTCTGGGTTGTGCCGAAGGAAGATTGATTCAATGAGTGTCCGTTTTACCGCTGTGGTTTGCTTGTTCTTTGCCGTCACCGCCCATGCCCAGGCGCCCCGAACCTTCAGCGAAGCCAAGAAGGTCGCCTGGAAACTCTACGCCCCACAATCCACTGAGTTTTACTGCGGCTGCAAATACAACGGTAATCGGGTAGACCTGAAAGCCTGTGGTTACGTCCCGCGCAAAAACGCCAGCCGCGCCGCTCGTATCGAGTGGGAACACATCGTCCCGGCCTGGCAGATCGGCCATCAACGCCAGTGCTGGCAAGCTGGAGGACGCAAGAACTGCACGCGCCACGATGACGTGTTCAAGCGCGCCGAGGCCGACCTGCACAACCTGGTGCCCAGCATTGGCGAGGTGAACGGCGACCGTAACAACTTCAGTTTTGGCTGGCTGCCGGTGCAAAGCGGGCAGTATGGTTCATGCCTGACCCAGGTGGACTTCAAGGCCAAGAAGGTGATGCCGCGCCCTTCCATTCGGGGCATGATCGCCCGCACTTACTTCTACATGAGCAAGCAATACGGTTTGCGCCTGTCCAAACAGGACCGCCAACTGTATGAGGCCTGGAACAAGACCTACCCGGTGCAACCCTGGGAGCGCCAGCGCAATCAGACCGTGGCCTGTGTGATGGGGCGCGGCAACGAATTTGTCGGCCCGGTGAACCTCAAGGCCTGCGGCTGAAAGGGGGCGGGTAACCCGCCCAGCCTTCCGATTACTGCGCGGTCTTGTGTTCGATGACCTGCGACTCGGTATCGTTTTTCTTGGCGCGGGCCAGTTTCTCGGTCAACAGCGCCTGCTTGGCTTCCGCCTCGGCCTTGCTGGCGAACGGTCCCAGCAATACCTGGTCCTTGCCGTCTTCCTTCACGATATAAAAATTGAAACCATGTTCCAGCAGCCAGGCGGTCAGGTCGGTGAGCGCCTGCAACTTGTGATCCGGCGGGCCCACCCACACATCCCATTCCTGGGCAGCAATTGCGCCGGTTTGTGGCTGGCTTTCGGTCACGGCAGGCTTGGCCTTGGGGGCGTCGACGCTTTTGCCTTCACCGCAACCGGCCAAGGCCAACACCGCAATTGCCATCGCTACTTTACGCACTGCCCTGCTCCTTTAAGGATAAAGAGGCAACTTTATCATTCACTGTCTATTCTGGCCGTCATAAACGTTAGCTTAAACAATGCGAATGATGTATCGCAGACCTGTATGATGCCGCCATGGGAATTAATGTCGCCTCTATGCGTCCTAAAAGAGGCAGTCACAGGGAAGCGCTTAAGCAGTAAGCTACACACATCCGACATCTGCCCTGTCTGAAACATGTGTCCTTAAAAGTAATCAAGGAGAAGTCCATGCTTATACTCACCCGCAAAGTTGGTGAAAGCATAAACATCGGTGATGACATCACGATCACCATCCTGGGCGTCAGCGGCCAGCAAGTACGAATCGGCATCAACGCGCCCAAGGATGTTGCCGTGCATCGCGAGGAGATTTACCAGCGCATCCAGGCCGGCCTGACTGCTCCGGATAAAAACCAGACGCCTTGAAGCGCCCTCAGTAGCCAGCCTTTTCGTTCACTGTAACGGCTGGCGAAAACCTGCTTGGCCTGTTCACGTGGTTGTTGCGTGATCAGCGCGCCCCGCCCTGCTTCCTGGCAACAAGATGAAACTGTCTTCACGCCTGGAACTTGTTACTTTATTCATAGCCGAAACTCCTGACTCATTCCTTGCCATCGGAGTGCACCGGGAGCACACAGATGAGGCGATCCACTGCGCAGCCATTTGTAATTCGCTCTTGGACGATCACGCTGCTGATAGGGCTAATCTTCTTGGGGTTCGAATATGGCCTGAGGTGTGAAATAAACCCGGATAGCGGGCGCCAAGCCCATTCGTGGCTGGACCTGATGCTGTTCCTCGGTGCCTATCTGTTCGCATTCTGCCTCAAGCCGATTCAAACGGCGATGCAACGCAAACTGTGCCGTCGCGCAAACCATGCCTCATCGCAGAAAACAGCACGTTGACGGCCCGTGCAGCGCTATCGGATCGCTGGTATTTACAGTCTCCCGGCAAGTTCTATGCTTGGGTTTGCACGGTCCGCAATAGGCACAAAAGCAGATGGATACCCTGAGTAAATCCGAAATTGAAGCCGCACTGGCAGCGCGTTTGCCCAGTTACAAGATCGCCTGTACGCTGCACGCCGACGGTACGCTTTCAGCCATTCTCAGTGGTCCCGAAACAGATCATTTCGCAATCACCGGTATCGTCCGCGCCCACTACCGTGGCGCCGAAGCCATTGCTCGGCTCGCCAATGAAATCCTCAGGGAAATGGTGCTGTCGCGCCAAGGCATGAAGAACACCCGGCTACAAACACCCTCGAACCAACCCCTTCTCAACGACAACGACGACCGCTAGCGGGAAACGCTTCAGCCCACGCGGCTCGACAGCCGCAGAAACCCCTCATCGTCACGCCGGGCCTGTAATTGCCCATAACCGTCGATCGAAAGATGCGGCGTGTGCATGGGCTTCAGGTGCGTCGACGTCACCACGACCACATCCGCCCCCGCTGCTTCCCCTGCGCGAATACCCACCGCTGCATCTTCAAACACCAGGCAATCCTGCACCGGAACGCCCAAACGCTGCGCGCCCAGCACGTAACACGCCGGATCCGGCTTGCCGACCGCCACGTCCTCAGCGGTCACCAACACCGCTGGCGGGCTGATCCCGGCGGCTTGCAGGCGCCGCAACGCAAGCTCCCTGGGTGCTGACGTGACCAACGCCCATTGATCGCCTGGCAAGCCGTTCAGAAACTCGACAGCGCCGGGTATCGCCACGACCCCCTCGACATCGTTGATTTCGGCCTCGGTAATCCACTGCGCCTCAACTTCCGGATCAACGCCCAGCAACGCCTGGCGAGTAATGGTGTCGATGGCCCTTGCCCCGTGAATGGTTGCCAGGAACGCCGCTACATCCAGGCCATGGCGCTGCGCCCAGATGCTCCACACGCGCTCCGCCGCAGCGATGGAATTGAGCAGGGTACCGTCCATGTCAAACAGAAAGGCGCGGTAACGTCGGGCAAAAATGGCAGGAGCGGAGATAGACACTGCTGGGCTTCCTCTTGGGCAGGGACACGTAAAAGGCCCGATGCAATCTACGGATCACGCCCGCGCTTGTAAACGACGGCGGCGCACGCCAAGCCGATTGGATTACAGGTTTGTAATGAAGCTGTCAGTCTAAGAAGCACCCTCACTTCATACAGTGGAGTCGTCAGTCACCCACACCGGTTGACGCCACTTCCCACTGATGAAAAAGGGTCCACCCATGAAGCCTGCAAGCAAACTTTGCCTGATCGCCGCCAGCCTGTTGATGCTGGGAACCGGCACCGCCATGGCCAGCACCGTCGCGCCGGTCAAAGCCAACAACGTGGTACTGGTGCATGGCTCCTGGGCCGATGGGTCGAGCTGGTCCGAAGTGATCACTCGCTTGCAAGCGGCCGGTCTGCACGTCACCGCGGTGCAAAACCCGCTGACCTCGGTCGCCGATGACGTTGCCGCGACCAATCGCGTCCTTGATCAACAGGACGGCCCTACCGTACTGGTCGGCCATTCATACGCCGGCACCGTGGTCAGCGACGCTGGCGCGAATTCGAAAGTCAGCTCGCTAGTGTACGTCGCCGCCCGTGCGCCGGACGCCAACGAAGACTTCGTCGCCCTCTCCGCCAAGTACCCGACCATGCCAGTACGTGCCGGCGTTGAAGACCACGATGGCTACCTCACCCTGAGTCAGGACGCGTTCCTCAAGTACTTCGCCGCTGACGTGCCTCGCACCAAGGCCCTCGAGCTGTATGCCGTGCAGCAACCCATCACCAAGACCTTGTTCAGCGGCCGCACGGTGAACGCCGCCTGGCACACCAAGCCGTCCTGGTACGCGGTGTCGGCCAATGACCAGACCATCAACCCGGACCTGGAACGCTTCCTCGCCAAGCGCATGAACGCCACCACCATCGAGCTGCCGTCGAGCCACCTGTCGCTGGTGTCCCACGCCAAGGAAATCACCGACCTGATCCTCGAAGCGTCGGGCCGCCAGCCTTAAGCCCTTCATTACGAACTTGTCATCATCCTGTTGGCTGGCTGTTTGCGTCACCTGGTTACCGTGAACTTACTGCCAGGACCTGGCAGCCAGCCCTTAAAGAGAGATACCACCATGAAACTGTTTATCCTCGGTTTTACCGCTTTGCTTGCCACCGGTTCAGTGTTTGCTGCCGACACCGCACCCGCCGCCAACGTGATCCACGACAAGGTCGGTTTCTTTGTTCACTTGGATGTCGACAAAGTGCTGTCGAGCACCGACACCTACGGCCAATGCGGCATCGTCCCAGCCCGCCTCGACTACCTGGACCACCAGGGTCGCGAACACGTACTGGACTACCAGGTGCAAGGCATCGGTTGCGCCAGTGACAATTGATCGGGCTACACTTGCGCAACGCGACGAACCAAGGCACTTCCCATGAATATTCTCGTAGTCGAAGACGAACCCAAGGCCGGCAATTACCTGCTCAATGGCCTGCAGGAACTGGGCTACTCCGTGACCCTCGCCCGTGATGGCGTGGACGGGTTGCACCAGGCGCTGGAAACGCCGTTCGACGTGATTGTGCTGGACGTGATGATGCCTAAAATGGACGGCTGGGAAGTGTTGCGTCGCCTGCGCAAGGAAGCGGATACACCCGTGTTGTTTCTGACCGCCCGCGATGACATCGCCGACCGCATCAAGGGCCTGGAACTGGGTGCCGACGATTACCTGATCAAACCGTTTTCCTTCGCCGAACTGGTCGCACGCCTGCGCACCCTGACCCGTCGTGGCCCGAGCCGCGAAGAGGAACAGCTGCAGATCGCCGACCTGCAAATCGACGTGCTCAAGCGCCGCGTCACCCGCGCCGGCACGCGCATTACCCTGACCAACAAAGAATTCGCCCTGCTGCATCTGTTCGCCACGCACCAGGACCAGGTGCTGTCACGCTCGATGATCGCCTCGCGGGTGTGGGACATGAATTTCGACAGCGACACCAATGTGGTAGACGTGGCCGTGCGGCGCCTGCGCCTGAAAATCGACGACCCGTTCCAGCTCAAGTTGATCCACAGCGTGCGGGGCATCGGCTACCGCTTCGATACCCAGCCATGAGCCGCACTCGCCATTACTCCCTGACCCTGCGCCTGGCGTTGATCTTCGCCTTGCTTGCCTTCGGCCTCTTGGCCACCCTGGGCGTGGCGTTGTATCGCGAGCTGGAACGCGAGCTGATCAAACGTGATGACGCCGCACTGATCTATCGCGCAGATCAGTTGCGCAATCTGCTCAACGACAGCAACACGCTGGACCTGATCAAGACCAAGCCGGAGTTGTTCCAGAACATGCTGGGCAACAGCGAATCGGTGCTGAGTATCGCAGCGCCGGGCCAGACACCGTTGCTGCTGGTCAACCCGGGCAACATTGAAATGCCTACCGTGACCCCGGTGCCACGGGGCCATGAGCTGGGCTTTTCCGACGTGCACCATTTGCCCGGCGTGAATGGCGTGCCCTTCGCAACCGTGGCCGCCTCCATCGACTCCGGCGACCTGGGCAGCCTGCAGGTCACCACCGGGCGCCTGATGACCGAACGCACCGCCATGCTCGCCAGCTATCGCCTGAGCGTATTTGTGTTGGCGACCATCGCCGCGATCATCCTCGCCCTGGTGGGTTACCTGTTGGTCCACCGTGGGCTCGTGCCTCTGCGGCGCCTGGCCACGCACGCCCAAGGCATCGGCGTGGGCAACCTGGCCGAACGCCTCGACAGCCACGGTGCGCCCAAAGAACTGCTGCCGATGATCGATTCCTTTAACACCATGCTGGAGCGACTCGCCAAGGGCTTTGTGCAACTGGGCCAAGTGTCCACCGACATGGCCCACGAGCTGCGCACGCCGATCAACAATCTGTTGGGGGAAACCCAGGTGGCGCTGCAGCAAAACCGCAGCATCGAGAGCTACCAGCAACTGCTGGCCTCCAACGTCGAAGAACTCGAACGCCTGGCGCGGATGCTCGACAACATGCTGTTCCTGGCCCGCACCGACCCCGCCAGCGCCTTGCGCCAGCGCCAGGAACTGAGCGCGGCTGATGAAGTGGAGCGGATGGCCGACTACTTCGAAGGGCTGGCGAGTGATGTGGACATCAGCATTCTCGCGCAAGGTGACGGCGTGATCTGGGCCGAGCCGATGTTGTTGCGCCGCGCCCTGGCCAATCTATGCGCCAATGCCATCAAATATGGCGCGCCGAGTTCCGAGCTGGTGATTGCGGCAGTGCCGAACGACGACGGCATTCACCTGAGTGTCAGCAACCGAGGCGAAACCATTGCGGCGGAGCATTTGCCAAGGCTGTTTGAACGCTTCTACCGGGTGGATGAGTCGCGGGAACGTTCGGCTCAGTCCAACGGGCTGGGGTTGTCGATCGTGGCGACCATCATGCAGTTGCATAACGGGCGGTACAGTGTGAGCAGTGAGGCGGGAACCACGCGTTTTGAATTGTTCTTTCCTCGGCGGGAGGAGTGAGAACCGCACGCCAGGCGTTCCGAGTTATTTTGCAAAAATTTCAATGTCACAGCCGCGCCGAACTCCCACTACTCTTGCTTCCAACGTGCTCTTTCAAATGATCGGAAACAGGTGTCAGGCGTTGGAGAAAAAACAGTATCGACTCAGCGCAGAAAGTACGCTGAACGTGCCGGCTCAAGGCAGAGGCGGTGGAGGAAATGGAGGAGGTTCGGGCGTGGAAAAAAGATTGGGCTTACTTGAAAAGGGGCTGGCGGAAATGAAAGAGAAGCTGATCGCCGTATCAAGCAGAACAGATTCCTCAGAAAAACACTTCGCCACGCGGGCAGACCTCGCGACGACCGAGCTCAACCTCATCAAATGGTATGTAGCCACAGCCTTCGCGATGACAGGACTGGCCTGCGCTATTACTTTCGGCTTGACCCGACTTCTGACAAGTTGAGCCCCTGCGGGCTGGTCAACTGACCTGCCCGCCCGTTTCACTGATATCCACTGTTGTTCGCCACGCCGCCAGGAGTGCCACCCGTAACCCTTCAACCAACGTTCCCAGCGCCATCGAAGGCTGCCCCGATCCCATCACCTGCTCCGGCAGGTTCGGCACATGAATAAACCCACTGCGTACGCCCGACCCAACCAGTGCATGTTGCAATCGATAGAACACCTGGTTGCACACAAACGTCCCTGCCGTTTGCGAGACTGACGCGGCAATGCCCGACTCACGCACAGCCTTGACCATGGCCTTGGTCGGCAACGTGGAAAAATAGGCAGCCGGGCCATCAGGCACCACGGCCGTATCAATTGGCTGCGCACCCAGGTTATCCGGGATTCGCGCATCGTTGAGGTTGATTGCCACTCGCTCAACGGAGATATCGCTGCGCCCAGGCCCCAGGCCCGTCGCAATGACCATCGACGGTCGCAGCTCATCGATCAACTGGATCAGGCAGTCTCCCGCCGTGGCAAACGCACAGGGCAAGCGACGCGCAACAACCTGCATGTCGCTCCCTACTTGCACTCCATCCAGTTGGCGAACCGCTTCCCAAGAAGGATTCACCGGGTCTTGATCAAAGGGCTCAAAGCCCGTCAGCAAAACAGTGTGCATCGTTAGCCTCACATCAACAGGTAGAGCAGGACAATATTGACCACCAGCATCATCAAGGCGGTCGGCAGCTGCGCCTTGATCACGGCATTCTTGTCGGGCAACTCGAGCAACGCTGCCGGCACGATGTTGAAGTTGGCCGCCATCGGCGTCATCAGCGTACCGCAGTAGCCGGAGAACATGCCGATCGCAGCCATCACCGCCGGGTTACCACCATAGATCCCCACCAGCACAGGGACACCCACGCCACCGGTCATCACCGGGAACGCGGCAAAGCCGTTGCCCATGATCACGGTGAACAAGGCCATGCCCAGCACATAGACCATCACCGCCACCAGCTTGAAATCCAGGTTGATGTAAGTGGTGGTGACATGCGCCACCGCCGTGCCGACCCCGGCCTCGTTGAACAACAGCCCGAGCATGGCCAGCATCTGCGGCAGCACCATGGCCCAGCCCAAGGCTTCGGTCAGGCGTCGTGACTCGCGCAGGGCTTGCACCGGCGTGTCACGGGTCAGCCAGCACGCCAGGCCGAGGGCGATCAGGCAGCCAATGCCCAGGGAGACGAACGTGGTGTTCTTCGGGTCCAGCAACGGCACACCGCCGATTTGGGTGTTCTTGAGCAGCACTGAACCAATCACCGTGGTCAACGGAATCGCCAGCGCCGGGATAAACAGTTTGTGGCCCAGGCGACCAGCACTGGCGCGGGCAGCCTTGTCGTGCAATGGGCCATGGGCCCCGCGCCCTACACCACCCAACCCTGCGATCAGCGCCATCACCACCACGCCAACCCCAATAACCACCGGCGGCAGGCGCTCGCCCACCAAAAACGGAATGGCGAAGAGTAACCAGAACAGCGCGGTAGACCAGCGTTTGGGGTGGGTTCGATCCAGCAGGATCATGCCCGCCGTGATCAGCAGCAACACACCGGCCAGCCAGTACAGGTATTGAATGGAGATGATCATTGCGCAGCCTCCACTGAGGTGGCTGCCGGCGTCATGTCGCGGGTGAGCCTTCGGTCAAATCGATGCAGGCGGATCGCATGGATGATGAAAGCGCAGATCGCCGTCGGAATGCCCCACACGGCAATGTGCAGCGGCTCCACGTCGATGCCGGAGCCCAGCAGGAAGGTGTGCATCAGTGCAATCGCACCAAAGGCGACGAAGATGTCCTCGCCAAAAAACAGGCCGACGTTGTCGGTCGCCGCGCACATGGCCAGCACTTTGTGGCGCAGTTTATCAGGCAGCTTGCCATAGCGTTTTTCCGCCGCACCTTCCGCCATCGGCGCCAGCAACGGGCGCACCATTTGCGGGTGGCCACCCAGGCTGGTCAAGCCCATGGCCGCGGTGGATTCGCGTACAAACAGGTAGATGATCAACAAGCGCCCGACGGTCGCACGCTCGAACCGCGCAATCCAGTTCTGCGCATGCAAGCGCAGGCCATGGCGCTCCAGCAGGCCAATGACCGCCAGGGGCAATAACAGGATCAGTTGCAGGGCGCGGGTCTGAAGGAAACCTTCACCCATGCTGGAGAGAATTTTCTCCAGCGGAAACTGCGCCGCCAGCCCGGTGGCGATGGCCGCTGCGGTGACCACCAGCAGCGGATTGAAGCGCAAGACAAAGCCAACCACGATGACGAGTACGCCGATCAACGGCCATAGGTTCACAACAGTTTGCATGACGATGAGGTCCTGAATGCGCGCTGCGGCGCCGTGATAGCAGGTTGTGAACCAAGGGTTCACAGCATGAAAGTGGCGTGCAGCCCGGCGCGGTTTTTATTGTTGACCTTGAAGGTCGAGCGTCAGTGGCGGCAACTTTGCTGCTTGGGGGCGGGGGGTGTCCAACAAGAAAAATTGTTGCTGCAAACCAATAATTCTTGTGGGCGATTGCAGGGCTGAACGTAACAAGATGTGGACAAACAACCGGGTGGTCGAGCATCGTAGCGCCGCCCGATTCTCGGGTGCGGTGCCGACACCGGCGCCCCAACCTGCTGTGGATATGGAAATTCAATGAAAGCCCCAAAGGTCTTGATCGCTCTCTCGTGTGCTGTAGCCCTGTCCATGCTGGGTGGTTGCGCCGCCAAGGTAAAAAGCGGCGGTAGTGAAGCGCTGGCCATCCCCGAATCGGCCAAGCAGAACCTCGTCGTCAGCATCAAAGGCGAAAACCAGGTGGAGCAGAACCCCGACTGGAACCTGCTCAAGCGGGACTGGAATAACGCACTGGCGGTCGAAGCTCGCCAGGCCGGCTTCAATCTTACCGAAAGCCCGTCAGTCACCACCGGTGCCACAGACGGCGTTGGCATCAGCATCAACGTCAGCAAGTTCCGCTACATCGAACCGGGTTCGCGCTACGTGGCCGGCGCCCTGGTGGGTAACGCCTGGGTATTCTCGCGTGCTGACTTTTCTGACCTGAAATCCGGTGCGCCCATCGGCTCACGCACCTACAACACGGAGTCGTCCGCCTGGGAAGGGATTGCCTCGGCCATGACCCAGAAACAAGTGCAGGCGATTGCCAAGCAATTGATCAGCGACATCAAGAGCGCCAAGGCCAAGTAATTCGCCTGCAAGAAAGCCTCGCTGATGGCCTGAAGGTCATCAGCGAACGCCCCTCCTCACTCCGGCTTGAGCAACGCCTCATAGTCAGGGCTGATCTCGGCCAGGATCATCAGGGCGGCCGCCCCCAGCGCCACCGCATCTTGCCCCGCAGCGCCCATCTGAATGCGCGGATACTGACGGCCCGAACGGCTGCTGATCGAACGGCTCAAGGGCTCAAGGCGGGTGATCAAACGCGCCAGAATGGCGTCGGGCAGAAAGCCGCTGATCAAGATAGTCTGCGGGTCGAGCACCGACTCAAGAATGTTGATCGCTTGGCGCAACGCTGGCACCGCCTCATCCAGCCAACCCTCTACGCGCGCGTTGAGCACCTGATCGTTGGCGTCCCAGGTGCCGAGGTCATGATCGGCGGGATATCCCAGGTGCTCGAGCAATGCAGCGATCGAAATGTAGCGCTCCAGGCATCCCTGGTTGCCGCAAAAACACGCCTTGCCCCCCGGGATGACCGTCATGTGACCGATCTCACCGGCATTGTGCCAATGGCCGGAATACAAACGGTTACCCAGGTAAAGACCTGCGCCAAGCCCGCTGCCGATAAACAAATGCACGAAATTGTTCAGGTCGCTGGCGATACCGTACAGGCGCTCGCCCATGGTCGCGGCGGTGGCGTCGTTTTCAATCAGCACCGGCAGGCCGACCTCTTGCTGCAAGCGCAGCGGGATACCTGGATCGTCCCAGCCGGACATCGCCGTCGGCCCCACGGCCGTCATGCCCTCGACGCTGAAAGGCCCGGGCAACGCGATGCCCACGCCAAGAAAGCGCGCGCCCGGTCGATGCTGCCGAAAACCTTTCACATGGTCCAGGATCAGCGGCAACGCCTGCTCAAAGGTGGGGTAGCTGACCGCCAGGGTGACCTGGGCCACCGTCTGGCCGAGCAGGTCGAGCAACACACCGATGATGCGGTGCTGCTCGATATGAAAACCGATGGAATAGCCGCCCTCAGGGTTCAGGGACAGCGGCACCGGCGGCTGGCCTCGCCCACCCTTCTCGGCCGCGTGGGCCAGCAGCACGCCCTCCTCCTGCAACTCGGTGACGATGTTGGAAATCGTCTGCGCAGTCAGCGAGGTCAGCCGTGTGAGGTCAGCACGGGTCAGGCGCCCGCTCTGGCGAATGGCTTCGAGAATCACCCGACGATTATGCAAACGGGCGTGTTCGGCGTTGGTGCCGGTGGTGACGGTGCGTGTGTTCGGGAGGTTTTTCATGGGGCGATAATCCGTGCAGGCGATTAATTAAATCAAGTTGAATTAATACTCTTGCTGTGGTTTTCTAGGCGCCTCGGTCTCTCGCACCCGCTGCGAATGCCGGTTACGCCCCATAAAAACAATGACGGGTCGACAGCACCCTCGATGGCAAGCAGGCCCTTTTGCAATCTGCCCTCACGCGTCTGTCACTCGAACAAGAGGTCGTCCCCATGAGCACGCTGACACCCGTCGATCCGGATTTGCCCAACGGCAAACGCAAAATCGGCCTATTCCCCGCCATCACCCTGAACATGAGCCAGATGTGCGGCGTGGGCCCCTTCATTACCATCCCGGCCATGATCGTGATCATGGGTGGGCCCCAGGCCTACCTGGGCTGGATTCTCGGCGCGCTGTTGGCGCTGTGTGACGGGCTGGTCTGGGCCGAACTCGGTGCGTCGCTGCCGGGTGCGGGCGGCACTTACGTTTACCTGCGCGAAGCCTTTGGCAAACGCACCGGCAAGCTGCTGCCATTTCTGTTCGTGTGGACGGCGATGCTGTTTATCCCGCTGATCATGTCCACCGGCATCATCGGCTTCGTGCAATACCTCACCTGGTTCTGGCCCGACATGAGCCCGACGGCTGGCAACCTGATCGGTCTGGCTGTCATCTGGCTGATCATCGTCATGCTTTGGCGCAAAATCGAATCCATCGCCAAATTGAGCATCGTGCTGTGGGTGATCATGCTGGTCAGCATCGGCGCGCTGATCGCTGCCGCGCTGTCCAACTTTCACGCCGACCTGGCGTTCACTTTCCCGGAAGGCGCGTTCAACCTGGCCGACAGCGGTTTCTGGTTTGGCATGGCCGGTGGCCTGACCATCGGCATCTATGACTACCTGGGCTACAATACTTCGGCCTACCTGGCGGGTGAAGTCGAGCAGCCCGGGCGGGTGATTCCCAAGTCGATCATCCTGTCGATCGTTGGGATCCTGACTATCTACTTGGTGATGCAAGTGGGTGTGCTGGGCGTGGTGGACTGGCACCGCATGCTCGATCCGGAATCTGCTGCGTACAAATCCGTCGCCTCCGTGGTGCTCAGCGAAACCTGGGGTAGCACCGCTGCGGGCATTGTTACCGTGCTGATCCTGATCACCGCCGTTGCCTCGGTGTTCGCCGGCTTGCTCGGCGGCTCCCGCGTGCCCTTCGAAGCGGCCAAGGACAACGTGTTCTTCAGTGCTTTCAGCAAGACCCACCCCAAGCATGAGTTCCCCACCTGGGGCATCTTGAGCATGGGCCTGCTGACCTCCGTGGGTTTCATGATCGGACGGCTGACTGACTTGAACACGCTGATCCAACTGCTGACGGCGGTGATGATCCTGGTGCAGTCGGTGGCGCAGATCGTCTCCTTGCTGGTGCTGCGCAAGACCAAGCCGCACCTGGCACGGCCTTACAAAATGTGGCTCTACCCGGTGCCTGCGCTGATTGCGTTGCTGGGCTGGGTCTATATCTATATGGCGTCCAACCACAATGCGCCCGGCGCCTACCCTATTCAGTGGTCACTGGTGTGGGTGCTGGCCGGCAGCGTGGCCTATCTGTTCTGGGCACGGGTCCAGCGGTTGTGGCCTTTCAATAAGTGATCAATGCAATGCACGAAACCATCGAATCAACGGGCGCTGCGGCGCCCCGGCAAGGCTTGCTACTGGCGATCGACGTGGGCGGCACCAAGACGCAGGTGGCCTGCTACGACACCGCTCGCCAGCGTATGAATACGCGGATCCTCGCCACCCACGCCGACGGTTTGTCTGGCGTGCCGGCTTTGCAGCGCATCCTCGACGCCGCGCGCGACTGCGTGGCGGAATTCGACAGTGCCCAAGTGCTGAGCGTGGCCGCGGTGTTCCCCGGCGTGGTCCGCGGCCCGACCTTGCTGATGGCGCCCAACACACCAGGCTTCGAGGGGCTCGACTTACAGGCTTTGATCGCCCGGGCATTCGGCAACGTGTGTGTCACCCTGGACAACGATGTGAAAGCCGGCGCCTTGGCCGAAGTACGCTGGGGCTCGTTGGCCGGTGTCGACAACGCGATCTACCTGAACCTGGGCACAGGGCTTTCTGCCGCCGCCATCGCCAATGGCAAGCTGGTGCGCGGGCACAACGGCGCCGCGATGGAAGTCGGCTACCTGCTCTCGCCCTTTATCGACCCGGCGCATCCTGAGCAATGGGCCACCTTCCAGAACGGCAACGCGCCTCTGGAAGAACTGTTTTCCGGCAATGCGCTGAGCCGCTTGGCCGACGAGATGCTCGGGGACGGGCACCAGCCCCTGGATTTGTTTGCCAGCGCCAATCCCGACGTGCGCAGAGCCCTTGAGCTGCGCATTGCCGCATGTGCCGTACAGGTCGCCAACCTGGCGGTAGCGCTGGATGTGGAGCGCATCGCGATTGGCGGCGGCCTGTATCGCCAGGCGTCCCTGTTGGCACCGATGATGGAGCAATTGATCCAACGCGTGGTGCCCTTTCCGCCCGCGCTCACCACCGCGTTTTTCACCCACGATGCGCCGCTCTGGGGCGCCTTCAGCATGGCCATGGACGCCGCCGGCTTAAACGCCATCGCCCGCCAGTTGATCGCCGCTGGCGAGTCCATTGACGCCCTTGGAGATTGATCATGTCGTTCATGTTGAGTGAAACCCTGTCCATCCCCGCGATCGTGCAACGCATGCTCGACGAGGACAGCGCCGTTCGTGCGCTGAGCCAGCAATGGGCCCACGCGCTGCCCGAACTGATGATCACCGTTGCACGCGGCAGCTCGGACCATGCAGCCGCCTATTTCAGCTACGCCCTGATGAGCCAGGTGGGCGTGCCTAGCCTGTCGATTCCGTTGTCGCTGGTCAGCCTGCAACAGCCGCCGCTGCGCCTGAAAAAAGCGTGGGTCGCGGCCTTTTCCCAATCCGGCAAAAGCCCGGACCTGATCGACAGCGTGCACTACCTGCAGCAACGCGGTGCGCGCTCGGTGGCGCTGGTCAACACACCGGCCTCGCCGCTGGCGGCGGTAAGCGATCATGAAGTGCTGTTGCCGGCCGGCCTGGAACAAAGCGTGGCCGCCACCAAGAGCTATGTGGCGATGTTGATGGCGGGCGCTCAAACCGTGGCCTACCTGGCCGACGCGCTGGCCATCGACAACGGTTTGACCAGCGCGCTGCAAACGCTGCCGGAGCAAATGCGCCAGGCGGCTAGCGAAGACTGGTCGGCGCTGCACACGGTATTGGCGAGCGCCGACAAAATGATCGTGATCGGCCGAGGAGCAGCCTTGCCTATCGCGCAAGAGGCCGCGCTGAAATTGAAGGAAACCTCCGGCATCCAGGCCGAGGCGTTTTCCAGTGCCGAAGTGCGTCATGGCCCGATGGAGATCATCGAGGAAGGCTACCCCGTGCTGGTCTTTGCCCCCTCAGGCCCGGAGCAGCCGGGCAGCCTGGCGTTTGCCGAAGAAATGCGCGCCCGCGGTGCTCAGGTGCTGGTGGTGGCCCCGCATGGCACCGTCTGCGAAGGCTTGCTGCCCAGCGTACCGACGGCGCACCCGTTGCTGGAGCCGTTCACGATGATCCAGGGGTTTTATCTGAGTGCTGCGCAGTTGGCGGTGGCGCGCGGACGTAATCCCGATCAGCCGAGGTTTTTGAAGAAGGTGACGCAGACTCACTGACTTCAGCGGCAGGCGAGGCATACGGCAGAAGCAAAAATGGGCCAACCTCCCGGTTGGCCCATTTTTTATCCAAGGTCAGAGCTGCTTGAGTGTCTCACGCGACACTTCCTGCAAACCGGCCTCGGTGATCTTCTTCCAGTCGTTTTCAGTGACTGCCTGCATGCTTTCGTTTTTACGGGTGACCACATTCAACTCAGTGGCGCCCGGCGTTTCGATGCGCAGGTGAGACTTGTTGCTGACGTCGACGGAGAAGAATCCGGGGGTGAACCACGACCAGAACTCAACGATGTGCACCTTCACGGCTGTCGCATCGGCTGCGCCCGGCTCTGTTACCACTTGATAACCCGCCTGCTTGTAGGCCGCCGCAACCGATTCGTTGACCAGTTGGGACACCGTACGACCCGACGGCAGCAGCACATCGCCGAGGCCCTGGCCGTAGCTGTTGCGCTTACGCGCAATGGCACGCTCGGTGATCGACTTGTCCGTCACTTCATCGTTTTTCAGGGAGGGGGTATCAGGGCTGCGAGGGGAGATCTGGAAGACGCGATCATCGACGGTGCTAATCAGCACTTTCTTGCCATTGCTGGAGGCAGCCGCCTGCGTGGTATTCAGCGGCGCGACATTGACATCCACTTCCGAGCGGCTGGTGGCACAACCTGCCAACATCACCAATGCTGCAACCCCAAACGCAATCCGAACGCTCATAGCTACCACTCCCTATCGCCGTCATTGGCTCGACCGGGTATCGGTCGAGGGCGATTGTACATGGGTGATAGCACTTAGGCATCATTGATCGCAGGCACAGTGCCAGCCCAACAATGACGAATTCCGTTACAGACCTATACTCAATTCAGGTCTTGCGCGTTCCCGCGCATCGCTGACGGCACTGTTGCCGACAAAGAGGGTAGCCGCTATGTACGCCGGACAAATGGGAATGGCGACAACGAATGGTGAAATACGCTGCCAAATGGTGGTGCAAATCATCTGCCTGCTGTCGGTGGCTACGCTTTTCTGCTGACTCTCCTGTAGCAACCGATATTGGTGGTTAAGGCCAAGGGAGCCGCTTGGCCAAATCACAGGCAACAAAAAAGGGCCCACCTTTCGGTGAGCCCTTCTAGACCGCCCAGCAGAGCGGATTTTGTTTGGTAGGCGCGATTGGACTCGAACCAACGACCCCCACCATGTCAAGGTGGTGCTCTAACCAACTGAGCTACGTGCCTGCTGTGAGGCGGCATTCTACGGAATTCCGAAGGGGTGTCAACATCTTTTTTGCAGCTAACCCTATGAATATGCGAATTTTTTATTTGCGTAGGGTACGCCCGTGGTTTTCGGATGGCTGGCAGGCAATTTTCAACTCAGGTAGGATCTGGGCACTCGTAAAAAATATAAAACAGAGGTTCCAGGATGGCGAACACCCCCTACCCCCAGTCGTATTACGCCGCGTCCGCCAATGCGGTCCCGCCTCGCCCAATGCTGCAAGGGGACGTCGAAACCGATGTGTGCGTGATTGGCGCTGGGTACACCGGCCTTTCCAGTGCACTGTTCCTGCTGGAGAACGGTTTTCGCGTCACGGTCCTGGAAGCCGCCAAGGTGGGGTTTGGCGCTTCGGGCCGCAATGGCGGGCAGATCGTCAACAGCTACAGCCGCGATATCGACGTGATCGAGCGCAGCGTCGGCCCGAAGCAGGCGCAACTGCTGGGGCAGATGGCGTTTGAAGGCGGCAAGATCATTCGCGAGCGGGTCGCCAAGTACCAGATCCAGTGCGACCTGAAGGATGGCGGCGTGTTCGCCGCCCTTAACAGCAAGCACATGGGCCACCTGGAGTCGCAGAAGCGCCTGTGGGAGCGCTACGGGCACACACAACTGGAGCTGCTGGACGAACGCCGTATCCGCGAAGTGGTGGCGTGCGACAACTATGTCGGCGGCCTGCTGGACATGAGCGGCGGCCATATCCACCCGCTCAACCTGGCACTCGGCGAAGCGGCGGCTGTTGAATCCCTGGGCGGCACCATCTACGAGCAATCGGCCGCCGTGCGCATCGATCGCGGCGCGAACCCTGTGGTGCACACCGCAGAAGGCAAGGTCAGAGCCAAGTTCATCATTGTCGCGGGCAACGCGTATCTCGGGAACCTGGTGCCGGAGCTGGCGGCCAAGTCCATGCCCTGCGGCACGCAAGTCATCACCACCGCACCGCTGGGTGATGAGCTGGCTAAAACGCTGCTGCCGCAGGATTACTGCGTCGAAGACTGCAACTACCTGCTCGATTACTACCGACTCACCCGCGACAAGCGCCTGATCTTCGGCGGCGGCGTGGTGTATGGCGCGCGTGACCCGGCCAACATCGAAGCGATCATTCGTCCGAAGATGCTCAAGGCCTTCCCGCAGCTCAAGGATGTGAAGATCGACTACGCCTGGACCGGCAACTTCCTGCTGACCCTGTCGCGCTTGCCGCAAGTGGGTCGCCTGGGCGACAACATCTACTATTCACAGGGCTGCAGCGGCCATGGCGTGACGTACACGCACTTGGCAGGCAAGGTGCTGGCCGAGGCGCTCAGAGGCCAGGCAGAGCGTTTTGATGCGTTTGCCGACCTGCCGCACTACCCCTTCCCGGGCGGGCAACTCTTGCGCACACCGTTTGCCGCCATGGGTGCCTGGTATTACGGCCTGCGCGACAAGTTAGGTTTCTAACTCAACCCTGTAGGAGCACGGGGGGGGGGGGGGGGGGGGGGGGGGGGGGG
>NZ_JBWKRS010000034.1:0-77599 GCF_059419385.1 Pseudomonas sp. GW821-FHT05H12 | reverse complement strand
CACCTCTTTTTCAACTTCCTTTTGGCTTCGATGAACTGAAGCAACTTACCGTCAAAACCTACATAACTCATTGTTTATCAAGGAGTTTTACGTTTCGACTGCGCCGGAAGTGGGGCGAATTATAGACTTCCAGAATCTGCCGTCAACTCTTAATTTGCCTTCTCTATCAATTAGTTAGGATTGATTAAAAAACAACCAAGAAACAACCCAGAAACCTCTCTACCTATATAGAAAGAAAACTCAGATCACACCCAGCGCTCTCAAATCGGCCACGTTGGCAGCCCCCAACCCCAACACGTCCTGCAGCACCTGAGCCGTATGCTCACCCAATAGAGGAGGAGCGCTGCGATACTCAACAGGCGTCTTGGACAAACGAATTGGGCTCGCAACCTGCGGCACCATTCCAGCCAACGCATGTGGCAGTTCCAACGCCAGCCCGCGCGCCTTTACCTGCGGATCAGCAAACACCTGCGCCAGATCATTGATAGGCCCACAAGGCACACCCACTCGCTCAAGCTGCGCCACCCACTCCGCCGTCGTCTTGAACACGGTAGCCTGGCGAATCAGCGGAATCAGTTCCGCCCGATTAGCCACCCGCAGCTTATTAGTAGAGAAGCGCGGATCATCCGCCCACTGCGGCTGCCCGGCCACCTCAGCGAATTTGCGGAACTGACCGTCGTTACCAACCGTAAGAATGAAATCACCATCAGCCGTAGGAAAATCCTGATAAGGCACGATATTCGGGTGAGCATTGCCCAGGCGCTTCGGGGACACGCCAGTTGTCAGGTAATTCATCGCTTGATTAGCCAGACACGCGACCTGCACATCCAGCAATGCCATATCGATGTGCTGCCCGCCACCGTCATGATCCCGATGAGCCAATGCCGCCAAAATCGCCACGGTCGAGTAGAGCCCCGTGAGGATGTCGGTCAACGCCACGCCGACCTTCACCGGCCCAGCCCCCTCATCACCCTCCGGACGACCGGTCAGACTCATAAGACCGCCCAAGCCCTGAATCATAAAGTCATAACCCGCACGCGCCGCATAAGGCCCGGTTTGACCAAACCCCGTGATCGAGCAATAGATCAGCTCCGGGTTGATCTCCTTCAGCGACTCATAATCCAGCCCGTACGCCGCAAGACCGCCCACCTTGAAGTTCTCGATCAGGATGTCGGACTTGGCAGCCAGGTCTCGCACCAGCTTCTGCCCCTCCGGTCGTGTGAAGTCGATAGTGACCGACTCCTTATTGCGGTTCGCCGCAAGGTAATACGCCGCCTCGCTGGTGTTCTCACCATAGGCATCCTTGAGGAAAGGCGGCCCCCACGCCCGCGTATCATCCCCATTACCCGGTCGCTCGACCTTGATCACCTCAGCCCCAAGGTCCGCGAGGATCTGCCCGGACCAAGGGCCCGCCAGCACTCGCGACAAATCCAGCACCCGCAGGTGCGAAAGCGCGCCCATGATTGTGCTCCTATTAATAGAACGCCTGAAGACCGGTTTGCGCGCGCCCAAGGATCAAGGCGTGCACGTCATGGGTACCTTCGTAGGTGTTGACCACTTCAAGGTTGACCAGGTGACGCGCCACACCGAATTCGTCCGAAATACCGTTGCCGCCCAACATGTCCCGCGCCATGCGCGCAATGTCCAGGGACTTGCCGCACGAGTTGCGCTTCATGATCGACGTGATCTCGACTGCTGCCGTCCCTTCATCCTTCATCCGGCCCAGGCGCAGGCAACCTTGCAGCGCCAGGGTGATCTCGGTCTGCATATCAGCCAGCTTCTTCTGGATCAGCTGGGTCGCTGCCAATGGGCGACCGAACTGCTGACGATCAAGGGTGTATTGGCGGGCTGTATGCCAGCAGAACTCAGCGGCCCCCAATGCGCCCCAGGAAATGCCATAACGCGCGGAGTTAAGGCAGGTAAACGGACCTTTCAAACCACGCACATCCGGGAAGATGTTCTCTTCAGGCACAAAGACGTTGTCCATCACGATCTCGCCGGTAATCGAGGCACGCAGGCCGACCTTACCGTGGATCGCCGGGGCGCTCAGCCCCTTCCAACCTTTCTCCAGGACAAACCCACGGATATCACCCGCATCATCCTTGCCCCACACCACAAACACATCGGCAATCGGGCTATTGGTGATCCACATCTTGGCGCCCGTCAGGCTGTAGCCGCCATCCACCTTGCGCGCCCGGGTAATCATCGCGCCCGGATCTGAGCCGTGATTAGGCTCGGTCAGGCCGAAACAACCGATCCACTCGCCGGAAGCCAGCTTCGGCAGGTACTTCTGCTTCTGCGCCTCAGTGCCAAATTCGTTGATCGGCACCATCACCAGTGACGACTGCACACTCATCATCGAACGATAACCAGAGTCGACACGCTCGACCTCACGGGCAATCAACCCATAGCTGACGTAGTTCAAACCACTGCCGCCGTATTGCTCGGGAATCATCGCCCCCAGCAAGCCGGTCTCGCCCATCTCGCGGAAGATCGCGGGATCTGTCTTTTCATGGCGGAAGGCTTCGAGCACACGGGGCGCCAGCTTGTCCTGAGCGAACTGCTCAGCACTGTCGCGCACCATGCGCTCTTCTTCGGTGAGCTGTTGATCCAGCAACAGTGGATCGATCCAGTTGAAGCTTGCCTTGCCAGCCATGAATAAGTCCTCGCGGAAAAAATCAGAAGTCGTGGATGCAGACTAGGCCGGGCAAACGCAGAGGGCAAACGAGGTTTCCGCATAGGGTTGTGCTAATTTCTCACTTCGAAACCGCCATATACGACGTATATGCGTTTTATAAGTGAGGACAAGTTACATGCGCAGAAAGATCCCCAGCACCACCGCCCTGGTCAGCTTTGAAGCGGCAGCCCGCCACGAGAGCTTTACCAAGGCCGCACATGAGCTCTCCATCACTCAAGGCGCTATCTGCCGACAAATCGCCAGTCTTGAAGAGTTTTTGAGTGTCGAGCTGTTTCGGCGATCGCGACGCGGGGTAAAACTGACGGAGGCGGGGCTGTCTTATAGTCGCCGCGTGGCCATGCAGCTGGACGCGGTAGAACGCGACACCCTGTCGGTCATGGGGCAGCAGGGCGCCAATGTCATCGAGCTCGCGGTGGTGCCAACCTTCGGCACTCAATGGCTGATCCCGCGCCTGAAGGACTTTCAGCACAAACACCCGGAAGTCACGGTCAACCTCACTAACCGTACCCGCCCATTCCTGTTTGCAGACACCGAGTTCGACGCTGCGATCTACTTCGGTGATGCCGATTGGTCAGGTACCGAATCCCACCGACTGATGGGCGAGAACCCCGTTCCCGTCTGCAGCCCGCGCTTATTGGGCACACGTACCCACTTCAGCGCCCAGGAAATTGCCGAACTGCCGCTACTGCAGCAGACCACGCGGCCTTACGCCTGGCGCCAATGGTTCAACGCGCAACATCTGAACATCCCTCGCGACATGACAGGCCCGCGTTACGAGCTATTCTCGATGTTGTCCCAGGCAGCCATGCATGACATGGGCGTCGCGCTGATCCCACCGTTCCTCATCCAGCGCGAGCTCGACGAGCACCAGCTGGTGATCGCCAACCCCGAAGCACTGAGCAGCTCGAAGGCGTACTACCTGATGATTCCCGAGAGAAAAGTCGAATCGGCGTCATTACACGCCTTCAGGGACTGGCTGCTCGATCAGTCGCAACGCTACAGCCCCAGTATTTAAAGGACAAACCACGATTATTGACCCTGTAGTCAAATAAAATAAAGACCTACAGATATACGTATATGTCGCCTTTCAGCAGACTGTACTTATCCCCCTGAATTAAGGCTAAGAGCCATGATTTTCAAGGCGTACAGCGACTACGACAAGCCAATGCACGACCATTCACACCAACGATGAAGAAACACCCAATATTCAGCTACAACCCTTTAAACACCTGTATTTAAAGAGGTTATTTCATTGCATTGCGACAATCAGTCACAGGGTGACTTGTAGTTAATTTTTCGTCACCCGTCATAATCCCTTGAAGGCCGTAAAGTTCGCCTGCAAAATGCCGCGCCCCGCTGTCATTTCAGCGGGATCGTGCTGATCGGCCGCCCCAGATGCGCCACTCACGGTGCACTGGCCTTTTTACAAAAAGATCAAAAGCAAAAAGATCATGCAGGAGATTTGACGTGCACATTGGTGTTCCTCTCGAAACCCAGACCGGTGAAACGCGGGTGGCTGCCACCCCGGAAACCATCAAGAAGCTGATCGGCCAGGGCCATAAGGTCACTGTTCAAAGCGGAGCCGGCGTCAAAGCCAGCGTCGTCGACAGTGCCTATGAAACGGCAGGCGCAACCATTGGCAGTGCCAGCGATGCGTTTGGCGCCGAGCTGATTCTCAAGGTGGTCGCTCCCAGCGACAGCGAACTGGCGCTGATCAAAAGCGGCACCGTATTGGTGGGCATGCTCAACCCGTTCAGCAACGAAACCATCGCCAAGCTGGCCGAACGCGGTATTACCGCTTTTGCCCTCGAAGCCGCGCCACGCACCTCACGTGCCCAGAGCCTCGACGTGCTGTCCTCCCAGGCCAACATCGCGGGCTACAAGGCCGTACTACTCGCCGCTCATCACTATCCGCGCTTCATGCCCATGCTGATGACAGCTGCCGGCACGGTTAAGGCCGCACGCGTGCTGATCCTCGGCGCCGGCGTCGCGGGCCTGCAGGCGATTGCGACGGCGAAGCGCCTGGGTGCTGTGATCGAAGCGTCTGACGTCCGCCCGGCCGTGAAGGAGCAGATCGAATCCCTCGGTGCCAAGTTTGTCGACGTGCCCTACGAGACCGATGAAGAGCGTGAATGCGCCGTCGGCGTTGGCGGTTATGCCCGTCCGATGCCCACCAGCTGGATGCAGCGCCAGGCCCTGGCCGTGCACGAGCGCGCCAAGCAGGCCGATATCGTCATCACCACTGCACTGATCCCGGGCCGCAAGGCACCGACCCTGCTGAGTGCCGAAACGGTCGCGCAGATGAAACCCGGCTCCGTGGTCATCGACCTCGCCGCCGCCCAAGGTGGCAACTGCCCACTGACCGTCGCCGACCAAGTCGTCGTCGAAAACGGCGTGATCATCTGCGGCCCGACCAACCTGGCCGGCGCTGTTGCCGCCGACGCCTCAGCGTTGTACGCGCGCAACCTGCTGGACTTCCTGAAGCTGGTCTTCACCAAGGAAGGGCAGTTTGAAATCAACCTCGAAGACGACATCGTCGCCGCGTGCCTGATGTGCCGCGACGGCCAAGTCATCCGCAAAAACGCCTAAGCAGGGATTCAGACGATGGAAGAGCTTATCTCCCCCGGTATCTACAACCTGATCATCTTTGTGCTGGCGATTTATGTCGGTTACCACGTGGTCTGGAACGTAACGCCCGCGCTGCACACGCCCTTGATGGCGGTGACCAACGCCATTTCCGCAATCGTGATCGTCGGCGCCATGCTGGCTGCCGCTCTCACCGTGACCCCACTGGGCAAGACCATGGGCACCCTGGCCGTGGCCCTGGCGGCGGTAAACGTGTTCGGCGGCTTCCTGGTCACCCGCAGGATGCTTGAGATGTTCAAGAAGAAAGCCCCGAAAGTAAAAGAAGAGGCGCCTAAGTAATGAGCATGAATCTGGTCACGACGCTCTACTTGATCGCGTCGATCTGCTTTATCCAGGCCCTCAAAGGCCTGTCGCACCCAACAACTTCGCGGCGCGGCAACCTGTTCGGCATGCTCGGCATGGCGCTGGCGGTGCTCACCACCGTAGGCCTCATCTATAAGCTGGGCGCTGAGCTGGCAACTGCCGGCATCGGCTATGTGATTGTCGGCCTGCTGATCGGCGGCACCGCCGGTTCGATCATGGCCAAGCGCGTAGAAATGACCAAGATGCCGGAGCTGGTGGCGTTCATGCACAGCATGATCGGCCTGGCTGCGGTATTCATCGCGATTGCCGCAGTGGTCGAGCCGCAATCCCTGGGCATCGTCAAACACTTGGGTGACTCGATTCCTGCCGGTAATCGCCTGGAACTGTTCCTCGGTGCAGCCATCGGCGCCATCACCTTCTCCGGTTCGGTGATCGCCTTCGGCAAGCTGTCGGGCAAGTACAAGTTCCGCCTGTTCCAGGGCGCACCGGTACAGTTCGGCGGCCAGCACAAGCTGAACCTGGTGCTCGGCCTGGCTACCCTGGGCCTGGGCTTGGCGTTCATGTTCACCGGCAACCTCACCGCCTTCGCCCTGATGCTGGCCCTCGCCTTCGTGCTTGGCGTGCTGATCATCATCCCGATCGGCGGTGCCGACATGCCGGTGGTGGTGTCGATGCTCAACAGCTACTCGGGCTGGGCAGCGGCAGGTATCGGTTTTTCGCTGAACAACTCGATGCTGATCATTGCCGGCTCCCTGGTAGGCTCCAGCGGCGCGATCCTCTCATACATCATGTGCAAGGCGATGAACCGTTCCTTCTTTAATGTACTGCTCGGCGGTTTCGGCAATACCTCGGATGCCGCTGCGGCAACCGGCTCTAAAGAAGCGCGACCAGTGAAGTCCGGCTCGGCTGACGACGCCACGTTCCTGCTGACCAACGCCGACACCGTGATCATCGTTCCAGGCTACGGCCTGGCGGTCGCCCGGGCACAGCATGCGCTCAAGGAGTTGACCGAGAAGCTGACCCATCACGGCGTCACCGTGAAGTACGCGATCCACCCAGTGGCCGGCCGTATGCCCGGGCACATGAACGTACTGCTCGCCGAGGCCGAAGTGCCTTACGACCAGGTGTTCGAGATGGAAGACATCAACTCCGAGTTCGGCCAGGCCGACGTGGTACTGGTGCTCGGCGCGAACGACGTGGTCAACCCGGCCGCCAAGAACGATCCAAATTCACCGATCGCCGGCATGCCGATTCTCGAAGCCTTCAAGGCCAAGACCATCATCGTCAACAAGCGCTCGATGGCCAGCGGCTATGCCGGTTTGGATAACGAACTGTTCTACCTGGACAAGACCATGATGGTCTTCGGCGACGCCAAGAAAGTCATCGAAGACATGGTCAAGGCCGTCGAGTAACACTGCTTCAGCGCAATACTCGAAACCCCGGCCTCTTGTAGGCTGGGGTTTTTTATTGCCGCATGAAACCCGACCAAAGGCTCTAAATCGCTGCCCGGCATTCGACCATGGTAGCGGGCCGATTTTTTTTGAAATCACTAAACTGCGCACCTTGCTTCCGTAGCCTGAGATAACAATCCATGTACCGTGATCGTATCCGCTTGCCTTCGTTGTTGAACAAGGTCATGAGCGCGGCAGACGCCGCCGCACTGATCGAGGACGGCATGACCGTCGGCATGAGCGGCTTCACCCGCGCCGGTGAAGCCAAGGCCGTCCCCCACGCCCTGGCCGAACGCGCCAAGACTTCCCCGCTGAAAATCACCTTGATGACCGGCGCCAGCCTGGGCAATGACCTGGACAAGCAACTGACCGAGGCCGGCGTGCTGTCCCGGCGCATGCCGTTCCAGGTCGACAGCACCCTGCGCCGCGCCATCAATGCCGGCGAGGTGATGTTTATTGACCAGCACTTGTCGGAAACCGTCGAGCAACTGCGCAACAACCAGCTCAAGCTGCCGGACATTGCCGTCATCGAAGCGGTGGCGATCACCGAACAGGGGCACATCGTGCCGACGACATCGGTGGGTAACTCGGCCAGCTTCGCAATTTTCGCCAAGCAGGTGATTGTCGAGATTAACCTGGCGCACAACCCGAACCTGGAAGGGCTGCACGACATCTATATTCCCACCTACCGGCCAACCCGCACACCGATTCCGTTGGTGAAGGTCGATGACCGCATCGGCAGCACGGCCATTCCCATTCCGCCGGAAAAGATCGTCGCCATCGTGATCACTAACCAGGCGGACTCCGCCTCCACCGTGACACCGCCCGACAGCGACACCCAAGGCATCGCCAACCACCTGATCAACTTCCTCAAGCAGGAAGTGGACGCCGGGCGCATGACCAACAAGCTCGGCCCGCTGCAGGCCGGCATCGGCAATATCGCCAACGCCGTGATGTGCGGCCTGATCGAGTCGCCGTTCGAAGACCTGACGATGTATTCGGAAGTGTTGCAGGATTCCACGTTCGACCTGATCGATGCCGGCAAACTGAGCTTCGCCTCGGGCAGTTCGATCACCCTGTCAGAACGACGCAATGCCGACGTGTTCGGCAACCTGGAGCGCTACAAAGACAAACTGGTGCTGCGCCCGCAGGAAATCTCCAACCACCCGGAAGTGGTGCGTCGCCTAGGCATCATCGGGATCAATACCGCGCTGGAGTTCGATATCTACGGCAACGTCAACTCCACCCATGTCTGCGGCACGCGGATGATGAACGGCATTGGCGGCTCCGGGGACTTCGCGCGCAACGCGCACCTGGCAATCTTCGTCACCAAGTCGATCGCCAAGGGTGGCGCGATTTCCAGCGTGGTGCCGATGGTCAGCCATGTGGACCACACCGAGCATGATGTGGACATCCTCGTGACCGAAGTCGGCCTGGCCGACCTGCGTGGCCTGGCGCCCCGCGAACGCGCCCGGGTGATCATCGACAACTGTGTGCACCCGGCTTATCGCGATGCGCTGAACACTTACTTCGACGCAGCCTGTGCCATCGGCGGGCATACGCCACACATCCTGCGCGAAGCACTGAGTTGGCACATCAACCTGGAAGAAACCGGGCATATGCTCAAGGCTTATTGATACAGATCCGAGCTGATGCAACGACAGTTTCATCAGCTCGGCTGTACTTCTTAACAAACTGAAAAAAACTGTACTGCTGTACCGGTCATTTCCTACCGAAATATCCCACATACTCCGTCGAAAACTCCTATTTCGCACTGTTTCAGTGCGGACAGGTACAGTTGCCCCATTTACGAACAGTACAGCCCCTATAAACAGTTAACTGGCCCCTCACAATACAGGTGAACTGTATCTAGAGAGTCTTGCGCCGGAAGAGGATCATTGGCATCAGTTAAACCACTACCTAATCCCGCCACAAGCGGAAGGATGTCATCATGGAACGTACACTCAGTTCCGATCTGTTCTTCGAAGAAAAAGCTGTAAACACCCAGGCTTCCCTGCCTTTGCGCGTTATCGCCAACCTGATGTTGTGGCAGCGCCGCATTTCCAGCCGCCACCAACTGGCTCGCCTGGATTCGCGTCTGCTGGCTGACGCCGGTATCAGCGAAGCTCAACGCTACGAAGAGCTGAGCAAGCCGTTCTGGCGCTAATGTAGCGCCCGCTGGCCCTGACCCGCCGGGTCCACCGCCAGCACCCTGATTTGTCAAAGCAAAGCCCGCCCCGGGAAACCGGAGGCGGGCTTTGTTGTTTCCGGGGTTCGGGTTTTGAGGGTAAAAACAGAAGGCCAACTTCACGATAGGTACAGTTTAAAAAACATAACAATTAAGCAGTACAATTTAGATCGAGTGTATCTGTACCGGTAAACCCGCGCCGCCCAACATGGTGTTCCAAGACCTCATGGAAGGCCCCACTCATGACCACCCAAACCCCACGCTATAAACAGTTGATCGCAGGTATAGCCCGAGCACTGGCCAGATGGGCGCGCCAGGCCCACGAACGCCGCCAGCTTGCGCAACTTGATCCACGCGAACTGTCTGACGCCGGTATCAGCGCCGGCGACCGAATGGCCGAACTGTCCAAACCCTTTTGGCGTGACTAACGGGTCGAGAGGCTTTTCGAACAGATAAACGGCGGCTTAAGATCCCGTTACCACGTGGCGAACCTTGTAGAACGGACGTCTGATGCTCAATAGCAACAACACCCGTTTCACAGTGGCTGCTTTGCGCCGCCTTATTTGTTCATCTACAGGAGTTTTTCCATGTCCCGTCTTCGCCTGCTGAGTGCTGCTGCCTTGTTGGCCGTGGCTGCCAATGCCAACGCCACCAGCCTCATCGTGACCACCGACGCAATCGTCGGCGCACTCAAAGCCACGTCCGACGCCAGTTCCGATGCCACGTCTTCCTTGCGTGACAACAAGGTTGTGCGAGCTGCCCGTGACGACGCAGCCAGCTTTGTCGCCAGCGACGGTGCCATTCGTGGCGTCAAGTTGGAAAGCGCCCTGGCGCAGATCCGCCAACAAGCCCCGCAACTGAATGCAGCAACAGACGCTCAACTGGCCCAGGCCATCCTGGCGATCTGAGGGCAGGGCGATTCACGGGAGCGCCCGCCGCTCCCGGATGCCTCAACGCTGGCTCTCGCCCGGGCATTGCGCTAGCCTTGGCGCTCGTTTCCAGTTGTCGAGTCCCATGGCTTTTTCATACCGCCTGTTGATCGTTCCTGTGCTGTTTTCAGTCGTCTGGTCGCCCTTGGCTTCGGCCTTCGACGTGACCACCCAGAGCACCGTCATAAGTGTGTACGCCACCAGCAAGGTGACTTCCGCGCCCTTTGACAAGAAATTGGTACTGGCCGCCCAGGATGACGCTGCCGCGTTCGTAGCCACTGACGGCCAATGGCGGGGCGCTCGCCTGGAATCCGCACTGGATTACCTGCGCCGAACCCAGCCAAAACTTAACGCCAGCGACCTTGAACTGGCACAAGCAATTCTCGTCCAATAATCATCTTTGTATTTCCGTCTTTGTAATTGGAGTTATTCCATGCGTAGCCCGCTGATCGCCGCCGCTCTCGGCCTGCTGTTGTTGGCCGATGTTGCCCAGGCACATACTCTGGTGGCCACCAGTAACATCATTGTTCGCGCCTCTGGCCGCACCATTGATTTCACCTCGGACACCACCACTTCCATCCGCGATTCCAAAGTCGTGCGCGAAGCCCACGATGATGCCGCCAGTTTCGTCGCCACCAATGGCGAGATCCGTGGCGCACAATTGGAAGCGGCCTTCGATACCATCCGTACGCGCATGCCGGAAACGCGCGACGCCAGCGACCAGAGCCTCGCCGAAGCTATCCTCGCACTGTGAGGCGCCTCAACGCCTGGCTACTGGCCACGGCTGTGCTGCTCAGTGCAAGCGCAGCCCAGGCCAGCCTGCAACTGCGGCTCAAGTCAGACGGCTTGAGCCCGGCCGAACAGCAGGCCAGCCAGGCGTTGCTCGATGAAGCGATGCGCTCTCTGCCGCCGCGCTTCATCGAACAACTGGACCGCACCATCGATGTCGGCTGGACCGACAAGATGCCCGAGAACGCCTACGGCCAGGCCTCCCTGATCTCCGAACTGGATCTGAACCAGAACCTGCTCGCCAGCCTGACCGATGGCAGTGCCGCGACCCAGAAGACCAATCGTCCCCACGGCACCGTGCGCCGCGAAATGCTCGCCACTGTGTTGCATGAGCTGACCCACATTTATGACCGTGCGCGCCTGTGGTCCAAGGAAGACCGCGCGCTGATCAATCGTTGCAGTCGCCAAAACAACATCACCGGCCTGATCGGCTTGCCCGACCAATGCCGTGGCCAGAATGACCGCCGCTTTACCCTCAGCGATGACCCACGACTGCTGGACCTCGCCGGCTGGCCGCAATACGTCGGCCGTCGCGGCGAGCGCGAACAGCACAACCACCAAGTGGCGCGCAGCCCGGACATCTACGAAACCACCAGCCCGCTGGAGTTCGTCGCGGTCAACATGGAGTACTTCCTCCTCGACCCGAGCTACGCCTGCCGCCGCCCGGCGCTGTTCCGCTATTACAAGGAACACTTCGGCTGGGCGCCGCCCGAGCAAGACACCTGCGCCAAGACCTATGCCTTTCTGAACGCAGGCAATGATTTTGCCAAGACGCCGCTGGGCCAGATCGACCCGGAGCGCGTCTACGAGATTGACTACCTGCTGGCCGAAGCCAACCAGAACCTGGTCAGCCGCTGGGGCCACAGCATGTTGCGCCTGGTGATCTGCGCACCCGGCCGGCCACGCGGCCCGGACTGCCGGCTCGACCTTGACCAGCATCTGGTCCTGTCCTACCGCGCCTTCGTCGGCGACGTACAGCTGTCGAGCTGGGACGGCCTGGTGGGCAAGTACCCGTCACGGTTGTTCGTGCTGCCCCTGGCCCAGGTGATCGATGAATACACCAAGACCGAACTGCGCGGCCTGGCCTCGGTGCCGCTCAAACTCACGCGCCAGGAAATCAACGACACCGTCGAGCACGCCGCCGAGATGCACTGGAGCTACGACGGCAACTACTTCTTCATTTCCAATAACTGTGCGGTAGAGAGCCTGAAGCTGTTGCGCAGCGGCAGCGCCAACCCACAGCTCACCGGGCTGGACAACATCACCCCCAACGGTTTGCTGGAAGTCCTCAGCGCCCGCGGCCTGGCCGATACCAGCGTCCTCAAGGACAAGCGCGAAGCGCTGCGCCTGGGTTATCACTTCGATTCATTCCGCGAACGCTACCAGGCGATGTTCGACGTCCTGCGCAAACACCTGCCCATAAAGCAGACTCAGGTCGAAGATTGGCTGTCACTCAGCGCAGCGGAACGCCGCGAGTGGTTCGGCCAAGCCGATCTGCGCACCAGCGCCGCGCTGTTGCTGCTGGAACAGGCCAGCTACCGCAAACAACTGATGCTGGCCCAGGATGAAGTCAAGCAACGCTACCTCGGCGCCCGTGAGCTGAAAAACGGCGGCATGGAAAAAGCCAACAACACCCTGCAACAAATCCTCGCCAACAGCGGCTTCCTCAGTCGCCCGGCCGAGCTGCTGGGCAGCGGCGGCTATGGCCTGCCGCAACCCTCTGAAGCCAAGCGCCTCGAATCGGAAAGCGCACAACGCCAGAAACAGCTGCAAACGCTGACCGGCGACCTGGATAAAGAGGTGAGGGTGCTGCTGGAACCTGCCCGCGCCGCCGAGATTGCCGCCTGCGAAGCCAACCTCAAGCAGGTGGGCGAGCACTTGCGCGCCTTGCACAAGGCCGCTGGCGGCCTCGAACTGCCCTGATAATTCCCTGCAAACACAATCCGAATGTGGGAGCTGGCTTGCCTGCGATAGCGGTGTGCCAGGCAACAAAGATGTTGAATGTGCCGGCGCCATCGCAGGCAAGCCGGCTCCCACATTGAATCTCCACATACCTGAAGAATGTGCCTTTCCCCTTCGTCACCTGTTTTTCCAGCGAAAGCTGGCTGAAAGCTTACCCGTCTAGGATCGCCCCCACTGTCGGCAACAGACCGGCTGTTAACAACAACAATGGTGATTCCCGATGTCCGCTCGTACCCGCCTGTTCGCCCCCACTCCACCCGTACGCCTCGTGCCTTTCGATCTGCGCTGACCCCCACTCGGTTCGCCATTCCCTAGCCGCGCTACGCCTGGAGTATTCCTATGCTGACTTTCCTTGGCTTTGCCATGGTCATCACGTTCATGTTCCTGATCATGACCAAGCGCCTGTCCGCGCTGATCGCCTTGATCATCGTGCCGATCCTGTTCGCGCTGTTCGGCGGCTTCGCGCCGGAGATCGGCCCGATGATGCTGGCCGGTATCACCAAGCTCGCGCCAACCGGCGTGATGCTGATGTTCGCCATTCTCTACTTTGCCCTGATGATCGACTCCGGCCTGTTCGACCCGGCCGTGCGCAAGATCCTCAAGATGGTCAAGGGCGACCCGCTGAAAGTCTCGGTCGGCACCGCCGTGCTGGCCCTGGTCGTGTCCCTGGACGGTGACGGCGCCACCACCTACATGATCTGCGTGGCCGCCATGTTGCCGCTGTACCAGCGCATCGGCATGAGCCCGCGGATCATGGCCGGCCTGATCATCCTCGCCGGTGGCGTAATGAACATGACGCCCTGGGGTGGCCCGACCGCCCGTGCCGCCAGTGCGCTGCATGTGGACCCGTCGGACATCTTCGTGCCGATGATCCCGGCGATGGCCGTCGGTGTGGTCGCGATCCTGGCGATCGCCTATATGTATGGCCTGCGCGAGCGTGCACGCCTGGGTGAATTGCACCTGGCGGGCGATGAAATCGACCACAGTGAAATCAGCGTCTCGCAATACCCCGATGCCCGTCGCCCCAAGCTGATCTGGTTCAACGGCGCGCTGACCTTCGCCCTGATGTGCACGCTGATCGCCGGCCTTCTGCCGCTGCCGGTGCTATTCATGGTGGCGTTCAGTATCGCGATGATCGTCAACTACCCGTGCCTGCAAATGCAGAAAGACCGCATTGCCGCCCACTCCGGCAGCGTGTTGGCGGTGACTGGCCTGATCTTCGCGGCCGGTATCTTCACCGGCATCCTGTCGGGCACCGGCATGGTTGATGCCATGTCCAAGAGCCTGCTGGCGGTCATCCCTGATGCACTGGGCCCGTACCTGGCGGTGATCACAGCCCTGGTGAGCATGCCGTTCACCTTCTTCATGTCCAACGACGCGTTCTACTATGGCGTACTGCCGGTACTCGCCGAAGCCGCCAGCCACTACGGCATCACCGCCGTCGAAATGGCGCGGGCGTCCATCGTGGGTCAACCGGTGCACTTGCTCAGCCCACTGGTACCATCGACTTACCTGTTGGTGGCCCTGGCCGGTATCGAATTTGGCGATCACCAACGCTTCACCCTGAAGTGGGCAGTGCTGGTATGCCTGTGCATAATGTTCGCCGCTTTGCTGATGGGGATTTTCCCGCTGTTCAGCACTCTATAATCGTATCAACCCAACCGCGCGGCGCTGCAGCTTGCGCGGTTTAACACTTGCTCAAAGGAATACACATGGAATGGCTGACCAATCCGGAAATCTGGATTGCCTTCTTCACCCTGACGGCCCTCGAGATCGTCCTGGGTATCGATAACATCATCATGATTTCGATCCTGGTCAGCCGCATGCCCAAGCATATGCAGGCGCGCACCCGGATCTTCGGCCTGGCCCTGGCCATGGTCACGCGCATCCTGTTGCTGCTGTCGATCACCTGGGTGATGCAACTGACCGCCGACCTGTTCGTGGTGTTCGGTCAGGGCATTTCCGGTCGCGACCTGATCCTGTTCTTCGGTGGCTTGTTCCTGCTGTGGAAAAGCTCCCAGGAGATGTACCACGCCCTGGAAGGTGAAGACGAAACCCACGACGAGCCCAAGGGCGCCGGTGGCAAGTTCATCTACACCATCATCCAGATTGCCATCATCGACATCGTGTTCTCTCTGGACTCGGTCATCACCGCCGTCGGCATGGTCTCCCATGTGCCGGTCATGGTCGCGGCGATTGTCGTGGCGGTATTGGTGATGATGCTGGCGGCCGGCACAATCAGCGCATTCATCGACAAGCACCCGTCGCTGAAGATGCTCGCGCTGTCGTTCCTGCTGGTGGTGGGTACGGTGCTGATCGCCGAATCCTTCGACGTGCATGTGCCAAAAGGCTACGTCTACTTCGCCATGGCGTTCTCGCTGGCGGTAGAAGCGGTGAACATCAAGATGCGCACCGCCATCGCGAAAAAGAAGAAACAGCAGGATCCTGTGAAACTGCGCAAGGACATTCCGGGTCAATAAACCCAAGCCAGACAAAAAAGGGGCCTATTCAGGCCCCTTTTTCATTTCGCACAAAGTTGATTTCATGACAGTTTTGTTTCAATCCCCACTTTAGCTATGCGATGCTGGCGCAGAGCCCATTCGCCAACTACAGCTTAACTACAAGACGTAGAACGGCACGCGGCAAACTTCCTTCGCTCTTTTTGGAGCGTACCCACACGGGGGGCCGAGCATGCTGACCTTGCTCAATCTGCTTTCCGCCGTGACCCTGCTGATCTGGGGCACGCACATCGTCCGTACCGGCATCTTGCGGGTCTACGGTTCCAACTTGCGCCAAGTCATCGGGCAGAACATGTCCAAGCGCTGGCTGGCGTTTGTCGCCGGTATCCTGGTAACGGCCATGGTGCAGAGCAGCAACGCCACGGCCATGCTGGTGACTTCATTTGTCGGCCAGGGCTTGATGAGCCTCACGCCTGCGCTGGCAACCATGCTCGGCGCCGACGTCGGTACGGCCTTGATGGCACGGGTACTGACCTTCGACTTGTCGTGGCTGTCACCGCTGCTGATTTTCCTCGGGGTGATTTTCTTCCTGTCCCGCAAGCAGACGCGGGCCGGGCAGATGGGCCGGGTCGGGATCGGCCTGGGCCTGATCATTCTGGCGCTGCAGTTGATCGTCGAAGCGGCCGGGCCGATTACCCACGCCCAGGGCGTCAAAGTCATCTTTGCCTCGCTGACCGGCGATATCTTGCTCGACGCCCTGGTCGGCGCGCTGTTTGCGATGATTTCCTACTCCAGCCTGGCCGCCGTCCTGCTGACAGCCACCTTGGCCGGCGCCGGTGTGATCGGCCTGCATGTGGCCATCGGCTTGGTGATTGGCGCCAATATCGGCAGCGGTGTGCTGGCGTTCCTCAGCACCAATATGCAAAACGCTGCCGGACGCCAGGTCGCCCTCGGCAGCCTGCTGTACAAACTGATTGGCCTGCTGCTGATCATCCCGGTACTCGACCCTCTGGTACGCTGGATGGACGGTTTGGACTACAGTGCCCAAGGCATGGTCATTACCTTCCACCTGCTCTACAACGTCAGCCGCTGCCTGATCCTGTTGCCCAGTATCGGCCCGATGTCACGCCTGTGTGCCTGGCTGCTGCCGGAACAACAGGAGGCCAACGGCAAGGCCAAGCCGCGCCACCTGGACGCAACCGCACTCGACACGCCCAGCCTGGCCCTGGCCAACGCCGCCCGCGAGACCCTGCGCCTGGGCGACTTGATCGACAACATGCTCACCGCGATGCAGGAAGTGTTGCGCGGCAAACAAACCGCCATCACTCAGGAAATACGCAGCCTCAGCGATGACGTCGAAGCCCTGTACAGTGCGATCAAGCTATACCTCGCGCAAATGCCCCGCGAAGACCTCAGCGAACAGGACAGCCGCCGCTGGGCTGAGATCATCGAGCTGTCGATCAACCTGAAACTGGCCGGCGACCTGATCGAACGCATGCTGCGCAAAGTGCAACAGCAGAAGACCTCCCAGCGCCGCCAGTTCTCCGAAGTCGGCCTGGAAGAGCTCACTGGCCTGCACAGTCAGTTGATCGCCAACCTGCGCCTGGGGTTGTCGGTATTTCTCAGCGCCGACCCCGAAAGCGCCCGCCAACTGCTGCGCGAGAAGCGCCGCTTCCGCGCCCAGGAGCGGCGCCTGGCCCATGCCCACGTCAGCCGCCTGCAACGCAAGATCGTGCAGAGCCTGGAAACCAGCTCGCTGCACCTGGAGCTGATTGCCGACATGAAGCGCCTCAATTCACTGTTTTGCAGCAGCGCTTATGTAGTCTTGGAAACGTCCGACACCGGCGCACTCTCCGCCGAAGATATTGCCGACATCACCCATTCACCCTGAACGTAAGACGGCGAGTGAAGTCAGTTAACAATGGACCTCACTCGCCAGGAAGCTTGTTATGCGTCGCCTGCTATTCGCCTGCCTGCTCATGGGCTCTGCACATGTCTTTGCCTTTGACCGCCTGCAAGTCGAAGGCTACACCTTGCCCAACGGCCTGCAATTGCTGCTCAAACCCGGCACCGAGCGGGGCCATGTGGCCATCCGCATGGTGGTAGGGGTCGGCCTGGATGATTTCAGCTGCGACGAAAAAGAGTTGCCGCACCTGCTCGAACACTTGCTGTTCAGCGGCATCGACGGCGGCGGCGAAGGCGACCTTGAGGACCGCATGCAAGCCTTGGGCGGCGAATGGAACGCCTACACCAGCAATGCCGACACCACCTTCGTCATCGAAGCACCCGCGCACAACCAGCGCAAGGTGCTCGACCTGTTGCTGGCCATCCTCACCCGCACCCAACTGTCCGATGCCAATATCAATGCCGCCAAGCAGGTGGTCGAACGCGAAGACGGTGGCCATTACTCACATCTGCAGCGCCTGCTCGACCGCCAGGACCTGGGCCACACCGCGAGCAATCAATTGGCCGTCGAGTTGGGGCTCAAATGTGCCGAACGCGCCGAGGTCGATCACCTCACCCGTGATCAGCTAGAGAAGCTGCGCAAAAATTGGTACGCGCCGAACAACATGACCCTGATTATCGTCGGCGACCTCGACAAACTATTGCCGGCTTATCTGGAACGCACCTATGGCCAGCTCGAGCCGGTCGAGCCGAGCGAACATCGGCCCCTGCCAGAGATCCAGCACGCCGCTGCCAGTTACCGGGACCTGGTGCACGGCTGGATCGGTGACAGCGCCAAGCTGCACTGGCTGTTCCCCGAACCGGTGCTGGATGACCAGCATGATGAAACCTACGACCTGCTCAAGGACTACCTCGACTGGGCGCTCTACCGTCAACTGCGCCTCAAGCACGGTTTGTCCTACGGCCCATGGAGCGAGCGCGAAGTGCTCGGCGGTGTCGGCTTCCTGAGCCTGAACGCCGACCTCGAACGCGACAACCTGCCCGAAGCCGAACAGGTATTGCAGGACCTCAAGGCCCAACTGCTCAAGGACGGTCTCGACCCGGCAACCTTCACCCGTCTGCAGCAAGCCGCCATTGCACGCCAGTCGTGGGCGGTACAGGGCAACAGCGCGTTGGCCGACTATTACTGGAGTGCTTCCGGTGACTACGCCAACGGCCATTTCAGCGACCCGGTAAAGCGCATCAAGGCCGTGAGCCTGAAGCAAACCAACGACGCCATGCGCCAGGTGTTCAACCAGCCGGGCTATTGGCGCATCGAGAAACCCCTGTTCAGCTACGACGTGCTCAGTTGGATCGGTGCCGGCGTGCTGGGGCTGATTGCCCTTGCGTTGATCGGTGTGCGGGTTTATCGCAAACGGATTGCTTAATGAGGCACCGTACTCCGGGCTAAGACGTTATTCTGTCTGGGTTTTTTCCTACACGAACTGTGAATGCCCATGCCAAGCCTGCCGCCCCTCATCCAGCGCGTCCTCGAACTGATCAAGCGCTACCCGGGGGTGATCGCACTCGGCGGCTTTATCTCGGGGGTGTGCAGCTTCATTCTGGTGGACCGCCAGCAAGGCATGGCCAGCTGGATCGCGGTCATCATGCTGGTGAGCTGGTTGTGGCTGATGCTGGAGAACAGCTTTACCCAACTGTTCACCCGGGTCTTCAAGCGGGAAATCCCCGAACCCCTGCTGCGCTACGCCACCCAGATGATCCACCAGGAAAGTCTGTTTTTTGTGTTGCCGTTCTTTTTCGTCACCACCACCTGGAACAGCGGCCAATCGATTTTCACCGGCCTGCTGGGCGCCGCGGCACTGGTCTCGATCACCGACCCGCTGTACTACAAATGGCTAGCGCCCAAGCGTTCGCTGTTCCTGGCGCTGCACACCCTGACTCTGTTCGCCGCGCTGCTCACCGCGCTGCCGATCATCCTGCACCTGACCACCGCCGAGAGTTACAAGCTCGCCCTCGGCGTTGCCATGCTGCTGTCGATCCCCAGCCTGGCCGTGAGCCTGCCGCTGCGCAGCGTCAAAGGTTGGGCAATGTTGCTGGGCGTCACCGCCGCGATTGGCTGCGCCGGCTGGTTCCTGCGCAGTTGGGTGCCACCGGCCACGCTGTGGATGACCGAAGTGGCCATCAGCACCCAGCTGCAAGACCGCACCCCGGGCGATGACCTCAAGGAAGTCACTGCCGCCCAGCTACGCAGCGGCGGGCTGTACGCCTACACCGCGATCAATGCCCCGCGCGGGCTGGAAGAGCGGATCTACCATGTGTGGAAATTCAACGGCAAAGAAGTCGACCGCATCGCGCTGGATATCCATGGCGGGCGCAAGGAAGGCTATCGCGCCTGGACCCACAAGCAGAACTTCCCGGCCGACTCGGCAGGCCGCTGGCAAGTACGGGTGTTGACCGAGGACGGCCAGGTGATTGGTGTGCTGCGTTTCAAAGTCACTGACGCAGCACAAACGGACAACCCAAAGTAGGCCGTATCGTGCTATTACGTAGGAATTGTGGATAGCCAAACAAGCTCGGAGCTTATGACCACTCGTACGACGGCCGGTGCCGCCCACCTCGATACGTCCACGACTCCCCCGTTACTCAGGATTACGGGGGACTGGACGCTTGCCCACTACTCAAACCTGAAAAAGCTGTCGGACAAGCTCGACGGCCAATACGACGCCGGGGCCCGCATCGACCTCAATGGCCTGGGCGCCCTGGACACCGCCGGCGCATCACTGCTGGTGGAATTGCTTGGCCCCGCCCGCATCGAGCACTCGGCCGAGCAGACCGACTGCAGCCTCTCTGCCGCCGACCGTGCACTGCTCAAGACCGTCTACCGCTCGCTGAATGATTTCTGTGTCCCGGAAAAAGCCCCGGAAGAGGCGGCCGGCATCCAGGTGTTAGCGCGGATCGGCCGGGCGGTCGACACCGTGTGGCAAGACAGCATGAAGCTGCTCGGTTTTATTGGCCTGATCCTCGAAACCTTCGCGCGCGGTATCTTTCGTCCCAAGCGCTGGCGCATCACGCCGATGGTCGCCCATATCGAACAGACCGGGCTCGACGCCGCGCCCATCGTCGCGCTGCTGACCTTTTTGGTCGGCGCCGTGGTGGCCTTCCTGGGTGCCACGGTGCTCAAAAGCTTTGGCGCGACGGTGTTCACCGTGGACTTGGTGGCGTTCTCTTTCCTACGGGAATTTGGCGTATTGCTGACGGCCATTTTGATTGCCGGGCGCACGGCCAGTGCGTTCACAGCACAAATCGGCTCGATGAAGGCCAACGAAGAAATCGATGCGATTCGCACCCTGGGCCTCGACCCCATGGAGCTGCTGGTATTGCCTCGCGTGCTGGCGCTGCTGGTGTCGCTGCCGATGCTGACGTTCCTGGCGATGCTCTCGGGGATTGTCGGAGGCGGGGTGGTGTGCGCCGTGGCGTTGGACATCTCGCCCGCAATGTTTCTGTCGCTGCTGCAATCGGACATTGGCGTACAGCATTTCCTGGTGGGCATGGTGAAGGCGCCGATCTTCGCTTTTCTCATTGCCGCCATTGGTTGTCTGGAAGGTTTCAAGGTCAGCGGCAGCGCCGAGTCGGTTGGCGCTCACACCACCTCCAGCGTGGTGCAATCGATCTTTGTGGTGATCGTGCTGGATGCGGTGGCCGCGATGTTCTTCATGGAGATGGGCTGGTGAGTCGTCTACACCGTGCGCCCACTGAGGCGGTGATTGAAGTGCGCGGCCTGTGCAACCGCTTTGGCCGGCAAAGCGTGCACGAAAACCTCGACCTGGATTTGTACAAAGGCGAGATCCTGGCGGTGGTCGGCGGCTCGGGCAGCGGCAAGTCGGTGCTGTTGCGCAGCATTGTCGGCCTGCGCCGCCCCAGCGAAGGCGAGGTGCGGGTGTTCGGCAAAAACCTGCCGAGCCTGTCGGAGCATGAGCGCTCCCTGGTGGAACGGCGCTTTGGCGTGCTGTTCCAGAAGGGCGCGCTGTTTTCCTCACTGACCGTCACCGAAAACGTCGCCCTGCCGTTGATTGAACATGCCGGCCTCAGCCGCCGTGACGCCGAGCACCTGGCCGCGGTGAAACTGGCCTTGGCCGGGCTGCCGCTCTCGGCCGCCGACAAATACCCGTCTTCGTTGTCCGGTGGCATGATCAAGCGCGCAGCCCTGGCACGCGCCTTGGCCCTGGACCCGGACATCCTGTTTCTCGACGAGCCCACCGCCGGCCTTGACCCGATTGGCGCGGCGCAATTCGATCAGTTGATCCTGACACTGCGCGACGCGCTGGGCCTGAGTGTGTTCCTGGTGACCCACGACCTCGACACGCTGTACACCATCACCGACCGCGTGGCGGTGCTGGCGCAGAAGAAAGTGCTGGTGGCCGATGCCATCGATGTCGTCTCGGAAACGGACGACGCGTGGATTCACGAATATTTCCACGGCCCCCGCGGCCGCGCGGCATTGGATGCCGCTCAATCGCTAGACGAGGTATGACATGGAAACCCGAGCCCATCATGTGATGATCGGTCTGTTCAGCGTGATTGTGGTGGTCGGCGCCCTGCTGTTCGGCCTGTGGCTGGCAAAATCCAGCGTCGACAGTGCCTTCCAGGATTATGAAGTGGTGTTCAACGAGGCGGTCAGCGGCCTGTCCCAGGGCAGCCCGGTGCAATACAGCGGGATCAAGGTGGGCGATGTCACCAGCCTGCGCCTGGACCCCAACGACCCGCGGCGCGTGCTGGCACGCATCCGCCTGGCCGGGCAGACGCCAATCAAGGAAGACACCCAGGCCAAGCTGGCCCTGACCGGCATCACCGGCACCTCGATCATCCAGCTCAGCGGCGGCACACCACAAAGCCCGGAGCTCAAGGGCAAGGACGGCAACCTGCCGGAAATCATCGCCTCGCCATCGCCCATTGCGCGCCTGCTCAATAACAGCAACGACCTGATGACCAGCATCAACCTGCTGCTGCACAACGCCAACCACATGTTCTCCCGTGAGAACGTCGAGCGCTTGAGCAACACCCTGGACAACCTGCAACAAACCACCGGCGCCATCGCCGACCAGCGCGGCGATATCAAGGTGGTGATGCAGCAACTGATGCAAGTGAGCAAGCAGGCCAGCGCCGCCCTGGAGCAGACCACCACCTTGATGCGCAACGCCAATGGCTTGCTCAACGATCAAGGCAAGCAGGCCTTCGGCAGTGCCGAGCAGGCCATGAAATCCCTGGAGCAAAGCACCGCCACCATCAACACCTTGCTGACCAACAACAAGGACTCGGTGAACAGCGGCATGCAGGGCCTCAATGAACTGGCGCCGGCAGTGCGCGAACTGCGTGAAACCCTCGGGTCGCTGCGCGCCATCTCCCGCCGCCTGGAAGCCAACCCCAGTGGCTACCTGCTGGGCAGCGACAAGAACAAGGAGTTCACGCCATGAAGCGTGCTTACCAGATGATCGCCCCCGTGGCATTGGCGCTCGTGAGCGCGTGCTCGATCCTGCCCAAGGCCGACCCTTCGGACGTGTACCGCCTGGTGCCAGCCCAGACCGCAAGCCAGGGCGCCCCGGTGAGCTGGTCGCTGCGCGTGTCCAAGCCGCAGACCAGCGAGTTTCTCGACAGCCCGCGCATTGCCGTGGTGCCGGACGGCAACCTGATCAGCAGCTATGCGAACTCGCGCTGGAGCGACCCGTCGCCGGTGCTGCTGCGCAACCGCTTTATGGACGGCTTCCAGCGTGATGGCCGCGTAACGTTGTTGAGCACCGATGAGACCAACCTGCAGGCCGATTACGAGCTGGGTGGGCAGTTGCAGGCGTTCCAGAGTGAATACCGAGGAGGCGCGGTGGAAGTGGTGATCCGCCTCGACGCGCGATTGGTGCGTGGGAGCGATCAGCGGATTATTGCCAGCCGGCGGTTTGAAATTCACCAGCCGGTGACGGATACCAAGGTGCCGGCGGTGGTGGCCGGGTTTGGGCTGGCGGGGGATCAGTTGAACAGGCAGGTGGTGGATTGGGTGGTGCAGCAAGGCAATAGTGCTGCGAAACGCTGAGGGCCCTATCGCCGGCAAGCCGGCTCCTACAGTTGATCGCATTTCGGCAGGATAAACGCGGTCACCTGTAGGAGCTGGCTTGCCGGCGATAGCCACTTAAGCCTCAAGCAAAGAACCAGTAGCACACCGCAATAGCCGCAACGACACCCGCCAACTCCGCCAGCAGCGCACACCCCACCGCATGCCGGGCCCGCTGGATGCCCACCGACCCGAAGTACACCGCCAACACATAGAAGGTGGTCTCAGTACTGCCCTGGATCGTCGCCGCCACCAGCGCCGGGAAGCTGTCCACACCCTGGGTCTGCATGGTTTCGATCAATAGCGCCCGGGCCGCACTGCCGGAGAACGGCTTGACCATGGCCGTGGGCAACGCATCGACAAAGCGCGTGTCCATGCCGGTCCAGGCGACCACATGGCGAATCCCTTCAAGACCAAAATCCAATGCACCCGAAGCACGCAATACACCCACTGCGCACAACATCGCCACCAGGTACGGCAGCAGGTTCTTGGCAACGTCAAAACCTTCTTTGGCGCCTTCGACAAACGCCTCGTAGACCTTCACCTTGCGCAGCGCACCAATCACCAAAAACAGCATGATCAAGCCGAACAGCGTCAGGTTGCCGAGTATCGAGGACAAACCCGCCAGCGCCGTGGCCGACAGTGTCGCCAGGAAGGCCATGAACCCACCGAGCACCAGCGCGCCGGGAATCAGGTAAGCCAGCACCACCGGGTCCCACAGGCGCAGGCGCTGCATGATCGCCACCGACAACAGGCCCACCAGGGTGGACGCGCTGGTCGCCAACAGGATCGGCAGGAACACCAGGGTAGGGTCCGCAGCGCCTTGCTGGGCGCGGTACATGAAGATGGTCACCGGCAAGAGCGTCAGCGAGGACGCGTTGAGCACCAGGAACAGGATCTGCGCGTTGCTGGCGGTGTTGGGGATGGGGTTGAGCTCCTGCAGCGCCTTCATGGCCTTCAGGCCGATGGGCGTGGCCGCGTTGTCCAGCCCCAGGCCATTGGCGGCGAAGTTGAGGGTGATCAGGCCGATCGCCGGGTGCCCGGCAGGCACTTCCGGCATCAGGCGGCGGAACAGCGGGCCGAGGGCCTTGGCCAGCCAGTCGACGATGCCGGCTTTCTCAGCGATGCGCAGGAACCCCAACCACAAGGTAAGGGTGCCGAACAACAGCACCATCACTTCCACCGACAGTTTGGCCATGGCGAAAATGCTTTCGACCATCGCCGCGAAAATACCGGCGTTGCCACCCACCAGCCATTGCACCAGTGCTGACACCATTGCCACGACAAAGAAGCCAAGCCACAGGCCATTGAGCATCAGTTGAATCCCCCGAAAGATGGGGCGAATGATAGCGGGGCTGGCAGAAACGACAAACCCCGGAATTGTCCGGGGTTTGTCTTCAAGCCGTCAGCCTATCAGCTGCGGGTCGCTTGAGCGGTCGGCGCGGCGGCCTTGCTGCGCCAGTGCGGCAGGGAGTTCCAGTAGCGCTCGCCCTTGGCGTCGTCGTACATGCCTTCCCAACGTGCGATGACCAATACGGCCAGGGCGTTGCCAATCACGTTCAGGGCGGTACGCGCCATGTCCATGATGCGGTCGACACCGGCAATGAAGGCCAGGCCTTCCAGCGGGATGCCCACGCTGCCCAGGGTGGCCAGCAGTACCACGAAGGACACACCCGGCACGCCGGCGATGCCTTTGGAGGTGACCATCAGGGTCAATACCAGCATCAGTTGTTGGCCGATCGACAGGTCGATGCCGTACAGCTGGGCGATAAAGATCGCCGCGATGCTCTGGTACAGGGTCGAACCGTCGAGGTTGAAGGAGTAGCCGGTGGGTACCACGAAGCTGCAGATCGCCTTGGGTGCGCCATAGGCTTCCATCTTCTCGATCACACGCGGCAACACAGTTTCGGAGCTGGCGGTGGAGTAGGCCAGGACCAGCTCATCCTTGAAGATGCGCATCAGCTTGATCACCGAGAAGCCGAACAGGCGGGCAATCAGGCCCAGTACCACAAAGGCGAAGAACAGGATGGCCACGTAAACCAGGATCACCAGCTTGGCCAGCGGCAGCAAGGAGGCGAAGCCGAAGTTGGCGACCGTCACGGCGATCAGGGCAAATACGCCGATCGGGGCGTACTTCATGATCATGTGGGTGACTTTGAACATGCTCTCGGACACGCCCTGGAACATGGTCACCAGCGGCTCGCGCAGTTCCGGCTTGAGGCTCGACAAGCCCAGGCCGAACAGCACCGAGAAGAAGATGATCGGCAGCATTTCGCCACGGGCCACGGCGGCGAAGATGTTCGAAGGGATCAGGTTGAGGATGGTCTCGATGAACGCATGCTCGTGCTGCACTTCAGCGGCGGTGGCGGTGTATTTGGAAATATCGACAGTACCCAGGGTACTCATGTCGATGCCAGCGCCCGGGTGGAACAGGTTGGCCAACAGCAGGCCGACCACGATGGCGATAGTGGTGACCACTTCAAAGTAAACGATGGTTTTGACGCCGATGCGACCGAGCTTTTTCGCGTCACCGACACCGGCAATGCCGACGATCAGCGAGGAAATCACAATCGGGATCACGATCATCTTGATCAGGCGGATAAAGATATCGCCCGCTGGCTGCAACACATTGCTGATCCACCAGGCCTTTTCAGCACTGAAATGGTTGAGCACTGCACCGATTGCGATCCCCAACACCAAACCGATGAGGATCTGCCAGGCGAGGCTTAGCTTTGCCTTCTTCATGTCATTACCCTTACTTCAAGTGGACTTAAGGCAAATGCGCCATCTGGAACGCTCGAGAGCGAAAAAGTGTGAGCATCTGCCTCCATGGAAGGTCACCGCCGCATGGCCGAAATGGCTTACTGGCAGGCGAAAAAAGGCGCAACTATTCCCATGCAAGGGAGCGACGTCTAATGCCGTAAACGCCTACCCTATGCCGAATCGGCATGGCTTTTTTTAATAATAACTGTCCGAACGGTCAGTTCAAATGTGACATTTTGTCCGACAAACATGCCGTGAACCGGCCAAACCCGGCTCGCTCAGAGAATCAGGACGTCTACGGAGCACTGGCAGAAACGCCTGGGAATTCCGCCGTTTAGTGTCGGAAATGTCCTATGAGCGCAGCCAAATTTTATCGATAGATGGTCAGCCAGACACACCAAGTAATGGTTAGGAACGAGCAAAAACGGAATTAGCGACTATGGCTGACATAAGAGAGAGGTATAAGCCCGCCGCAAGTTCAGCAAGCCATCGGCTTGTGAACCTGCGTCGCAGCTTTTCACCTGACCCGGCCCTTTCGCAGGCACTCCCTGTACCCGTAGGTCACGCCGATCCCGATTGATCAGAGCAACCCGGCCCCCTGGTCATGCACCGCCCTTGACGGACGATGCAAACAGAAAGAAGCGTTGGGCTTCTTTCTATGGACGCTGGCTCCACAAACGCATTGCGCCAAGGGGAACCTAGTACCAATTGGGGTCTTTCTTGAGCTGCTCCATCAGCAGCTTCTGCATGCCTTCGTCCGGCTTACCGAGGAACCGGTAATCGGCGTGACGCGTCGGGGATTTGTCCGCCGGCAGGCCGGCCGGGACTTCCACCAACATGGCGTAGGCATCTTTCTTGTCGTAGCTGAAGGCAACAATCAGGCGCTTGTTCAGGCATGTGTCTGCAGTTTCGCAAAGCGGCCCCACCAAGTACTTGTCACCGTCTTCTTCCACGGCATTCATTTGTTCGGCCGTACCGGACAGGTTCATCACCCATTCCGGCAGGCGCTCTTCTTTCTTCACCACGCCTTGCCAAGTCTCACGGAACTGAGGGTCCGAGGTCAGCAATTCGTTGGCTCGGCTTTGGCCGTCGTTGGCGGCCATCACCAGGCCGCTGCCGCCCAGGAGCAGGGCGGCAGCCATGGCTTTAAAGGGCAGAGTGGTCATATTCAGCCTCGGCCGCGACGACCAAAGAAGAACGAAGCGATGAACATCACCAGGAAGACGACAAACAGGATCTTGGCGATACCCGTGGCGGTGCCCGCGATGCCACCGAAGCCCAGGACAGCGGCCACAATGGCGATGATCAGAAATGTGATAGCCCAGCTCAACATGGTGATTCTCCTTACGCTTTTATAGGGGTAACAGCGGTGTTGCCGTGCAGCCGCTCAACAGCGACTTTGTCTTGCCTAGAAAACCCAGCGCTCTTGGGTTGGCAGATCGCCAGGGGTGGAATCCTGGTCTGCCACTCTCAGTTGCGGGGCGGCTACATCGGCAGTAACGCTGCCAACGGAACGGAAATGGGTTTGTGTCATCACCGGGCGTTCAAATTGCGGGGCGTGTGGCTGACTCTGCTGCCCGTGCTGCATCTGTTGTCCAATGACCAGGGTGACCATCAGGGCCAGGCTGGCGAACAGGCCTTGCTGCAAGCGCAGCGGCGATACAGACAATGGGCTGAGGCTTTGGCGAGTCATGCTGTGTTTCTCCCGCATTCTGATTATTGGTTCATGACACTGTTGGGAGAGATATTGCAGAGCGCATGCCAGGTTTTTTACAAAATAAAACTTAATAAAATCAATATCTTATAAATACTGGCGAAGGATGAAGGCCAGCATCCTGCACGATAGCCCTGTGCAAGCCGTGCGAAATGCACGATGGTCAGTGGTCGGGTCGAGGGATCGAAAGCGCTCGGCGAGTTGCCGAAGTGGCAAGAAGGCATGAAAACGCCATCAATCGGCGTGTTTGTAGGAGACGGAGCAGATAGCTGCGCGAAGATGCCATTTATCAATCAGAATAAACCATGCAACTTGCCCGATTATTCCGGGACTAAACACCATCATTCATAGTTTAAGGAGCGCGGGACAGATGGAATCAGCCAAGGAACTTCAAGGCCGCATTCTTTTAGTGGATGACGAATCCGCGATCCTTCGCACCTTCCGTTACTGCCTGGAAGATGAAGGCTACACCGTAGCCACTGCCAACAGTGCCGCCCAGGCGGACGCACTGATGCAACGCCAAGTGTTCGACCTGTGCTTCCTCGACCTGCGCCTGGGCGAAGACAATGGCCTGGATGTATTGGCCCAGATGCGCATCCAGGCACCGTGGATGCGCGTGGTGATCGTCACCGCTCATTCGGCGGTCGATACGGCAGTGGACGCCATCCAGGCGGGCGCCGCCGACTACCTGGTAAAACCTTGCAGCCCCGACCAATTGCGCCTGGCCACCGCCAAGCAACTGGAAGTGCGCCAACTGTCTGCACGCCTTGAAGCGCTGGAAGGCGAAGTGCGCCAGCCCAAGGACGGCCTCGACTCCCACAGCCCGGCCATGATGGTGGTGCTGGAGACCGCACGCCAAGTGGCGGGCACTGACGCCAACATCTTGATCCTCGGCGAGTCCGGCACAGGTAAAGGTGAGCTGGCCCGAGCGATTCACGGCTGGAGCAAGCGCTCGAAAAAGTCCTGCGTGACCATCAACTGCCCGTCGCTGACCGCGGAATTGATGGAAAGCGAGCTGTTCGGCCATAGCCGCGGCGCCTTTACCGGGGCCAGCGAGAGCACCCTGGGCCGGGTCAACCAGGCGGACGGCGGCACGCTGTTTCTTGACGAGATCGGCGACTTTCCGCTCACTTTGCAGCCAAAACTGCTGCGTTTCATTCAGGACAAGGAATATGAGCGTGTGGGCGACCCGGTCACCCGTCGCGCCGACGTGCGCATTCTCGCCGCCACCAACCTGAACCTGGAAGACATGGTCCGCGATGGCCGCTTCCGTGAGGATTTGCTCTACCGCCTCAACGTCATCACCTTGCACCTGCCCCCGCTGCGCGAACGCAGTGAAGACATCCTGACCCTCGCCGACCGCTTCCTGGCACGCTTCGTCAAGGAATATGCACGGCCGGCGCGTGGCTTCAGCGATGAAGCACGCGAGGCGCTGCTCAACTATCGCTGGCCGGGCAATATCCGCGAACTGCGTAACGTGGTGGAGCGCGCCAGCATCATCTGCCCACAGGAAAAGGTGGAGATCAGCCACCTCGGCATGGCCGAGCAACCTACCAACAATGCGCCCAGGATTGGCGCCGCGTTGAGCCTGGATGAGTTGGAGAAGGCCCATATCGGCGCCGTGCTCGCCACCAGCGACACCCTGGACCAGGCAGCTCGCACCCTGGGCATCGACGCGTCGACCCTGTACCGCAAACGCAAACAGTACAACCTGTGAGCAACACCCTATGAAGCTTGCGATGAAACTGCGCACTCGGCTGTTCCTGAGTATCTCCGCGCTGATCACCGTCGCCCTGCTGGGATTGATCCTGGGCCTGGTTAGCGTGATGCAGATGGCCAAGACCCAGGAATCGTTGATACGCAGCAACTTCGTGACCCTGGACCTGGGGCTCAAGCTGCGCCAGAGCCTGGGCGACCAGCTGATCATGATGCTGGAAAAGCGCCCCGACCCCGAGGCGCTGCAAGGCTCCAAGCAGCGTTACTTCGAGCTGCTGGACCAAGGCATCGCCCACGAGCAGCGAGATGCCAGTGGCAGCGGCTTCAGCCAGGCCCGCACCGACTACCAGAATTTGCTGGAGGCGTTTGACGAGTCCCAGCAAGCCTCACCGCCCCCCGGCAGCAAGGAAAAACTGACCGAGACCTTCAATGTGCTGCGTAACGGCCTGATCGCCGAACACAAGCGCGCACTGGAAAACATCAGTACCAGCGAGCACAAGTCTCGCGAACGCGCCTTGCTGATTGCCGGATTGCTGGGGCTGGTCGGGCTTGCGGTGCTGATCATCGGGTTTGTGACCGCACACGGCATCGCCCGGCGTTTTGGCGGGCCGATCGAAGCCCTGGCCAAGGCGGCCGACAAGATCGGGCAGGGGGATTTTGAAGTCACGCTGCCTATTTCTTCGGCAGCCGAAATGAACCAGCTGACCCGACGCTTCGGCATCATGGCCGAAGCGCTGCGCCAACATCAGGCAACCAACGTTGATGAACTGCTGGCCGGCCAGCAACGCCTGCAGGCGGTGCTCGACAGCATCGACGATGGCCTGCTGATGATCGACCGCCAAGGCCGCCTGGAGCACCTCAACCCGGTCGCGCAGCGCCAATTAGGCTGGGACGAGGACCGTCTTGGCCAAGGGCTGGGCGAAGCCCTGGTGCGACCGGAACTGGACGAACAACTTCAACTGGTGCTGCGCGGCGGCAACCTGGAACGGGCACCGGAGGATCTGGAAGTGGAGGTCGAGGGCGAACTGCGCCTGCTGACCTACAGCCTCACCCCCGTCAGCCACACCCAAGGGCACATTCTCGGGGCCGTGATGGTGCTGCATGACGTTACCGAACAGCGTGCCTTTGAACGGGTACGCAGCGAGTTCGTGCTACGCGCCTCCCATGAACTGCGCACGCCCGTGACCGGCATGCACATGGCGTTCGGGTTGTTTCGTGAGCGGGCGAAGTTTCCTGCGGAGTCGCGCGAAGCGGACTTGCTGGATACGGTCAATGAAGAAATGCAGCGCCTGATGCAGCTGATCAACGACCTGCTCAACTTCTCGCGCTACCAGAACGGCCTGCAAAAACTCACCCTGGGGCCGTGCGACGTGACCGACCTGCTGGATCACGCTCGCGCTCGCTTTACCGAACCGGCCAATGCCCAGCGCATCGAGCTACTGGTGGAAGCCCAGTCCGACTTACCCCGCCTATATGCCGACCGCGCCCAATTGGAACGGGTACTGGACAATCTGCTGGGCAACGCCCTGCGCCACACCGCCGAAGGCGGCCAGATTCGCCTGCAGGCGCGCCGCCATGGCGAACGGGTAATCATCAGTGTCGAGGACAACGGCGAGGGCATCGCCTACGGCCAGCAAGGGCGGATCTTCGAACCCTTCGTGCAGGTGGGCCGCAAGAAAGGCGGCGCAGGCCTGGGGTTGGCGCTGTGCAAGGAAATCGTGCAGTTGCACGGTGGCCGCATGGGTGTGTATTCACGGCCGGGGCAGGGTACGCAGTTTTATATGGCATTGCCGTTGTAGGGGCCAGGCTAGCGGGTGATGGGACCTCAAGATCGCTATCGCCGGCAAGCCGGGCTCCTACGGTCAGTTGCGGTTGAGCGCTCGCAGGATCGCGGCGCTTTCCGCATCGGGGGTGCCGTCAAACAACGAAGGGCGGAAGTGCATCTGAAAGGCCGCGATCACATGACGCGTGGCCACATCCAGTTCCCCCGTCTGCGGCGTCTGGTAGCCCAATCGCGCCAGCTCTTCCTGGAACCACGTGATGCTCGGCAGGTCAGCGGCGTATTGCACCTGGAAACGGGCGACTGCCTGAGCGTCGGGCCAAACCCCCAGGCCTTCAGCCGCCAGGCGCTTCCAGGGAAACAGCGGGCCGGGGTCAAGCTTGCGAAGTGGCGCGATGTCGCTATGGCCGATGATGTTCTTGGGGTCGATGCCGTTGCGCTTGCTGATGTCCTTGAGCAACACCACCAGGGACTTGTACTGCGCCTCGGAGTAGGGGAACCACACGCGGCCGCTCGGGGTGTCCTGATACCCGGGATTGACGATCTCGATGCCGATGGAGCTGGAGTTTAGCCAGGTGCGGCCCATCCACTCGCTTTCTCCGGCGTGCCAGGCGCGCTGGCTCTCATCCACCAGCTTGTAGATGGTGCCCGACGCATCGTCGCCGATCAGGTAATGGCTGCTGACCTGGCCGTGCGTCAGCAGGGCCAGGGAACGCTCAAGATTGGTCGAGGTGTAGTGAACAACGACGAACTGCACGCGATTGTCGTGGTTCATCGAGGGGTGGCTGGTATCCAGGCGCGGGCCGCTGGCGCAGCCGGCGAGCAGTAGGAACACTAAGGCAAAGCAAAAGGATTTCATGGCAGAAGACATTACACTGAAGGCGATAATGCAACAGTGTAACGTACCGTTTGTGGCCGGGCGGTCAAATTACAAAATGGAACATCTTTTAGGCCGCCTGCACCTGATTGCGCCCTGCCGCCTTGGCCCGGTACAACGCCTCATCGGCACGCTTGAGCGCCAGGTCGCTGCGCTCACCCGGCTGGAACTGCGCCACGCCCATGGATACCGTGATCGTCACCGGCTCACCCTTGAAGTGGAAAGGGCACGCTTCGATGGCCTGGCGCAACATCTCGCCGGCCGCCAGCGCATCGGCCAGGGATGAGTTGGGCATCAGCAACACGAACTCTTCACCGCCGAAGCGCGCAATAAAATCGGTGGGGCGCAGGCGTTTGCGCAGCACACTGGCAATGATCTTGAGCACTTTGTCGCCCGCCAGGTGGCCGTAGCCATCGTTGATACGCTTGAAGTGGTCCAGGTCAAGCATGGCCAGCGACAGGCTGTTGCCACGCTGGTGCCAGGCATTGACCTCGTGATCGAGGCGCTCGCTCCAGGCCGCACGGTTGGGCAGGCCAGTCAGCGGGTCGATCAAGGCCTTCTGGCGCTGCACCTCCAGGTGCTCGCGATAGCCCTGGGCCTCCTGCTCCATATTCGCCACCCGCTCAGCCAGGCCTTTCAAGCGCGCCGCCACTTCCTGCTCACGCTGGTCACGCTGCTGCTGGTGTTGGTCCATGGTGCCGAGCAAGCCTTCAAGGTGGCTCTCCAGCACCTGCTTGAGGCTGTCCAGGTCGGCCGCGTCCTGCACGCTGCTTTGCAAACCGTCGACCTGTTCACGAATCTGCGTGTCCAGCTCGCGCGCAGCCGAGCGGCTGTCGGCGTGACCGTCGCTGGCGACCTGCAGATGGCCCTGGAAGGCTTCCAGTCGTTCGTTGAGCTGCTTGAGATAGGCTTCGAACTCATGCTGGCCACTGTCGGTGATTGCCAGCATCAACACTGCCAGGTCATCGAGGATCGGCAGCAGTTCATACCAGTTCAAACCATGGGCCAGGCGCTCGCGCATGGCTTCGGCCTGGGGCCGGTGGCGCTCGGGCAGTGAAAGATCTTCCAGCAGGCCGAGCAAGGTGTCTTCGATATGCTTGGCCACCGAGCTGTAGGACGGCTCGGGAGAGTCGGGCAAGGCGTACACACCGTCCGACTGCAACGCGTCAGGGTCAGGCTCGGCGCTTTCCAGCACGGGCGGGAGCGACAGGCTGCCGATTGAGGTTTCATCCGGCGCATCGTCCAGAACCGGCGGTGGCTCGATAAACGCCGCGAGCGCACTTTCAGAGGCAGGCTCTTCTAGCGCAGGTTCAACCACCTCGGGCTCAGGTGCTTCGATAGGCGCGGCCTTGGGGGCCGTTTGCACGGGGGCCTCGAAGACCAATGCTTCAGTGTCAGCCTCTACCACCTTGGCGGGCGCAGCCACACTGACAGGCGCAGACGGCTCAGGCGGCACGACGACGGCTGCCTGCGGCAAGGGCGCAAAGGCGCGCAACGCTTGGGTCAACTCTTCGGATTGCTCAGGTGCTTGAGGTTCAGGCTCCGAGGACTGCCTGGAAGACGCGGGTTTCGGCGCAGAAGCTGGTGCTGGCTCGACCGCAGGGGGTTCGTTCGCAACTTCTTTTGCACCAAACAACCGCTGCAACAAACCAGGCCCCGGGCGTGGGGTTTCGCCGTCTGGCTCCAGGTTATCCAGTGCTTGCCCTTGCAGGCTGCTCAGCTCACTGAGCAGCAGCGGGATCTCCCGCGCCTGGCCAACGCGGTCGTCCAACTGTTTGGCGAAGGTTTTCAGCGGCCGGGCCACTTCACGCGGCAGTGGCAGCTTCTGCAACTGTGCAACCAGTGAAGTGAGTGCAGTGCTGATCTGGTCAACCCGGGTTTCGCGGCGTTGCTCAGAGTCGAGCACGGCTTTTTCCAAGCGTGGCAGCAGGGCGGCGAGGGCGGCGTCCATGTCGTCCGTGCGGACAACATCACGCATCTCCTTCATGCACTGATCAACGGCGCGGTCGGTGCCTTCAGCAGCGAGGGTGCTGCGTACCAGCCCTCGGCGCAGCAGGTCGAGGCGGGCAGCCCAGCGACGTTCGAGCTTGTCTTGCTGCTCGATGCTCTTGAGGTATTTTTCTTTCCAGCGCTGGGCGTCGTCGCTCATGCAAGAGGTCCGCGAGGGCCTGGGCTCAACGCGGGCAATGCATCAGCCGTGAGCGAACCCGGCAGACGAATCTCTACCGCGACCGGCAGGTGATCGGAGATGGGCTGCGCCAGGACCTGTACGCTCTCAAGCGTGAGGGTCGGACTGAGCAGGATATGGTCAAGGCAGCGCTGCGGGCGCCAGCTGGGGAAGGTGGCTTCGACTTGCGGCGCCAGCAACCCGAGGTCTCGCAGCGGGGAATTCTGTAGCAGGTCGCTGGCATGGGTGTTCATGTCCCCCATCAGCACCTGGTGTTTGTAATTGCCGATCAGCTCTCGGATGTAGGCCAGTTGCATCGTGCGGGTGCGCGCCCCGAGCGCCAGATGCATCATCACCACGACCAAGGCTTCCGGGCCCTCGCCAAAGCGCACGAGGATCGCGCCCCGGCCCTTGGGGCCCGGCAGCGGGTGGTCTTCGATAGCCCACGGCTTCAAGCGGCTGAGCACGCCATTGCTGTGCTGTGCCAGGCGCCCGAGGTTGCGATTGAGTTGCTGGTACCAGTAAGGGAATGCGCCGAGCTGGGCCAGGTGTTCCACCTGGTTGATGTAGCCCGAACGGATGCTGCCGCCATCGGCTTCCTGCAAGGCGACCAGATCGAAGTCGTTGAGCAGGTTGCCGATCTTTTGCAGGTTGCCGGCCCGACCGTTGTGGGGCAGCAGGTGCTGCCAGCCACGGGTGAGGTAGTGCCGGTACTTCTCGGTACTGATACCCACCTGGATGTTGAAACTGAGCAGGCGCAAGCGGCTGTCTGCCGGCAGGCCCGTGGATTCCAGGTGGTGCTCGTTGACCTGCGGGTCATGCAGGCCGACGACGCGTTCAGTCCCCCAGCGGCGCATGATGGCCCCCTTACTTGGCTGCGCGCTCTTTGGCGATCAGCTGGTCGGCAACGTTCAGGGTCGCTTCAGGACCGCCGGTGGTGCCCAGGTCGAAACGGTATTTGCCGTTGACGATCATGGTCGGTACACCTTGCACGCCGTACTTCTGCGCCAGTTCCTTGGCCTGCTTGATCTGGCCCTGGATAGCGAAGGAGTTGAAGGTGGCGAGGAACTTGTCCTTGTCGACACCTTGGGTGGCGACGAAGTCAGCCATCTCTTCCGGCTTGGTCAGGCGCTTGCCTTGTTTCTGGATGGCGTCGAATACGGCGTTGTGGACCTTGTGCTCAACACCCATGGCTTCCAGGGTCAGGAACAGTTGGCCGTGGGCATCCCATGGGCCGCCGAACATGGCCGGAATGCGCTTGAAGTTAACGTCGGACGGGAGTTTTTCGACCCAAGGGTTGATGGTCGGCTCAAAGGCGTAGCAATGCGGGCAGCCGTACCAGAACAGCTCCACCACTTCGATCTTGCCAGGCACCGAGACCGGCACCGGGTTGGCCAATTCAACGTAGGTTTTACCGGCTTCAAGCGGCACGTCGGCAGCTTGTGCGGTCATGCCGAAGAGGCTGGCAGTGACGAGAGCGGCGCTGAGGATCAGATTACGCATGCTTTACTCCTGGACAAATAAAGTCGCCTCACGCGACCTTTGTTGTGACAGGTCTACGCGGGCATGAGTTCGTTAGTGTAACGGCACCGGCCACAAAAAAGGGCGGCCTAAGCCACCCTTTTTATGCTTGCATCGACGGATTAATCGAGCGTTAACGTCGTATTTGTATCAGTGCAGGCCCTGGATGTACTGGGAAACCGCCTCAATGTCCTTGTTGCTCATTTTATTGGAGATGGTTTGCATGATTTTGGCATCGCCGTCGTTGGTGCGATTGCCTTCACGGAAGTCCGTCAGTTGCTTGGCGATGTACTGCGCATGCTGGCCGCTCAAGTGCGGGAAGCCAGCAGCGGCAAGGCCTGCGCCGTTAGGCGAGTGGCAGCCGATGCACGAAGGCATGCCTTTTTCCAGGTTGCCGCCACGGAACAGTTCTTCACCGTGGGCCACGACTTTTGGATCGGCAGCTCCCACACTGCCTTTCTGGCTGGCAAAATACGCTGCGATATCTGCCAGGTCCTGATCGCTGAGGTTGGTCAGCAAGCCGGTCATTTCCAGTACCGTGCGCTTGCCGTCCTTGATGTCGTGCATCTGCTTGGTCAGGTATCGCTCGCCCTGGCCGGCCAGTTTGGGAAAGTTCGGTGCCGGGCTGTTGCCATCCGGTCCATGGCAAGCACCACATACGGCGGCTTTCGCCTGGCCCGCTGTAGCGTCGCCTGCAGCATGGGCAACACCGGTGATGCCCAGGGTCAACAGCAGACTCACGATCAGTTTGTTCATCAGCTAATCCAACTACGGCTAAGGGGTTTATAGAGTTATCTACCGGGTTTACTCACCATCATTTCAATGATGGCCTGGTAATCCTCAGTACTGCAGTCCATGCACAAACCACGCGGCGGCATTGCCTTGAAACCCTGGGTCACGTGTTGCACCAGCGTGTCCATGCCCTGCGCCAATCGTGGCGCCCACGCTGCCTGGTCACCCCGTTTAGGGGCATTGGGCAACTGGCCGGCATGGCAAGCCACGCAAACTCGGTTGTACACCGCTTCGGGATCCTGTGTAGCCTGAGCTCCGTAAAGCGGAATCAGGACACCGATAGCCAGCAACCACTTGGTCATACGTCGACCAGTTCAGGGTTTGAGAGCGTTTTGCGTTCTAATGCGCAATAAAGGTCTATCGCTCCCGTGAACTTCATCCTTCGCTGGGACAAAGCACACACAAAATCTGCGGCATTATATACTGGCGCTACTGAAACGGAAACGACACCGCTTGCCGCACCCTTTCTCGGCACCGCCCACATCGGAAATCTCATGCAACTCAAGAATCCCATCCTCGGCCTGTGCCAACAGTCCACGTTCATGCTCAGCGCCGCCAAAGTTGACCAATGCCCCGATGACGAAGGCTTTGAAGTCGCCTTTGCCGGTCGTTCCAACGCTGGCAAATCCAGCGCGCTGAACACCCTGACCCACGCCAGCCTGGCCCGTACCTCGAAAACCCCGGGCCGCACGCAACTCCTCAATTTCTTCAAGCTAGACGATGATCGGCGTCTGGTCGACCTGCCGGGCTACGGATACGCAAAAGTACCTATCCCGCTGAAGCTGCACTGGCAGCGTCACCTGGAGGCGTATCTGGGTGGCCGCGAGAGTTTGAAGGGCTTGATTCTGATGATGGACATCCGCCATCCGATGACCGACTTCGACCTTTTGATGCTCGACTGGGCCGTTGCCAGCGGCATGCCGATGCACATCCTGCTGACCAAGGCCGACAAGCTCACCTACGGCGCCGCCAAGAACACCTTGCTCAAAGTGCAGTCCGACATTCGTAAAGGTTGGGGTGATGCGATCACCATCCAGCTGTTCTCGGCCCCCAAACGCATGGGCCTGGAAGAGGCTTACACCGTACTGGCCGGCTGGATGGAATTGGCAGACAAAGGCGCTGAACTCGCGGAATAACTTTTCTGCGGGCAAAAAAAACCCCGGACTTCGTATGGGGAGGGGAAGTTCGGGGTTCAAGTTCCGGACCGCTAGGGCGGGGTCCAGATATCTGCCAACACTTAACACAACATAGGAGCATTGAAGGGCTTCACCACCCATTCAGTAACTCTGAGTAGCAGTTCACGGGTTAAGTTCCGGCAGGTTCAAAAAACTATTGGAAATAACTGACGGCAATATCTGATCTAAAGCACTCTGCCACCACGCTGGGTGGTGGCAAATCCCCGGAATCAGTGCGCTTCGTCCCAGTTATCACCGACGCCCACGTCCACCACCAAGGGCACGTCCAGCGCTGCTGCTGCACTCATGTGCTCGCGAATTTTCTTGCTCACCTCTTCGACCAGATCCTCACGCACCTCAAGCACCAGTTCATCGTGCACCTGCAGGATCACCTTGGCATCCAGGCCAGACTCGGTCAGCCAGTTATCCACCTGCACCATCGCCTTCTTGATGATGTCGGCCGCCGTACCCTGCATTGGCGCGTTGATCGCCGTGCGTTCCGCAGCAGCACGCTCCTGAGGTTTGTTGGAGTTGATATCCGGCAGATACAGCCGACGCCCGAAGAAGGTCTCGACATAACCCTGATCAGCCGCCTGCGCACGGGTGCGCTCCATGTACTCACGCACACCCGGGTAGCGGGCGAAGTAGACATCGATGTAGGCCTTGGCCGTCTTGGTGTCGACGCCAATATCCTTGCCCAGTTTCTGCGCACCCATGCCATAGATCAGGCCAAAGTTGATCGCCTTGGCGCTGCGACGCTGATTGGAGGTGACCTCGGCCAGCTCAACCTTGAACACTTCCGCCGCCGTCGCCGTGTGCACATCCAGGTCGTTGCGGAAGGCATTCATCAGCCCTTCGTCCTTGGACAAGTGCGCCATGATGCGCAGCTCGATCTGCGAATAGTCCGCCGCCAGCAACTTGTAACCCTTGGGCGCAACGAACGCCTGGCGAATCCGCCGGCCCTCGGCGGTACGCACCGGAATGTTCTGCAGGTTCGGATCACTGGAAGACAAACGCCCGGTCGCCGCCACTGCCTGGTGATAAGACGTATGAATACGCCCGGTACGCGGGTTGATCTGCTCCGGCAGACGGTCGGTATAGGTGCTCTTCAATTTGCTCATGCTGCGGTACTGCATCAGCACCTTGGGCAGCAGGAAGTCGTCCTCGGCCAGCTTGGCCAACACCTCTTCGGCCGTGGAGGCCTGGCCCTTGCCGGTCTTCTTCAAGACGGGCAAACCCAGCTTCTCGTAGAGAATCGCGCCGAGCTGCTTGGGCGAGCCCAGGTTGAACGCCTCACCGGCAATCTCGAACGCCTCGCGCTCCAGCTCGACCATCTTGTTACCCAGCTCGATACTCTGGATGCCCAGCAGCTCCTTGTCGACCAGCGCCCCCTGGCGCTCGATACGCGCCAGCACCGGCACCAACGGGATTTCGATATCCGTGAGCACACTCGCCAGGCTCGGGATGGCTGACAGTTGCGCAAACAGCTCTTGGTGCAGGCGCAAGGTGACATCGGCGTCTTCCGCCGCATACGGACCAGCCTGTTCCAGCGCGATCTGGTCGAACGTCAGCTGCTTGGCGCCTTTGCCCGCGATGTCCTGGAAGGCAACAGTGTCGTAGTCCAGGTACTTCTTGGCCAGGCTGTCCATGTCATGCCGGGTCGCCGTGGAGTTCAGCACGTAGGATTCGAGCATGGTGTCGAACGCAACGCCGCGCACGGTTATGCCTTGCGCTGGATCGCCGCCGATGGCGCAGTTGGCCAAAATGTTCATGTCAAACTTGGCGTGCTGGCCGACCTTGAGCTTGGCCGGGTCTTCCAGCAGCGGTTTGAGCGCCAGTAATACCGTGTCGCGATCCAACTGCGGCGGCGCATCGATGTAGGAATGGGTCAGCGGAATGTAGGCCGCTTCATGGGGCCGTACGGCGAAGGAAACCCCGACCAACTGCGCCTGTTGCGCGTCGATCCCGGTGGTTTCGGTATCAAAGGCAAACAATTTGGCGTCGTTGAGCTTCTTCAGCCAACGATCGAATGTCGCCTGATCGAGGATCGTGGTGTAGCTCGCCTCGACAGGCGTCGCCGCAACCGCTTCAACAACCGCCTCGGCTGCTGGTGCCGCGCTGAGCTCCACACGCTTGGCATCGCGCTGAACCTCATCGATCCAGCTCTTGAACTCAAGCAGCGAATAGAGCTCCAGCAGTTTTTCGCGATCCGGCTCAATCAGGTGCAAGTCATCCAGGCCCACGTCCAGCGCCACGTCACACTTGATCGTCGCCAACTGGTAGGAAAGAAACGCCATTTCCTTGTGCTCTTCCAGCTTGGCCGGCAACGTCTTGGCGCCCCGGATCGGCAGGGTCGGCACAATATCCAGCTGCTCATACAGCTCTTTGATCCCGCCGTTAACGCCCACCAGCAAGCCGGACGCCGTCTTGGGACCAATGCCCGGAACACCCGGGATGTTGTCGGAGGAGTCGCCCATCAGCGCCAGATAGTCGATGATCTGCTCCGGAGCGACGCCAAATTTCTCCTTTACGCCCTCGATGTCCATCGAGCTACCAGTCATGGTGTTGACCAAGGTAATGTGCCCGTCGACCAGCTGCGCCATGTCCTTGTCGCCGGTGGAAATCACCACCGGTCGGTTGGCCGCCGCACTGCTGCGGGCCAGGGTGCCGATCACATCATCGGCCTCGACGCCTTCGACGCACAGCAACGGGAAGCCCAGTGCGATCACGCTCTGGTGCAGGGGCTCGATCTGCACCCGCATGTCATCGGGCATGCTCGGGCGGTTGGCCTTGTACTCGGCGTACATGTCGTCGCGAAAGGTCCCACCCTTGGCGTCGAACACCACCGCGAACGGGCTGTCCGGGTACTGCTTGCGCAGGCTTTTGAGCATGTTCAACACGCCCTTGACCGCACCGGTCGGCAGGCCTTTGGAGGTGGTCAGCGGTGGCAGCGCGTGGAAGGCGCGGTACAGATATGAAGAACCGTCCACCAGGACGAGGGGGGCTTGGCTCATGAGCAGGATCAACCTTTTCGGCGGGTCAGGCGCTAGAATAGCCGGACCAATGACGACAAAGGGACAAGGTTATCATGCGTACAGCGAATCGCTTGTTGTTGACCGGCTTGATTGCATTCTTGCCGCTGGCCGCCACGGCAGCCGACAGCGCGCCCTCGGGAGACCCGGATGTCACGATCCGCACCGAAGGCGACAAGGAAATCCGGGAATACCGCCAAAACGGCTTCCTGTATGCGATCAAGGTAACCCCGAAAGGTGCGCCTCCGTATTTCCTGGTACGCGCGGACGGAACGGATGCGAACTTCATCCGCTCTGACCAGCCGGATATGCTGATCCCGTCATGGAAGATCTTCGAATGGAAATGATTTCTTAACTTCAATTGGCGCCGCGCACCGCGGCGCCCGTACTGGCAGTTTTAACCATGTCTGTGTTCACCCCCCTGGCTCGGCCCGAGCTGGAAACCTTTCTCGCCCCTTACGGGCTCGGCCGCCTGCTTGATTTCCAGGGAATTGCCGCCGGTAGCGAAAACACCAACTTCTTCATCAGCCTGGAACAGGGCGAGTTCGTCCTGACCCTGGTTGAGCGCGGCCCGGTCGCGGAAATGCCGTTCTTCATCGAACTGCTCGACGTGCTCCACGACGCCGACCTGCCCGTGCCTTACGCACTGCGTACCACCGACGGCGTGGCCCTGCGCGAACTCAAAGGCAAACCGGCGCTGCTGCAACCGCGCCTGGCCGGCAAGCACATCAAGGACGCCAACGCTCAGCACTGCGCCCAGGTCGGCGACCTGCTCGGCCACCTGCACCTGGCCACGCAAGGCGAGAAAGTGCTGGAGCGCAAGACGGATCGCGGTCTGGACTGGATGCTCAGCGAAGGTGCACAGCTGATTTCGCACCTCAACGACGCCCAGCAGCGCCTGCTGCAAGACGCGTTGACCGAAATCGACACTCACAAAGCCGAAATCCTCGCCCTGCCACGCGCCAACGTTCACGCGGACCTGTTCCGCGACAACGCGATGTTCGAAGGCACGCACCTCACAGGCCTGATCGACTTCTACAACGCCTGCTCAGGCCCGATGCTGTACGACGTGGCAATCGCCTTGAATGACTGGTGTTCGGACGCGGACGGCGTGCTCGATGGACCGCGCGCCCGCGCATTGCTGGGCGCCTACGCGAGCCTGCGACCGTTTACGGCGAAAGAAGCCGAGTTTTGGCCGACCATGTTGCGCGTGGCGTGCGTGCGGTTCTGGCTATCACGCCTGATCGCTGCCGAGTCGTTTGCCGGGCAGGATGTGCTGATCCATGATCCGGCCGAGTTCGAGCACCGTTTGGCGCAGCGCCAGCAGGTCACTCTGCAACTCCCCTTCGCCCTCTAAAAAGGGTCACTCGGTCAAAAATGTGGGAGCTGGCTTGCCTGCGATAGCGGTGGGCCAGCAACAGAGATGCTGGCTGGTCTGACGCTATCGCAGGCAAGCCAGCTCCCACAGGATCATGCGGTGACGGTTAGAGCGACTCCAGACAACCCGCCAGATCATTGCCCAGCTTCTCCAGCACCTGCTCATACCCCTGAGCGGTGGCGGGCGTGTACCCACCCAACGCATCCAACTCCGCCAGCTTCACCGGCAGACCCGCCACCAGCGTCTCAGCCAAGCGCGGGCGCAGTGGCGGCTCGCTGAACACACACGTCTTGCCCACTTCCTGCAATCGCGTGCGCATCGCCGCCACGTGCTGGGCGCCCGGCTGCACTTCGGCGGCCACACTGAACACGCCGGTGTGCTTGAGCCCGTAAGCGTCTTCGAAGTAGTCGAAGGCTTCGTGGAACACAAAGTAAGGCTTGTCACCCACGGTTGCCAGGCGAGCCTTCAGACGGGCATCCAGGGCATCCAGACGCTCATCGAACGCCTTCACGTTGCTCTGGTACCGTGCGGCATTGGCCGGGTCGGCAGCGCTAAGGTCCGTTGCCATGCGCGCTGCGATCACGCGGGCATTCACCGTCGACAACCACAGATGCGCATCCAGGCTGCCTGGTCGGTGATCGTGATCATGTTCGTCGGCATCATCGGCATGAGAGTGGCTATCTTCGGCAAAACGACGCAGTTTCATGCCAGGAAGATCCTGCACGGCCACGGTCGGCAAGCTACGCCCCTTGAGCACGCGCGGCAGGAAGCTCTCCATGTCCGGCCCGATCCAGTACAGCAGGTCCACCGACTGCACACGCCGTACGTCGGATGGGCGCAACGCATAGTTATGCGGCGAGGCACCCGGTGGCAGCAACACTTCCGGAATAGCCACACCCTCCTGCACAGCAGCGGCAATCAGCTGCAACGGCTTGATGCTGGTCAGCACCTTGACCTCGGCCTGAGCGGCACCCGCAATGAACAAACTGGTGACAAATACGACAAAAACGGGAAAAAGTCGGGACACGATGACCACTCAATGGCGTAGGAACGGGTAACATAATAACGTCTCTATCAAATGTCTGTCGCCGCTCATGCCTAAAACACCGCTTGCCAGCCGTCCCCATGACCACTCTCACTGCGTGCATACCGCGCTGTCGGAAGCCGACACCCTCTGCACGCAGAAGGGTTTGCGCCTGACCGCCCTGCGTCGTCGCGTGCTGGAACTGGTGTGGCAGAGCCACAAGCCGCTGGGCGCCTACGACATCCTCGGCGTACTCAGCGAGCAGGATGGCCGCCGCGCCGCGCCGCCGACCGTATACCGTGCGCTGGACTTCCTGCTGGAAAACGGCCTGGTTCACCGCATCGCCTCGCTCAACGCCTTTGTCGGTTGCAGCCACCCGGAACATGCGCACCAGGGCCAGTTCCTGATCTGCCGCGAGTGCCACGCCGCCATCGAGCTTGAACAAAAAAGCATCAGCGACGCCATCATCAAGAGCTCTGCCGAGGTCGGCTTCAAGGTCGAAGGGCAAACGGTCGAAGTGGTCGGCCTGTGCTCGGGCTGCCAGGGGGCTTGATGAGCAATGCGTTAATCCGCCTGGAACAGGTTGGGGTCACGTTCGCCGGGCAAAACGTGCTGGATAACATCGCACTCAGCGTGGAGCCGGGGCAGATCGTCACCCTGATCGGCCCCAACGGCGCCGGCAAGACCACCCTGGTGCGTGCGGTGCTTGGCCTGCTCAAGCCCGACAGCGGCACGGTATGGCGAAAACCCAAGCTGCGCGTCGGCTACATGCCCCAAAAATTGCACGTCGACCCGACCCTGCCACTCTCCGTGCTGCGCTTCCTGCGCCTTGTGCCGGGTGTGGACCGTACCCGCGCACTGGCTGCGCTCAAGGAAGTCGGCGCCGAGCAGGTGATCGACAGCCCGGTGCAAAGCATTTCCGGCGGCGAAATGCAGCGCGTGCTGCTCGCCCGCGCACTGTTGCGCGAACCCGAATTGCTGGTGCTGGATGAGCCCGTGCAGGGCGTCGACGTCGCCGGCCAGGCCGAGCTGTACAGCCTGATCACCCGCCTGCGCGACCGCCATGGCTGCGGCGTGCTGATGGTCTCCCACGACCTGCACCTGGTGATGAGTACCACCGACCAGGTGGTGTGCCTCAACCGCCACGTGTGCTGCTCCGGCCACCCGGAACAGGTCAGTGGCGACCCGGCCTTTGTCGAGCTGTTCGGCAAGAACGCCCAAAGCCTGGCGATTTACCACCACCATCACGACCACGCCCATGACCTGCACGGCGCCGTAGTAGACGATCCCGCAACACCCCACACCCACGTTCATGGAGATAGCTGCAAGCATGGCTGATTTTCTGCTGTACGCCCTGCTGGCAGGCTTGGCTTTGGCGCTGGTGGCGGGCCCGTTGGGCTCGTTCGTGGTCTGGCGGCGCATGGCCTATTTTGGCGACACGTTGTCCCATGCCGCGCTGTTGGGCGTGGCCATGGGTTTCCTGCTGGATGTCAGCCCGACCATCGCCGTGACCGTAGGCTGCCTCTTGCTGGCGGTACTGCTGGTGACGCTGCAACAGCGCCAGCCGCTGGCCTCCGACACCCTGCTCGGCATCCTGGCACCCAGCACACTGTCCCTGGGCCTGGTGGTGCTGAGCTTCATGCATGAAGTGCGCATCGACCTGATGGCCTACCTGTTTGGCGACCTGCTGGCAATCAGCCCCACCGACCTGGCCTGGATCCTCGGCGGCAGTGCCGTGGTGCTGGTGTTATTGGTCACCTTGTGGCGCCCACTGCTGGCGATCACTGTGCACGAAGAACTGGCCACGGTCGAAGGTTTGCCCGTGCCGACCCTGCGCATGGCCCTGATGCTGTTGATCGCGGTGGTGATCGCTGTCGCGATGAAGATTGTCGGCGTATTGTTGATCACGTCGCTGTTGATCATTCCCGCAGCCGCCGCCCAGCGTCACGCCCGGTCACCGGAGCAGATGGCCATCGGCGCCAGCCTGTTGGGGATGCTTGCAGTGTGCGGGGGCCTGGCGCTGTCCTGGTTCAAGGACACGCCGGCCGGGCCATCGATTGTGGTCACGGCCGCCGCCCTGTTTCTGCTGAGTTTTGTCCTGCCCCGTCGAGGGGTGTAGACTTGCTCGCTTTTTGCGCAAATAGAGAGTCGCAGGAATGAAGCCGTTCACCGCCCGTTATCTGCTCCTTGCCGCATTTTCCCTGCTGCTGGGCGCCTGTCAAAGCACACCGCCCGCGGCCCCCGAGGTCCCGGACGCACGCGCTGCGGCCATCGCGCAGCTGGAGCAAAACCTCGCCAGCAGCGAGCTGGCCACCGCCGAAGACGAGTTGGCCGCACTGCAAGCCCAGTCGCCCAACGACCCGACGCTGGAGCCCTACCAGCGCCAATTGGCCGAAGCCTACCTGCAGCGCAGCCAGATCGTGCTGCAAAAAGGTGACGTCAACGCTGCTGCCACGGCCTTGAGCCGCGCTCGCGCCCTGATGCCAAAAGCGCCAGCACTCACCGGTGGCGTCAACAGCGCCATCAGCCACGCCCGCAAAGCCGAACTGGATAAAGCCGAAGCCGCCCTGAAGGCCGCCGAAGCCAAACCCGTCGCCAAGGTCATCGACCCGGCCGCTGAAAGCACGACAGTGGCACTGAACCTCACGGATATCGAAGAACTGCGTCATCAACTCGATGCCATCGCTACCGACGTGGTGAACTACCACTGCGACGTGAGCATCCAGGCGCCACGCACCGAGGACTACCCGTGGTTGGCCACACTACTGACCAAACGGGTGAAGCGCATTGATTCGGCGTATGACTTGAAGATTCACCGGCAGATCTTGAAGAAGATCCCGGCGCAGATTGTGTTGATTCCGCGCAAGGCGCAATAAAGCAAAAAGCATCGCAGGCAAGCCAGCTTCCACACTTGAATGTATTCACACTTCAAATGTGGGAGCTGGCTTGCCTGCGATGACAATCTAGCAGTCAACCAAACGCTTAAGCCGGAATCGCCTTGGCCTTAGCCTCCCGATCCCAGACTCGATGCTGCGCAATCGCCGCCACAAACGCTTTCAACGCCTTGGCATCCCCGCCCACGATCAACCCCGCATCCGCCTCCAGCTTGAGCAGGTCCACCAACTGCTTCGCCTCACCGGCCACCGCAATCGCCTTCAGATGCTTGTAAGCCTCCAGCAGGTAATGCAGCGCCACGCCATCTTCACTCAAGGCCTTCACCGATTTCGCCCCACCCGGCACAAACACCGCGTCGAACGCCACCGACGGCAAGCCTTCCATCGACGCGTCCACCGGCAGGCTCTTGCCATCCGCCGTGGTCACCGGCGCCGACGTCGGCCCCAGCAATTTGGCATGGGCACCTTCGGCCTTGAGCACTTTCTTCAGCGCCTCGATCGCCGCGCCGTCCACGCCGTTGGCCGCCAGGATCGCCACCTTGCGCGTCTTGATGTTGCCGGGCAGTAGATTGGCTTGGCTCAAGGCTGGTGAGCGCGACAACGAGGTTTTGCGCTCCGGCACCGTGCCTTTTTTCGGCACCGGCAACCCGAGGTTCTGCGCCACACGCTTGGCAAGCTCGAGGTCAATGTTGGCCAAGATCTCATTCACCTGTCGCGCTCGAATGAACTCACGCTCCACCTTGCCCAGTTCAAAGCTGTAGGCCGCAATGATGTGCTCTTGCTCGTGCTTGCTCATGCTGCGGAAAAACAGGCGCGCCTGGGAGAAGTGATCACCAAACGATTCACTGCGCTCGCGCACCTTATGGGCATCGATGCGCTCGTAGTAAGACTCGAAACCACCGTCCTGTGCAGCGGGCGGCGTTTCCTTCGGCCAGCCACCGTCGATGGAGTTGGGCTCATACGCCGCACGCCCCTTGTCTATCGTGGTGCGGTGCATGGCATCGCGCTGGCCATTATGGAACGGCGCCACCGGGCGATTGATCGGCAACTCATGGAAATTCGGGCCACCGAGTCGGCTGATCTGCGTATCGGTGTAGGAAAACAGACGTCCCTGCAGCAACGGATCGTTAGAAAAGTCGATACCCGGCACGATGTGCCCAGGGCAGAACGCGACCTGCTCGACCTCAGCGAAGAAGTTATCCGGATTGCGGTTCAGCACCATCTTGCCCAGCGGGGTGATGGGCACCAGCTCTTCAGGGATCAACTTGGTCGGATCGAGAATGTCGAAGTCGAACTTATGCTCGTCCTCCTCGGCAATTACCTGCACGCCCAATTCCCACTCAGGGTAATCGCCCATCTCAATCGCTTCCCATAGGTCGCGGCGGTGGTAGTCGGTATCTTTACCGGCGAGCTTTTGCGCTTCGTCCCACACCAGCGAGCAGGTGCCAGCCGTAGGACGCCAGTGGAACTTAACAAAGTTGGACTGGCCTTCGGCGTTGATGAAGCGGAAGGTGTGTACGCCAAAGCCCTGCATGCTGCGCAGGCTTTTAGGAATGGCCCGGTCAGACATGGCCCAAATCACCATGTGCGCCGACTCTGGCTGCAGCGACACGAAATCCCAGAACGTATCGTGGGCCGAGCCACCTGTAGGAATCTCGTTGTGAGGCTCAGGTTTTACCGCGTGAACAAAGTCAGGAAACTTGATCGCGTCCTGAATGAAAAACACCGGCATGTTGTTGCCGACCAGGTCGAAATTGCCTTCGTCGGTGAAGAACTTCACCGCGAAACCGCGAACGTCGCGCACGGTATCGCCGGAGCCCCGAGGCCCTTGCACAGTGGAAAAGCGCAGAAATACTGGGGTTTTATGGCCGGGATCCCGCAAAAACCCGGCCTTGGTCAGCGCCGAATGGTTTTCATAGGTCTGGAAGTAGCCATGGGCACCTGTACCCCGCGCATGCACGATGCGCTCCGGAATGCGCTCGTGGTCAAAGTGCGTGATCTTTTCACGCATGATGAAATCTTCCAGCAGCGAAGGCCCGCGTGCGCCGGCCTTCAAGCTGTTTTGATTGTCGGAAATCTTCACACCCTGGTTGGTACGCAGGGCCTGGCCGGTAGCGTCGGAGCGGAATGCTTCCAAGGCCTGAAGTTTGGCGTTGGTGTTCTTGCGGTCCAGGGTATCGGTGCCGGCGAGTTCGCTCTTTGGCTTTTTCGTGCTCATCAGTCAAAACTCCTTATTCGGACCCAGGCACGGCACCTGGGTGATCGGGCTGCCTAAGTAGTGACTGATGGGGTTTTGGCCCGTTCCTTTTTTATGACCTTTGATCGCGTTATTGCCAAATCGATGGATGAATGCGAAATAAATGCTAAGAAAGACTATACGGACAGGCTAAAATGCGCGCCCGGCTAACCGCTGATCCCTTTTCCATGCGCCCCACAAGGTTCGCTACGTGATCGAGTTTCATAACGTCCATAAAACCTACCGCGTCGCCGGTAAGGATATCCCCGCGCTGCACCCCACCAGCCTGCGCGTCGAGAACGGCCAGGTGTTTGGCCTTATCGGCCACTCGGGTGCGGGTAAAAGCACCCTGCTGCGCCTGATCAACCGCCTCGAGGAGCCAAGCGGCGGCCAGATCACGGTGGATGGCGAAGAAGTCACCGCCCTGGATGCCAACGGCCTGCGCCGTTTCCGCCAGCAGGTCGGGATGATCTTCCAGCACTTCAATTTGCTGGCGTCCAAGACCGTCGCCGACAACGTCGCGCTGCCACTGACCCTGGCCGGCGAATTGTCGCGCAAGGAAATCGACCTGCGCGTGGCTGAACTGCTCGCCCGCGTTGGCCTGTCGGACCACGCCAGGAAGTACCCGGCTCAGCTGTCGGGCGGCCAGAAACAACGCGTCGGCATTGCCCGCGCCCTGGCGACCAAGCCAAAGATCTTGCTGTGCGACGAAGCCACCAGCGCCCTCGACCCGCAGACCACCGCCTCGGTGCTCAAACTGCTGGCCGAGATCAACCGCGAATTGAAGCTGACCATCGTGCTGATCACCCATGAAATGGACGTGATCCGCCGCGTGTGCGACCAGGTGGCCGTGATGGACGCCGGCGTGATCGTCGAGCAAGGCTCAGTGGCTGAAGTATTCCTGCACCCACAGCACCCGACCACCAAGCGCTTCGTGCAAGAAGCCGAGCAGGTCGACGAAGGTGAACAGCGCGACGTGTTCGCCCACGTGCCGGGTCGCATCGTGCGCCTGACGTTCCAGGGCGAAGCGACCTACGCGCCTTTGCTGGGTACCGTCGCCCGTGAAACAGGTGTGGACTACAGCATCCTCGCCGGTCGTATCGACCACATCAAAGACACGCCCTACGGCCAACTGACCCTCGCCGTCACCGGTGGGGACATGGAAGCCGCCTTCGCCCGCTTTACCGCGGCTGACGTCCACATGGAGGTCCTGCGCTAATGGACGTTTTGTTGAGTTTCTTCGCCAATATCGACTGGTCGGAAATCTGGCTCGCCACCGGCGACACCATGACCATGCTGTTCGGCTCACTGTTCTTCACCGTGGTGCTCGGCCTGCCGCTGGGCGTGCTGCTGTTCCTGACCAGCCCGCGCCAGCTGTTCGAGCAAAAAGGTCTGTACGCCTTTCTGTCGTTGATCGTGAACATCCTGCGCTCGCTGCCGTTCATCATCCTGCTGATCGTGATGATCCCCTTCACCGTGCTGCTCACCGGCACGTCGCTGGGCGTGGCCGGTGCGATCCCGCCGCTGGTGGTCGGCGCGACGCCGTTCTTCGCACGCCTGGTGGAAACTGCCCTGCGTGAAGTGGACCGCGGCATCATCGAGGCCACCCAGTCCATGGGCGCTACCACGCGCCAGATCATCACCAACGCCTTGCTGCCCGAAGCACGCCCCGGCATTTTCGCGGCGATTACGGTGACGGCGATTACACTGGTGTCCTACACGGCAATGGCCGGTGTGGTCGGAGCCGGTGGCTTGGGTGACCTGGCGATCCGCTTTGGTTATCAGCGCTTCCAGACTGATGTGATGGTGGTCACCGTGGTGATGCTGTTGATCCTGGTGCAAATTCTGCAAACCGTCGGCGACAAGCTGGTGGTGCATTTTTCTCGAAAATAACGGCCATTGCCGGCCACAAGCCGGCACATGCCCGAACAAGGAGCTTGTTGGATGAAAAAACTACTGGTTGCTTTCGCCGCCGTTGCCGCGTTTTCCGCCCACGCCGAGACCATCACGGTCGCTGCGTCGCCTGTGCCCCACGCGGAAATCCTGGAGTTCGTGAAACCTGCACTCGCCAAAGAAGGCGTGGATTTACAGGTCAAGGTCTTCACCGACTACGTGCAGCCAAACGTACAGGTGGCTGAAAAGCGCCTGGACGCCAACTTCTTCCAGCACCAGCCGTACCTGGATGAATTCAACAAGGCCAAGGGCACTCACCTGGTGAGCGTTGGCGCGGTGCACCTGGAGCCCCTGGGCGCCTACTCCAGCAAGTACAAGAAGCTGGACGAGCTGCCAAACGGTGCCAACGTGGTCATCCCGAACGACGCCACCAACGGCGGCCGTGCCCTGTTGCTGCTGGCCAAGAACGGCCTGATCACCCTGAAGGACCCGACCAACATCCTGTCGACCATCAAGGACATCACTGCCAACCCTAAAGGCCTGAAGTTCCGCGAACTGGAAGCGGCCACCCTGCCGCGCGTGCTGACCCAGGTCGACCTGGCGCTGATCAACACCAACTACGCGCTGGAAGCCAAGCTGGACCCGTCCAAGGACGCCCTGGTGATCGAAGGCAGCGACTCGCCTTACGTGAACATCCTGGTCACCCGCGAAGACAACAAGGACTCGGACGCCGTGAAGAAGCTGGTAGCAGCCCTGCACACGCCTGAAGTGAAGCAATTTATCGAAGAGAAGTACAAAGGCGCGATCAAGCCAGCGTTCTGATGTAACCCTATCTCCCAAACACCGGAGATCAAAAAATGTGGGAGCGGGTTTGCCCGCGATTACGGAGTGTCAGTCACCGAACAGGTTAGCTGGCCCACCGCAATCGCAGGCAAGCCAGCTCCCACAGTTGTTTTGCATTGCTAAGCCGGTGCTCAAACCCGGCACCCCCCTGTAGGAGCTGGCTTGCCAGCGATGAGGCCAGCAAGATCACCTCCGGTCTCAAAGGCCCCATCGCCGGCAAGCCGGCTCCTACAGGGGGTTGTGTTGGCAGTGGGATAAGCGCAAGGCTTATGGACGCTTCAACAACACCGGCAACTGCGCCACCAATTTCTGGTTATTCAACGGCGCCCGAATAAATCCACGCTGAGTCCCGTCGGGACCGATCAAGGCCAGGTTGCCGCTGTGGTCGACGGTGTAGTTGGGCTTGCTGGTATCGGCCGGAATGAACGGAATACTCACCGCGTTGGAAACCTTCTGCGCATCCTCCACGTTCGCGCCAGTCAGGCCTTCAAACTGCGGGTCGAAGTAGCCCAGGTACTGCTTGAGCTGGGCCGGGGTGTCGCGGTTCGGGTCGACGCTGACCAGGATCACCTGCAACTTGTCCACAGCCTCCTTGGGCAGCTCGCTTTTGATCTGGCGCAGCTGGGCGAGGGTGGTGGGGCAGATATCCGGGCAGAAGGTGTAGCCGAAGAAAAGCAGGCTCCACTTGCCCTTCAGCTCATTGACCACCACCGGCTGGCCGTCCTGGTTCGTCATGGTGACAGGCGGCAACTGGCGGCTTTGCGGCAGCAGGATGATGCCGGCGTCGATCAGTGCGGTAGGGTCGCCCTGGCCTTTGCCCGAGAGCACTTTGTTGACGGTCAGGCCCATGATCAACGCGACGATGGCCACCAGGATGAAGACTGTTTTTTGAGTTCGAGTCATAGGTTCAACAATAAGTAGTGGTCTACGAGCAGGGCGATGAACAGCAGCAGCAGGTACCAGATAGAGTACTTGAAGGTGTTGATCGCCGCGTGCGGCTGAGCGCCACGGTACAACACCAGGGCCCATTGCAGAAAGCGCCCGCCCAATAGCAGCGCACAGGCCAGGTACAACAGGCCGCTCATGTGGATCACGTACGGCATCAGGCTCACCGCCAGCAGGGCGAAGGTATAGAGCAGGATGTGCACCTTGGTGTAGTGCTCGCCATGGGTGACCGGCAGCATGGGGATGTCAGCCTTGGCGTATTCCTCCTTGCGATGGATGGCCAGGGCCCAGAAGTGCGGCGGGGTCCAGGCGAAGATGATCAGCACCAGTAGCAAGGGTTCGGCGCTGACATGCCCGGTCACGGCCACCCAGCCCAACAGCGGCGGCGCGGCCCCGGCAAGGCCGCCGATGACGATGTTCTGCGGTGTCGCGCGCTTGAGAAAACCGGTGTAGATCACCGCGTACCCCAACAACGACGCCAGCGTCAGCCAGGCGGCCAACGGGTTGGTAAACGCCAGCAGCAGGGCCAGCCCCGCCACCGCTAGAAACAACGCAAACGCCAATGCAGCCGGCGGCGACACACGCCCTTCGGCCAGCGGGCGCTTATGCGTGCGCGCCATCACCGCATCAATGCGCCGGTCCACCACATGGTTCACCGCCGCCGCGCCACCGGCACACAGGGCGATCCCCAGGTTGCCAAACACCAGCACCGTCCACGGCACCCCGGCACGGGTGGCAAGGAACATGCCCACCAGGGAGGTGATGAGCATCAGCACCACCACTTTCGGCTTGGTCAGCTCCAAATAGTCACGCCAGATCGGCTGGCTGTGGCGTGCGCCGATCAAGGTCGCCATGGCATCTCTCCTTTAAGGGTGATGAGGCCCGATACGTGCTTGCGCGGAATGAAGCGCCAGCCAAATCGCGACGGATTGCGCACCCGGACCAGGCTGGTACGGGCGTGGTAATTGACCAGCACCAGGCTCAACAACAGCGCCGCGCCACCCGCGTTGTGCGCCACCGCCACGGGCAATGGCAGATGGAAATACACGTTGCTCAGGCCCAGGCTGATCTGCGCCGCCAGCGCGATCAGCAGCAGGCCCGCCAACCGCGTCATGCCCACCGCGCGCAGTTGCCAGGCCAGGCCCAGCAGCACCAGAGTCACGATGACCGCGCCGATACGGTGGGTTAGATGAATCGCCGTACGCGCATCGCTGTCGAGCTGCCCGCCCAGGTAATTGGGGCCGATGTGCTGGGTGAGGTGAAACCCATTGGCAAAGTCCGCGGCTGGCCACCACTGGCCGTGGCACGTGGGCAGGTCAATGCAGGCCACCGCCGCATAATTGGAACTGACCCAGCCTCCCAACGCGATCTGGCCGATCACCAGAACCAACCCCGCCGTCGCCCAATATTGCAGGCGCTTGGGCACGATCAAAGCGGGCAGCACGCCGGACAAGCGCAGGGTCAGCAGAAACAACAGGCTCAGGGTCGCAAAACCACCGAGCAGGTGACCGGTCACCACCTGCGGCCAGAGTTTGAGCGTCACCGTCCACATGCCGAACGCCGCCTGGGCGAACACCACCGCCAGCAGGAACAGCGGCAACTTCACCGGTTGGCCCGGATCACGTCGATGGCTCCATGAGCGCGCCGCCAACAGCCCGATCAACAACCCCAAGGTGCCGGCAAAGTAGCGATGGGTCATCTCGGCCCAGCCCTTGTCGGCCTCGACCGGTGTATCCGGGAAATGCAGCTCGGCATGGGCCAGCTGGGCTTCGGTCTTGGGCACGCTGATAAAGCCGTAGCAACCCGGCCAGTCCGGGCAACCCAGGCCGGCGTGGGTCAGGCGGGTATAGGCACCCAGCAGCACGACGAACAGCGCCAGCAAGGTGGCAAACAGCGCGAGGCGAAATCCAGGCTTGGCCATGACGATGCCCTTATCCGATGTTCGACAGTTTCAGCAGCAGGCGCAGGTCGTTGAGCAAGTCCTTGCCCTTGACCTTGGCGTCGTAGCGCAGCACGAGGTTACCGTGGGGGTCGACGATCCACAGTTGCGCGTCGCCGGGTGCGGCGGCGTCCTTGGTGAAGGTCGACAGGTCCAGGGGATAGCGTTGCAGTTGCGGGTATTCGGCCTTGAGCTTGGCCTCGTATTCGGCGCCGACCGGCTGCGCACTCGCCAGGGCATGGCTGGCGCGGGAGGCATCGCGCCCCAGGCTGATCTGCAGTTGGCGCGCGAGGTACACCAGTTGCTGGCAATCAGCGGCGCAGGCGGTGGGCGCAGTCACCAACAGTTGCCAGCGGTCTTCGTCGGCCTGCACGCCGATGTCGGCACGGGTCTGGCCGTTGCCGATCATCTCGCCGTGGTAACTGCGGCTGTCGGGCACCCAGAACTGCAGCTTGTACATGAAGGTGGCCAGCGCCATCGGGCCGATCACCATCATCAGGATCAGGATCAACTGCCAGCGGCCTTTGCGCCGGTCGGGCGTGGCAGGCGCATCAGACATGTTGAGTGGATTCATGGCCGCTCCCATGGTGCTTCTCCTTTTTGTTATGCCATCCGAGGTAGAGGTAAAGCGCCAACAGCGCCAAGGCCATGGCGAACCACTGCACGGCGTACCCCACGTGTTTTTCCGGGCCCATGGCGACCACCGCCCAGGTGGTGTCGTACGTACCGGGGCCGGCTTCTGCGCGCAGCTCGTAGGCAAACCCGCTGCGGCCCAGCTCGGCCCACAGGGCGGCCGGATGCAGCGCGGTGAGCAGGCGCGGCCACTGTGCGGTGGCCGGGTCGGCATGCAGCTGGAAGGTTTCGCCAGGGGCCACGTAGACCCAGGCATCGAGGTTCACCGGCTGGTCAGGGGTGGTGAAGACGGGCGGGACACGCCGGTCTGGCCAAGGCAGCCAGCCACGGTTGAGCAACAGCCATTCGCCGCTGGCCTGGTCGTGAAAGGGTTGCAGCAGTTCCACACCCGCCCGGCCGTCGCGCATGCGGTTGTCGAGCAACACGCTGTGTTCGGCATCGAACTGGCCGCGCAGGCGCACGCGGCGAAAGGCCGGGTCTGCCATATCGTTGAGCTGCGCACTGCTGACGGGCTCCGCCACGCGACGCTCGGCATAGCTGTCCACCAGCAGCTGCTTTTCATGGCCGCGCGACAGTTGCCAGAAACCCAGGCCCACCATCAAAGGCAGCAGCACCAGCACCACCAGCGTGGGTGCGAGCCCTGGGCGAAAGTCTTTTATGGCGGTGGCTATACTTGTTTTCATTGCCCGCCCATCTCCTCAATGCCCACCGCGCCAGGAACCCAACCATGCTCAAAGCCGCCATTGCCCTGATGCTGATCGCGACCGTCGCGAGCCTGTTCAGCGGCTTGTTCTTCCTGGTCAAGGACGAGGGCAACTCCAACCGCCTCGTCACCGCCCTGACCGTGCGTGTGGTACTGGCCGTGATCACCGTGGCGTTGATCGCCTGGGGCTTTTTCAGCGGCCAGCTGGTATCCCATGCGCCGTGGTAAGACGCGTCACAGTACGTAGACGAAGAAAAACAGGCCGATCCACACCACATCCACAAAGTGCCAATACCAACTGGCCGCCTCGAAACCGAACTGGTGCTCGGCATTGAAGTGCCCCTTGAGGATGCGCATCAGCATCACGAACAAAATGATCGTGCCGATAGTCACGTGGGCGCCATGAAAGCCTGTGAGCATGAAGAAGGTCGCGCCGTACACGCCGGAGCCCAGGGTCAGGCCCAGCTCTTTATAGGCATGCATGTACTCCTCGGCCTGGAAGCCCAGGAACGCCCAGCCCAGCAGCACGGTGATCGCCAGCCAGATCTTCAACGCCCCGCGATGACCTTTGCGCAAGGCATGGTGCGCCAGGGTGATGGTCACGCTGGAACTGACCAGCAGGATCGTGTTGACCAACGGCAAGCCCCACGGGCTGATGGTGCCTTCGGGCGGCGGGTACAGTTTCGGGTCAGGGTTGTTGAGCAGCGGCCAGGTAAATTCGAAGTTCGGCCACAGCATGTGCGCGATGCCCTTGTGGCCTTCGCCGCCCAGCCACGGGCCGGACATGTGCCGCACATAGAACAGCGCACCGAAGAACGCGATGAAGAACATCACTTCGGAAAAGATGAACCACGTCATGCCCCAGCGGAACGAGCGGTCCATCTGCGGGCTGTACAAACCGGCGCGGCTTTCCTTGATCACCGCGCCAAACCAGCCGAACAGCATGTAGGCCAGCAACAGGCCGCCGACGAAGAAGATCCACGGGCCATGAGACTCCGGGCGCGCCGCCTTCAGGTCGTTGAACCACACGGCCAGGCCGTACACCGTGATCAACATGCCAAACGTAGCAATTATTGGCCATTTGCTTTGCGCTGGTACGTAGTACGTATCATGAGACGACATGTATTCGCTCTCCTGATTGAGGGGGCAAACAGTAGCTAGCCCCCGGTGTGGACAGCCACCGGCGGTTGGCGCGCAGTGATATCGAACAGCGTGTACGCCAGGGTCAAATGCTTCACATCCTTGGGCATGTCACGATCGACAATGAAACGCACCGGCATTTCGATGCGCTGACCTGGCTGCAGCACTTGCTGGGTGAAGCAAAAACACTCGGTCTTGTGGAAATACATCGCCGCCTCGGCCGGGGAAATGCTCGGTACGGCCTGGGCGGTCATGGGTTTATCCGTCGGGTTGTAGGCCACGAACAGCATCTCGGTGACCGCACCGGGGTTGACCACCACCTCATCGGCCTTGGAATGGAACTCCCAGACCATGTCGATGGCATTGGTGGACAAGAACTGCACCCGCACTTGGCGCGTGGGGTCCACCACCTGTTCGCCCTCGTACTGCCCGGCGGTCTTGCCGTTGATACCGAAGGCCTTGCACATCACGTCGTAGATCGGCACCAGGGCAAAGCCGAAGGCGAACATGGCCACCACCAGGATCAGCAGGCGGGTGACCAGCCGCCTGATCGGCACCGATTCAGCCATCACACACCCCCTCGCTGTTGATTTTCTGTGGGAGCTGGCTTGCCTGCGATAGCGGCCTTGCAGTCGAAAACATTGTCGACTGACACACCGCCATCGCAGGCAAGCCAGCTCCCACAGGAGACCGAGGTGACCCTCGACAGAGTGTTCATTTGACCTCCGGCGGCGTGGTGAAGGTGTGGTACGGCGCGGGCGAAGGAATGCTCCACTCCAGGCCTTCAGCCCCATCCCACGGTTTGGCCGGCGCAGGCGGGCCGCCACGGATGCACTTGATCACGATGAACAGGAAGAAGATCTGCGTGGCGCCGAACATGAACGCGCCGATGGACGAGACCATGTTGAAGTCGGCGAACTGCAGGTTGTAGTCCGGCACCCGGCGCGGCATACCGGCCAACCCCACAAAGTGCATCGGGAAGAACGCCATGTTCATGCCCACGAAGGACAGCCAGAAGTGCAGCTTGCCCAGGGTTTCGTCGTACATGTGGCCGGTCCATTTCGGCAGCCAGTAGTACGCCGAGGCGAAGATGCCGAAGATCGCGCCAGGCACCAGTACGTAATGGAAGTGCGCCACCACAAAGTAGGTGTCGTGGTACTGGAAGTCGGCAGGCGCAATCGCCAGCATCAGCCCGGAGAAGCCGCCGATGGTGAACAAAATCACGAAGGCCACGGCAAACAGCATCGGCGTCTCGAAGGTCAGCGAGCCTTGCCACATGGTGCTGACCCAGTTGAACACCTTCACTCCCGTGGGCACCGCGATCAGCAGGGTGGCGTACATGAAGAACAGCTCGCCCACCAGCGGGATGCCGACCACGAACATATGGTGCGCCCACACGATGAACGACAGGAACGCGATGCTCGCCGTGGCGTAGACCATCGAGGTGTAGCCGAACAGCGGCTTGCGCGAGAAGGTCGGAATGATCGAGCTGACGGCACCGAACGCCGGCAGGATCATGATGTACACCTCAGGGTGGCCGAAGAACCAGAACACGTGCTGGAACAGCACCGGGTCACCGCCACCGGCCGCGCTGAAGAAGCTGGTGCCGAAGTGGATGTCCATCAGCATCATGGTCACGCAACCCGCCAGCACCGGCATCACCGCGATCAGCAGGAAGGCGGTGATCAGCCAGGTCCACACGAACAGCGGCATTTTCATCAACGTCATGCCTGGCGCGCGCAGGTTGAGGATGGTGGCGACCACGTTGATCGCACCCATGATCGAACTGATGCCCATCAGGTGGATGGCGAAAATGAAGAACGTGACGCTTTCCGGCGCGTAAGTGGTGGAGAGTGGGGCATAGAAGGTCCAGCCGAAATTCGGCCCGCCACCGGGGGTGAACAAGGTCGACACCAGTAGCAGGAACGCGGCCGGCAACAGCCAGAAGCTGAAGTTGTTCATGCGCGGCAGGGCCATGTCCGGCGCGCCGATCATCAGCGGGATCATCCAGTTGGCCAGGCCGACAAACGCCGGCATTACCGCACCGAACACCATGATCAAGCCGTGCATGGTGGTCATCTGGTTGAAAAACGCCGGTTGCACGATCTGCAGGCCCGGCTGGAACAGTTCGGCACGGATCACCATGGCGAACGAGCCACCGAGCAGGAACATGGTGAAGGCGAACCACAGGTACATCGTGCCGATGTCTTTATGGTTGGTGGTCAGCACCCAGCGCATCAAGCCTTTGGCGGGGCCGTGGGCATGGTCGGCATGACCATGGTCGATCACAGTGCTCATGGCCGTTCTCCTGCAAGCGAGTGGGCGGGGCGGTTCAGGGCATACGCAGTGAGGGCTGTCATTTGCTTTGCGCCTGTTTCAGAGCCAGCACGTCTTTGGGCGTGACCATGTCGCCTTTGTTGTTGCCCCACGCGTTGCGTTCGTAGGTGACGACGGCGGCGATGTCCACTTCCGAGAGCTGCTTGCCAAACGCCGCCATGGCGGTGCCGGGCTTGCCGAAATACACGCGGTGCAGGTGGTCTTCCTTGGCGCCGGTAGCAATCGGCGAACCTTTGAGCGCCGGGAACATCGGCGGCAGGCCCTGACCTTCAGCCTGGTGACAGGCCACGCAGGTGGTGTGGTAAACCTTGTCGCCGCGGGCCACCAGCTCTTCCAGCGTCCACTCTTTGGAGGTCAGTTCCTTGAGCTTGGCGGCTTCTTCCTTACGCTCGCCGAGCCAGGTGTCGTAGTCGGCCTTGGACTTGACCTCGACCACGATGGGCATGAAGCCGTGGTCCTTGCCGCACAGCTCGGCGCACTGGCCACGGTAGATGCCGGGCTTCTCGATGCGGGTCCAGGCCTCGTTGACGAACCCGGGGATCGCATCGCGCTTGACCGCAAAGGCCGGCACCCACCAGGAATGGATCACGTCGGCCGCCGTCACCAGGAAGCGCACCTTGGCACCCACCGGCAGCACCAGAGGCTGGTCGACTTCGAGCAAATAGTGCTCGCCCTTGGTGGCCTGGTTGTGGATCTGTTCGGCGGGCGTGGCCAGGTTGCTGAAGAACTCCACGTCCTGGCCCAGGTATTTGTAGTGCCACTTCCACTGATAGCCGGTGACCTGGATATCGATATCCGACTCACTGCTGTCGTAGATGTTGATCAGGGTCTTGGTCGCCGGAATAGCCATGGCCACCAGGATCAGCAGGGGCACCACGGTCCAGAGGATTTCCACGGTCGTGCTCTCGTGGAACTTGGCGGCCACCTGGCCCGTGGACCGTCGGTGCAGGATCATCGACCAGAACATCGCGCCAAACACGACAATGCCGATCACCACACAGATCCAGAAAATGGTCATGTGCAGGTCAAACACGGCGTGGCTGACTTCAGTCGCCCCTGGCGCCATATTCGTTGTCCAGGCGGCTTGCGCCTGGCCGAATACTGACCACAACAGTAGGCCCATCCAAACGTGTGGATGTCGCGTCATTGCGGGTTCCCCTTTATGTTTCTTGTTATCCCGCCGGTTTGCACCTGCGGCGAAGGGAGCGGCTTCCATACTGCTTACAACCGCCTTGCCTTGCCTGCTTCATGCAGTTGGGCGTCATCAGCTAATTGCGTACAAATCCGAGTATAGACACGCCCTGCAACCCCGCAATGTGTAGGGGCAAATGAGCGAAAACAGACGGCCGGAGCCAATAAAACCGGGGGCGGAATCGTTTATCCGACGAACGATGGCAATTCGATATAACGGAGGCGCATAACCATGAAATAATTATGACAAATGCGTCTGAGGCGCTCGTATAAACGAGCTACCTTATCCTCTCCCTTTTCCTACGCCTGCATCACTGGAGCTTTCATGAACACCGCCGCATTGCGCGAGCAGATTTCCCGTGCCCATCAACACGAAGCCAGCACTGGCCAGCTTGCCCAGCAACTGGAAACCCAATTGCCGCACCTGCATTCGGCCATCTCTTTGGCTGACGGTGATCGCAACATTGTCATGACCCGTTTTGTTACCGCCTACATCGACCTCGTCCCTGACTTGCTGGACGCCGCCAATGACGTGGCCCGCGAAGCCGGCATTGAAAGCCAGATCAAGCCGGTACTGAAAATCGCCGAGCATTTCTTCCTGCAGCCACCTGCGATCCTGGCCGGCCACGAAGGGCTCGACGGCCTGCTGGACGAGGCCTACCTGGCCCATCGTTTGGTGGAAGAGGTCAACGACCTGTACATCAAACATTTCGGCCAGCCGTTGATTCCGGCGGACACCACGGTTGCCAACCTGATCGCACACCAATTGATTGGCGAGCAGTTTGCCAACCAGCTGGATGAAGCGGTGCACCTGGCCGTGGATGAAATGTTGAACGAAGACAGCTTTGCGCTGGAGTCGGTCGAGGCCTACCGCGAGACCCTCAAGAGCCCGGATACGGAAGCCGCGTGGAAGCGCTGGCCGTGCCTGTCGCGCCAGCTAGGGGTTGAGTTGGCGCTGGATCAGCCGGCCTGACACATCCTTTGTAGGAGCCGGCTTGCCGGCGATAAGGGCCTTGAGATTTCGGTGATCTTTCGGGCCTCATCGCTGGCAAGCCAGCTCCTACAAGGGGTTTGTGGTGGTCAGGCAGGCGCTGAGCCCAGGCCTGCCGTCGTCCGCTCACGACCTTCCAGCCGTCGCTTCAAGCCGCGCGCCTCGATCACCAGCGTCGAGCCCTTCGCCGCGTTCGCACGCCCCCATTCTTCCAGCAACTCCAGGCAGGAATGGTCGATGTAACTCAGGTTGCTCAGTGGCACATGCACGGTCGTCCCGGCAGGCACCGTTGCCAGCACCTGAGTCAACGCCGGCACTTTCAGAAAGGTTGCCGCACCGACCAACCGCAATTCCATCTCGCCGTCCTGGGGCAGGTCGATCAAGCTGACTTTCAACCGTGAAGCCTTGAGGGCCAAGGTGACCAGCGTCAGCCCGAAGCCGATCAGTACACCCGTCAGCAAGTCGGTAAACACGATCGCCAGTGCCGTCGCCGAATAGGTCAGCATCGGCATCCGCCCATAGCGCCCCAGCGCCTTGAACGCCTTGAGGTCGACCAGCTTGATCCCGGTGTAAACCAGCACGCCCGCCAGGCTCGCCACTGGAATGCTCTGCAGCACGCTCGACAGCAACAGCACAAACGCCAACAGCCAAAGACCGTGGAACATCGCCGACAGACGCGTCGTCGCCCCGGCTTGCACGTTGGCCGAACTGCGCACGATCACACCCGTCATCGGCAAGGCGCCGACCAGGCCGCAGAGCATGTTGCCTACACCTTGAGCGGATAATTCCTTGTCGAAATCAGAACGCTGACCGCTGTGCATACGGTCGACCGCAGCGGCGGACAGCAGAGTTTCAGCACTGGCGATAAACGCGACAGCAAAGGCGGCGATCAGCAGTTGTGGGTCCGCCAGGTTCAGGAGGTCACTGGGGCGCAGCCAGTCAATGGCGTCCGCGAGGTTTTCCGGAACCTCCACGCGCTTGACCTGCAAGGCCAGCACCAGGCTCACCACCGTGGTCAAACCAACACCCAACAAGGCTCCCGGTACGAAACGCAGGCTTTGCGGGCGTAATTTATCCCACAGGTACATCACCAGCATCGTCGACAACCCCAGCAGCCCCGCTTGCCAGCCAAGGCCGCCACCCAGCGTCGGAAGGGCTTCAGCCAGAGCCGCCGGGAACCCGGTCAGGTTATCCAACCCCGAAGGCTTGGGCGCGCCATCGAGCATCACGTGGATTTGCGAGAGCACGATCAGCACACCAATTCCCGCCAGCATCCCGTACACCACGGCGGGTGCCGTTACCCGGAACCAGCAACCCAGGCGCAGGCGCCCGGCGACCAATTGCAGGAAGCCCGCCAGCAACAGGATCGGCCCCAGCATCAGCATGCCGTGCTGACGCACCAGCTCGAACACCAGCACCGCCAACCCGGCGGCCGGGCCGCTGACCTGCAGGGGCGACCCCGCCAGCCAACCCACCACCAGGCCACCGATGATCCCAGTAATCAGGCCTTTGGCCGGCGGCATGCCGGACGCAATCGCAATGCCCATGCACAAGGGCAGGGCGACCAAAAACACAACCACAGAGGCGAGCAGCTCCCGCGGCAGTACAGCTTTCAATTGAGCAGCACGCATGATGACTCTCCCGAGGCATTCGCCGGGCGTGGCAACGCCTGGCTGCTCTATTGGCAGCCATCGCGTTACCCGGCAGGGAAGTGTTTTAGAAGCGCGCTTTAGGCGTCGCGCAAGGGATCGGCCCGTCGCCGCTCAACGAGCGGAAGGCCGACTGGTCGGCATCGTAGGCGCGGATCTCGCTGGTCTCGATGTTGTAGATCCAGCCGTGGATAAACAATTGACCATTGGCCATGCGCGAAGCCACGGAAGGGTGGGTGCGCAAATGTTGCAACTGGGCGATGACGTTTTCTTCAGTCAGCACCTTCATGCTCTCGCCTTCGTTGGCGCAGTCGCAGTTGTCCTCAACCATCGACCTGGCGACCTCGGCATGCCGCAGCCAGGCCCTGACCGTCGGCATCTTCTCCAGGCTGGCAGGGTTGAGTACCGCGCGCATGGCACCGCAGTCGGAGTGCCCACACACGATGATGTGCTGCACGCCCAAGGCGAGCACCGCGTACTCGATGGCAGTGGAAACACCGCCGTTCATCTGACCGTAGGGCGGCACCACGTTGCCGACGTTACGGGTTACAAACAGGTCGCCTGGAGAGCTTTGGGTAATCAGCTCGGGGACGATGCGCGAGTCGGCGCACGTGATGAACATCGCCCTCGGGCTCTGGGCCGTGGCGAGTTTCTTGAACAGTTCTTCCTGTTGGGGGAAGACGTCGTGATGGAAATGCAAAAAGCCGTCAACAATATGCTTCAGCGCTGCATCGGCGGTTTCCGCCACCTGAGGGGCTGATGCCGACGCAGCCAACGGCTGTTTATCCTTGTCACTCATGATTCATCCTCTTGATTAAGGCAGGGGGAATATTCAGGCCAGTTCGACGCCGGCTCAGGGCAATAGTTGTGAAATGCCACAAAAGCCGGTTCGCGACCCATCAGTCACTCGTTGAACAAGGTAACCATCGAAACTTAATTCAAACTGAACAAACCGCTCTAGATCGCGGGTTTCAGTGATGTCAATGTGCGACCATTCCTACAATAAGAACGCTCTTATCCCTACTAGTCTACCTATAACAATGCCATCTGCCTGCCCGGCGGACAGAACGCTGTGCAATCCAGATTAAACCCCTCACGACGATTGAGCCCCAGGCGTTTGATCGCCTTGCTGAAGCGCTGGGCCAGCAAATCGGCAAACGGCCCCTCACCGCGCATGCGCACCCCAAAGCGGCTGTCATACACCTCGCCACCGCGCACTTGCCGCACCAGGCTCATCACATGGGCCGCTCGCTGCGGGTAATGTGCCGCCAGCCATTCCTCGAACAGCGGCGCCACCTCAAGGGGCAGGCGCAGCATCATGTAGGCCGCACTTTGTGCACCGGCTGCGTGGGCCTCCGTGAGCAGGCTTTCGAGCTCGCTGTCGTTGATCATGGGGATCATCGGCGAGCACAGCACACCCACCGGGATACCCGCCTCGCGCATCACGCGAATCGCCCGCAAACGCGCCTTGGGCGCCGCCGTGCGGGGCTCCAGGATGCGCTTGAGTTCGTCGTCCAGGCTGGTGAGGCTGATCATCACCGCCACCAGTCGCTGCCTGGCCAACTCAGTGAGCAAGTCGAGGTCACGCAGGATCAGCGAGCCCTTGGTGATGATCGTCACCGGGTGCCGGTAGCGCAGCAGCACTTCAAGGGTTTGCCGAGTGATCCTGTATTCGCGTTCGATGGGCTGATACGGGTCGGTATTGGAGCCCAGGTTGATCGGCGCACACACATAGCCCGGCTTCGACAGCTGCTGCTCCAGCACGTCAGCAGCGTTGCTCTTGGCGATCAACCTGGTCTCGAAATCCAGACCGGGAGACATGTCCCAATACGCATGGCTAGGCCGCGCGTAGCAGTAGATACAGCCATGCTCGCAACCCCGGTAAGGATTGATCGAGCGATCAAACGGCAGGTCCGGCGAGTTGTTGCGGGTGATGATGGTCTTGGCCGTTTCGATGCGCACTTCAGTGCCCTGGGTGGGTGGCACTTCCTGATACCAACCGTCGTCCTCAACCACGCTGACGGTGGGCGCGAAGCGGTTGTGCAGGTTGGTGGCAGTGCCCCGGCCACGGGGCGGCAACGGAGTAGACATGAAAACGCCTCGATACTGTTTTTATATACAGTATCGAGGCGCAAGGGTTCTGACCAGTGCCGTTTGGCGGTCAGGTACGCGTCAGTGTTTTTGCGTCACTTGGCCCAGGTCATCGCCCGAGGTGGTGCGCATGTCGTTCTTGCGCAGGTCCGCCACGTCGCTGGCCTTCACAGGTTCGCCCTTGTTACCCCAACTGCCACGCACGAAACTGACCACATCTGCCACTTCCTGGTCCGACAGGCGCCACGCAAACGCCGGCATGGTGAAGGTGGACGGCGCCGCGTGAGTGGCCGGCAAGGTGCCGCCGTTCAACACGATGTTGATCAAGGACGTGGCATCCGCCGTCTGCAACACGGGGTTACCCGCCAGTGCCGGAAACACGCGCGTGTAGCCGTGGCCGTCGGTGCGGTGGCAAGCCGCACAGTTGTCGATATACACCGAGGCGCCGGGCTTGCTGTCATCGCCTTTCCACAGCGCGTCAGCCACCTGCTTGTCGTACAGGTGCGGCTGATCTTTCGGGTCCACCGCCGGCAGGCTTTTGAGGTAACGAGCGATAGCGGTCAGGTCATTTTCCGACATGTACTGCATGCTGTGGACCACCACGTCGCTCATACCGCCAAACACCGCGCTGCGTTCACTGCGGCCGGTCTTGAGGAATTGCACCAGTTGTTCCTCGCTCCAACTGCCGAGGCCGTCCTTGTGGTCACCGCGCAGGCTTTTGGCGATCCAGCCTTCCAGTGGCGCGCTGCCAGACAAGAACGCATTGCCGTCAGTGGCACTCAGGGCTTTCTCCTGCATGGTCAGGGCACGCGGCGTATGGCAGGCACCGCAGTGGCCCAGGCCTTCCACCAGGTAGGCGCCGCGGCTGATCACCGGGTCGGCAGCCGCCTGTGGCTGCGCCTCTGCAACCGCCGGCGCGAACATCCAGCGCCATGCCGCCAACGGCCAGCGCATGCTCAGGGGCCAAGGAATGTCGCTGTCCTTGTTCTCTTGGGCAACCGGTTCCACCCCCTTCATGAAATACGCATACAACGCCTGCATGTCGCTATCGCTGACGCGTGCGTAAGACGGGTAGGGCATCGCCGGGTAAAGGGTACTACCGCTCTTGGCGACGCCATGGCGCACGGCCTTGTCGAAGTCTTCGAAGCTATAGCCGCCCAGGCCGGTTTTGTCCGGGGTGATGTTGGTGGAATAGATCACGCCGATGGGCGTTTCCATCGGCAGGCCACCGGCGAAGGGTTTACCGCCCTTGGCGGTGTGGCAGGCCACGCAGTCACCGGCGCGGGCCAGGTATTCGCCCTGCTTGATCAGGTCGGTTTCAGCCGCGCTCACAGAACAGCTGCTGAACAGCGCCAGGGAGGCGATAACGAGTGCTTTCATGGTCATCGCTCCTTATGCCTGAACCAGTGGGCCGGGGTTTTTCAGGTACTGCTCGCGGATCGCCCGCGCCGACCAATAAGCCAGCGCCGCCACCAGGCCGGTCGGGTTGTAGCCCAGGCCCTGTGGGAAAGCAGATGCGCCGGGCACAAATACGTTGTGCACATCCCAGCACTGCAGATAGCGGTTCAACGCGCTGGTTTTCGGGTCGGTGCCCATGATCGCGCCACCGTTGAGGTGGGTGGTCTGGTACGACGCGGTGTTGAAATGTTCCCCGACTTTCTTGCCCAGCAACGCAATGGCCTTGGGGTTCATCGCTTGCGCGACCTTGCCCATTTTTTCGACCATGAAGCGGTTCATCTTGATGTCGTTTTCCTGCCAGTCGAACGTCATCCGCAACAACGGCAGGCCGTAGGCATCGCGATACACCGGGTCCAGATCCAGGTAGTTGCCCCGGTAGGATTGATGGGCTCCATGGGCGTCCATCGACACTTGGTGGGTGTAGTAATCGGCGGTAGCGCGCTTCCAGGCACTGCCCCAGGCCGGGGTGCCCGGGGGGTTGGAAGTACCGGCAATCGGACGGCTGCCCGCCTGGTTGACCCACATCGGCGAGCCGCCTACGAAACCATGCGGTCCGTGGTCGAAGTTGTCGGCGTTGAAGTCGTCAATGGCCACGCCATTACCACCCGCACCGATGAAGTTGTTGGTGTGGGTGTCCTTGTCGAAGAACGCCTTGATGGTGGCCATGTTCTGGTAGGCGAAATTCCTGCCTACCACGCCTTCATTGGTGATGGGGTCGTAAGGTTTGCCGATACCCGACAGCAGCATCAACCGCACGTTGTTGAACTGGAAAGACCCGAGGATCACCAGGTCGGCCGGCTGCTCGCATTCCCGGCCCTGGCCGTCGATGTAGGTCACGCCGGTGGCCTTGCTCTTGGTGCTGTCGAGGTTGACCTTGAGCACATGGGAATTGGGCCGCAGCTCGAAGTTCGGCACCTGGCGCAACGCTGGCAGGATGTTCACGTTCGGCGAGGCCTTGGAATACATGTAGCAAACGTAGCCGCTGCAGAACCCGCAAAAATTGCACGGGCCCATCTGCGCGCCGTAGGGATTGGTGTACGGCCCCGACGTATTGGCGGATGGCAGGTTGTAGGGTTTGTAGCCGATCTCGGTAGCGGCTTTCTGAAACAGCTGTGCAGAGACGGTGTTTTTCTGCGACTCCAACGGGAACGGGTTGGAACGATCTGGCGCATATGGGTTACCGCCACGGCCTTCACCCACCAACTGCCCCTTGACCGTCCACGCCTGGCCCGAAGTGCCGAAAACCTTCTCGGCGTAGTCGAAAAACGGCTCCAGCTCTTCATAGCTGACGCCGAAGTCCTGGATGGTCATGTCCTTGGGAATGAAGTTTTTGCCATAGCGCTCTTCGTAATGGCTGCGCATACGCAGCTCAATCGGGTCGACACGAAAGTGCACGCCTGACCAGTGCAAACCTGCGCCGCCCACGCCATTGCCCGGCAGGAACGCGCCCAACTGACGGTTGGGCAGGGCGACGTCATTCACGCTATGGCGAATGGTCACCGTCTCTTTGGAAATGTCCTGGAAGAGTTTTTTACGCACACTGTAGGTCAGTTCGTCGATGACCTGGGGATAGTTGCCGTCCGGGTAAGTGTCCTGCATCGGGCCGCGCTCCAGCGCTACCACGTTGAGGCCCGCTTCCGTCAGCTCCTTGGCCATGATCGCGCCGGTCCAGCCAAAGCCTACGATCACCGCGTCTACTTTCTTCATGATGGTCGCCACGTTTATGCCCTCTCGCCGCGAATGGAAACTGCCGGGAAGGGGTATTGCTCGTTGCGTTCAACCCAGTCCATGAAGTCGGCGCGGGCGCCGGGGAAACCGATCATGGTCCAGCCGACCATGCCTTTGTTGCCGCCGTGGATCGGGTCGCAAAAGAACCCTTCCTTGGTGTTTTGCAGCAGCAGGTTAAAGAACATTTTCGGTGGCACCGCCTCGAAATGCTCGCTCACTTCACTGCCGCCAGCCTCCAAGCGACGCAACATATCGTCTCGGGTAGCGCTGTCTTGCGCAGCAAAAGCTTTCCCGTTGAATGCCTTCGACCACGCATTCGTGGCAGCGATACCCAGGCGATAGATTTCCTTGGGCACCAGTTTGGACTGCCAACCCATCTCTGGCGCGGCGTCGGCGTTGAACGGGCCTTGCATGAACCACAGTGCGCCACTGGCGTAAGGCGTGTTCATCTGGCGGTCGATGTATTCCGGCGCACCGGCTTCCAGTGCACCCGGGCCCTGGTCATCCGCAGGAATCAGCTGCGCGACGGCAGCGTTGATGAAGGCCCACTCTTCGGCCGTGAAGTAGGTCGGCTCATAGGGCTTTTCGCTGGCGGGTGGTTTGGCGGGAGCGGCCTGGGCCGGCTCCGGTGTCGCCATCAGCATCGAGCCACCGAGGCCGGTGCTGGCAACCGTGACCATCGGGATCAAGGTCAAGGATTTGCGCAAAAAGTCACGCCGGGGGTTGTCTTGATCTTGATCAGACATGGGTGCACCTCATCATGTGGTCACGGGTTTTTCAGCCGCTTCTGAGAGCAGCGTGAAGGCTTGCCAGGGCATGGGATCCAAGGGGATAGAACACACTGGCAATCAATAGTTACAAATGATAGCAGGCTAAGCATCGTAGAGAATCGATTCAGCGGCGAAAACAACGGATCAGATACCCCTGTTCACGATTCTTTGACGCACACCTCACACCCCATTCACCCCGCAAAGACCACTCTGGGCGCCATCAACACACCCTTATCTGGTCATATCGCGCATGTTCACTCTCCGATTGCTGCCTGCTCTCAGCCTGGCGTTCCTCGCACTGTTTATCGGCACCTGCGCCCAAGCCGACGATGCCACGTCTATTCGCCCGCCCGAATGGGCCCAGCCCGTGGGCAACCAATTCAACCTGCACCAGATGACGCCAACGCTGTATCGCAGTGCCCTGCCAGACAGCAACGCGCTGCCTGTGCTGGAACAAATGAAGATCGGCACAGTGATCAACTTCCTGCCGGAATCTGATGCACCTTGGCTGAAGTCCTCCGATATCAAACAGGTGCAGTTGTCTTATCGCACCAACCATGTCGACGATTCCGACGTGCTCGCGGCGCTCAGGGCGATTCAGGAAGCCGAAGCCAACGGCCCGGTGTTGATGCATTGCAAACACGGCTCTGACCGCACCGGCCTGATGGCCGCGATGTACCGCGTGGTGGTGCAAGGCTGGAGCAAGGAAGATGCGCTGAACGAGATGACCCAAGGCGGCTTCGGCAGCAGCAACGGCTTCAAGGACGGTGTTCGCTACATGATGAAGGCGGACATCGCCAAGCTACGCACGGCACTGCAGAACGGGGAGTGCAGCACCAGCGCCTTTGCCCTGTGTTCAATGAAAAGCTGGATGAACACGGCCAATTCCGACACCTGATTTCAAGGCGCGCTCGCCGAGGGCTCCCCTGAAAACAAGTGAACCGACTCAAGTAACGAACGAGAGTGGCCAGGAGCGAGCACCTGCTCGCGAAACGCTCGACCCGTCGCGGCATTGAAAACACCTTCGCGCTCAAATCTTTTGAAGGCTTTATGCGCCAGCACATCAGACCATTGGTAGGCATAAAACCTACCTTCATATCCCGATACTAAATGGCTGAAACCATTGACATAACGCACAGTGTCCAGCGCCGGCAGGTGACCGACTTCACGATTGGCACTCGCAAATACTTGTTCAATGGTACGTCCATCGCCCTGTGAGCCGTGTACTTCGATATCAAACAATGCCAGCGTCAACGACTCTGCCCGCTCCCAGGAAGACTGGGTATCGGCATACAGGGCTTGTTGCCGAGCCATCGCCATGGGCAAAGACACCCCCGTTTTGAAATGGCTGGAAAGCCATACGAGACAATCCGGCGAATCACACCAGCGCTCAAAGAACTGGCCGAAAAATTCCGCGCTGTCCATACCTGAGTCATCGGTGCCCATTTTGGTGCGGAAACCGACGCCCACCAATACTTGCTGCAAGCAATGACCGAACTCATGAAAAAGGATCTTGAGTTGCCGATGCCCGAGCAAACTCGGCTCATCGGGGGTACCTTCAAACTGAGTGAACAGCACAGCCATCGGTTGCACCCTGCGACTTTCAGCCGTGGTCCAGCGGTTCCTCAACGATATTGCATAGGGATAATCCCCGTCATTTTGTCGATACGGCACAAAAAAGATCTGCCCCAGCACTTCACCATGCTCTGTTACCTGAAAGAGCCGGACCCCGGGCGCCCAAGTGTCGAAGCCATAAAGCTCGCTGATTTCGATGCCAAACAGCTGCTGCATAAGCGCAAACAACCGATACAAGGTGTTGTCGAGTGGAAAATAGACGCGCAGTTCGTCTTCGCGAACCCCGCTGGTTCGTTGCCGAATGATTTGCGCCAGGAAGGCGAAATCCCAGGGTTGCAGGCTTTCCAATCCAAGCTCATGACCCAGCGTCTCAAGCACCTGTTTGTCATGTGCAAAGACCGCGCGTGATGACGTAATTTGGTCACGAATAAAATCCAGGACTTGATCCCCGGTCTCCAACATTTGAGGCTCGAGTGCCAACTGAACAAAATTGGCGTAACCCAGTAGCGTGGCTTTCTGATGACGGCTGACCCTCAGCATTTGCCACAAGGGGCCATTGTCGAACTGCCCAGCGTGCGGGCCCAGATCAGAAGCACGCGTGTTGTAGGCAACGAAAATCTCCTCTCGCAATGTTCGATCCTGCGCATAAGCCATGCATTCCCGGTAAATCTCTTCATTCAGGGTTATAAGCCAACCCTGCAAGTTAGCCGCTCGCGCCTTCTGTGCCATCCGTGCTTTGAGGGCAGGAGTGAGCCCCTGCAATCGCGATTCATCGCTGATGTGTTTGCGCCACGCATTGTTAGCCTGTTCCAGTCGGGTCAGGAACAATTGCTGGAGACCGGCAATTTCATGGTCGAGCGTCACCCGTTTTTTCTGCACAGCCGGTTCCAGCTCAATGCCGGCCAGCCGAAATTTTTTCAGCGTGCGCTTCAGCAAACTCTGGCGGGATGCATCAAACAGCGCCGCAGGTGAACTCGCGGCCAAGGCTTTGTAGCAGTCGTACAGCCCTTGATTACCCGTTAGCTCTTGGGTGAACGCTGAGGCCCGAAAAGTGGCTTGCGCACTGGCCTCCAACCACTTTAGGTCGGTATGGGTGCTGTCGAGGATGTAAATCACCGTTAACACCTCGTCAATGCGGGAGGTAACGGCTTCCATCGCCAACATCAAATCATCCCAGTTTGGGTGGTGTTGCTGGCTGGCAATGATGCGGGCTACTTCGGCGCGACTGCACAGCACAATTGCGTCGATGGCAGGCACAAGGTGCTCGGCACGGATGGCCGAGAAAGGCGGCAGGTGATAGTCCTGTAACAGGGGGTTGGGGTCCGGCATGGTGCTTCCTTGATAACCGCAAACGGGAGCAGCCATCCTGGAACACGCGACAGAATCGAGGGGAGTAGATGCTTAATGCTCTTCGCCCTGAAACCTGTGTTTCAGGGCAAAAAAACATCAAATCAGTCAGTCTTTTTTCAGCTTCGGATTGGGGAAAAACTGCACCGCCTGCACCTTCGGGTCCGCCGGCGCTTTCAACGCCGACGTATTCACCCGCGTGCCCAATTCCTTGGGCACCGACAAGCCCTGGTCATTCAGCGTGTCGGTATAACCGCAGGCCACGCACTCGCGGTGCGGCACGTTGTCCTCGGTCCACATTTTCAACTTGTCCGGTTCGCTGCACGCCGGGCAGACCGCCCCGGCGATAAATTGTTTCTTGGTAATCACAGGCCCTTCACTCATGCTGCCGCGTCCTCACTCAGGCCGCTGTGGCGCAAGAGTGCGTCAATCGACGGCGCGCGTCCGCGGAAATCGACGAACAGCACCATCGGCGCCTGGGAACCGCCACGGGCCAGGATCGCTTCGCGGAAGGCACGGCCGGTGTCGGGGTTGAGCACGCCATCTTCTTCGAACTTGGAGAAGGCATCGGCCGACAGCACTTCCGCCCACTTATAGCTGTAGTAACCCGCCGCGTAACCACCCGCGAAGATATGCGCAAAGCTGTTGGGGAAGCGGTTGTAGGCCGGCGGACGCATTACCGACACCTCATCACGCACACCCTCCAGCACCTGGGCAACACTGCGGCCGTCGCCGTGAGTGGCGTGCAGCTCGAAGTCGAACAGCGAGAACTCCAACTGGCGCACCATCATCAGGCCAGATTGGAAATTCTTGGCCGCGAGCATTTTTTCCAGCAGGTCTTGTGGCAGTGGTTCGCCACTTTCGTAGTGGCCGGAGATCAGCGCCAGGCCTTCAGGCTCCCAGCACCAGTTCTCCATGAACTGGCTCGGCAGCTCCACCGCATCCCAAGCCACGCCGTTGATGCCGGATACGCCGGCGTGTTCAACGCGGGTCAGCAAGTGATGCAGGCCGTGACCGAACTCATGGAACAGCGTGGTCACTTCATCGTGGGTCAGCAGGGCAGGCTTGCCGCTGTCGGCCGGTGTGAAGTTGCACACCAGGTTGGCCACCGGGCTTTGCAATACGCCATCGATCGTGCGGCGGCGGTCACGCGCGCCGTCCATCCACGCGCCGCCACGCTTGTTGGCGCGGGCGTACAGGTCGAAGAAGAAGCGGCCCACGTGCTGGCCGTTTTCCTTGATTTCAAACAGGCGGACGTCCGGGTGCCAGGTGTCGAAGCCTTTTTGCTCGGCGATCTCGATGCCGTACAGGCGTTGCACGATGGCAAACAGGCCGCCCAGTACTTTGTCGATGGGGAAGTAGGCACGCAGGGCTTCCTGGGACACGCTGTAGCGCTGCTCGCGCAGTTTTTCGCCGTAGAAACCGCTGTCCCAGCTTTGCAGGTCGGCGCAGCCTTGTTCTGCGGCGTAAGCCTTGAGCTGTTGCAGGTCTTGAGCGGCAAACGGCTTGCTGCGCTTGGCCAGGTCGCGCAGGAAGCTCAGCACCTGGTCGCTGGACTCGGCCATCTTGGTGGCCAGGCTCAGCTCGGAGAAGGACGCGTAGCCCAGCAACTGAGCCAGTTCCTGGCGCAGGTCGAGGATCTGCTCCATCACCGGGCCGTTATCGTTCTGACCGGCATTCGGGCCTTGGTCCGACGCACGGGTGCAGTAGGCTGCGTAAACTTCCTCACGCAGTGCGCGGTCCTGGGCGTAGGTCATCACCGCGTAATAGCTCGGGAACTCCAGGGTGATCAGCCAGCCGTCGAGGCCCTTGGCCTGGGCAGCGGCGGCCATCTGCGCCTTGGCCGAATCGGTCAGGCCGGCGAGGGTGGCTTCATCGGTAATGTGCTTGGCCCAGGCCTGGGTGGCATCCAGCAACTGGTTGGAGAACTTGCTGCCCAGCTCAGACAGTTTGCTCTGCACTTCGGCGTAGCGTTTTTGCTGCTCGGGAGGCAAATCGATACCCGACAAGCGGAAGTCGCGCAGGGAGTGTTCCAGGATGGTTTTCTGCGCCACATCGAAACCCGCGGCTTCCGGGCTGTTGGCCAAGGCTTCGAAGGCCTGGAACAGCGCACGGTTCTGACCCATCTCGGTGGAGTAGGCGCTCAACGCCGGCAGGCAGCTTTCGTACGCCTCACGCAATTCGGCGCTGTTGCACACAGCGTTGAGGTGGCTGACCGGGCTCCAGGCAGCGCCCAGGCGATCATTCAGCTCATCCATGGCCAGCACCAGGCCTGCCCACGTAGGGTTTTTGCCCTGGCTTTGCAGGATGCCTTCGATGGCGACGCGGTTGTCGGCGAGGATCTGTTCGATGGCCGGCTGGACGTGCTCGGCACGGATCGCCGAGAACGGCGGCAGGTCGTAGGACTGCAAAAGTGGGTTGTTCGCGCTCACGGTGGGTACCTTGGCTGAAGAAACATGTAAGAACAAAGATGGGGCCATCTTAATTACAATCAATGCCCACCGCAGCTATCAGCAGAAGAGAGAGAAGCTATCGTGACCCTTCGCACCTATCAGAACCACACGCCAACCCTGGGCGCCGGGGCTTTTGTCGATATTTCGGCGGTGGTGATCGGCGATGTCGAAATCGGCACCGACAGCTCGGTCTGGCCACTCACGGTGATCCGTGGCGACATGCACCGCATCCGCATCGGTGCCCGCACCAGCGTGCAGGACGGCTGCGTGCTGCACATCACCCATGCCGGCCCGTTCAACCCGGACGGCTTCCCGCTGCTGATCGGTGACGACGTGACCATCGCCCACAAGGTCATGCTGCACGGCTGCACCGTCGGCAATCGCATTTTGATCGGCATGGGCAGCATCGTGATGGACGGCGCCGTGGTCGAGGATGACGTGATCATCGGCGCCGGCAGCCTGGTGCCACCGGGCAAGAAACTCGACAGCGGCTTTTTGTACGTGGGCAGCCCGGTTAAACAAATCCGCCCGCTGACTGACAAGGAGCGTGCCTTTTTCACCTACAGCGCGGCGAACTACGTGAAGCTCAAAGACCTGCACCTGGCCGAAGGATTCGATCAATGACCCTGAATTACCCCACCGTGCTGTTCGACCTCGACGGCACCCTCACTGACCCGCGTGAAGGCATCACCCGTTCGATCCAGTACGCCCTCGGCAAGCTGGGCATCGACGAGCCGGACCTGACGAAGCTGGAACACTTCATCGGGCCGCCGCTGCTGCAAGCCTTCATGCAGTTCTACGGCTTCGATGAGGCCAAGGCGTGGGAGGCGGTGAATTTTTATCGCGAGCGCTTCAAGGTCACCGGCCTGTATGAGAACCGCGTGTTCGAGGGCGTGATGCCGTTACTGGAAGACCTGAGCAGCCAAGGCCGCCAGCTCTACGTGGCCACCTCCAAGCCCTGGGTGTTCGCCCGCGAAATCGCCCGGCATTTCGATTTCGCCAAGTATTTCAAGGTGATCTACGGCAGCGAGTTGGACGGCACGCGTACCAACAAGGTCGAGTTGATCGCGCACTTGATCAGCGAAGAAGGCCTGGACCCGGCCACCACCTTGATGATTGGTGATCGCAAGCACGACCTGATCGGCGCGCGCAGCAATGGCCTGGATTCGGCGGCGGTGGGGTATGGGTTTGGCAGCTTCGAGGAGTTGAATGCCGAGGCGCCGACTTGGCATTTTGAGACGTTGGCGCAGATGCATCAGGCGTTTTTGCAGCAGCCTTGAGATTGCCATCGCAGGCAAGCCAGCTCCCACATTTGACCGGGTTCCACATTTGAAATGGAGTCAACTGTGGGAGCTGGCTTGCTTGCGATGAGGCCCTAAGGCCCTCCACCCTCCAACTGTTTCAACGCCGCCTTACGCTGCGCCACCGGCAACCCACCCATCTTCTCCACCGCCGCAAAAAACCGCACCCAATCCCCATCCACCTGCCGAAACAACGCCGCAAACGCCGGTACCCACTGGTCATACAGCCCGAACGGCAACAGTCGCGCGTTGTTCATCGGCTGGTTAATCCACACGTCATAGCGTTTATCCCCGGCCCACTGGCTATCGCGCATCTGCCGGTAATCACGGCGCAAGCGCTCGAACTCTGCGGCCTTGGCCTGGCGCATCACATCGGTGGCCAACGGCTGGGCATACAGCGTTTCCAGGCGCTTGCGGGTGTCGAGTACCAGCCGGATAAACTGGTCGCGCTGCTTCAATGCCGCGTCGCTGACTGGCGCCAGGCCGCGTGCCGCACGCCATTGACGGGTGCCTTCCTGCTCGACGAAGTTGGCGTAGGACTCGTTGAACTCGGTGTCGTCCTTCACATAAAAACGCTGGTGCGCCAACTCATGGAATATCAGCGTGGCCAGGCGCTCATCACCCCAGTTCATCATCGAACTCATGATCGGGTCGTTGAACCAACCCAAGGTCGAATAAGCCTCCACCCCGCCAATCGACACGTCCATGCCCCGTTGCTGCAACAGCGCCGCCTCGCCACGCGCCGCGCCCTGGTTGTAATAACCGCGATAGGCCACGCAACCGGCAATGGGGAAGCAATGGGTTTCAGGTGAAAGGGAAAACTCCTGCGTGGCGAAGACATTCCAGACCACGTAAGGCCGGCCAATGTCGACGTACAACCTGTAACTCTGGTTGTCGGGCAAATGCAGGTGTTCGCTGGCAAAGGCGCGCGCTTTCTGCGATTGCACCAGGTGCTCACGCAACGCCTGGGGGCGGGAAGGGTCGGCGATCACGTCGGCAACCGGCTCACGCGCACGCAGCAACTGCCATTGGCCGCTGGCCAACTGGCTGTAATAACTGACGCTGGAACAGCCGCTGAGCAGCACCGCCAGCAACCCTGGAAGAAAACGCCTGACCATGCCCTGAGCACTCCTGGGTTATTGGCTCGCCAGACTATCCTGCCTGCACGGAATTTTTCCATGGCGTGGCGTGTTTATACTCACAGGGAGTCTGCTGCCATCCGCGCCAGGCTCAATTCTTTCCAACCGTTGAGTGCCTGCCATGCGCCAGCTCTTGCTTCCCCTCGCCGCCGTGCTTCTCACAGCGTGCGCGACAACCCCGATACCCCCGGCGGACCCGCACCAGGCCTGGGTCGACTTCATCACCCCGACACCCGGTGCCAAGCTGGTAATGGCCCAGCGCCTGGACGGCAAGAACCTCAACGATGGGCGTTTCTTCCAGGTGCCGCCGGGCAGCCATGAACTGATGGTGCGCTTCGATTTCGAGGTGAACACCGGCACGGGGATCGGCGGGCTGGACCAGACGCGCGACCGCACCTGCTTCATGACCCTGCAATACGACAACTTCCGGGCGGGGCAGCACTATCAACTGGAAGGACGCTCGCTGGCATTCACGCCCAACATCCGGCTGTATGACGCTGCTGGCAAGTTGCTGGCCGAAGAACGCAGTGTGAACTGCCTCTGATCAGTCGTTGTTTTTCTGGTAGATGATTGCCTTAGTGCCGTTCTCACAGCTGCCGACGACCATGGCCACGTCGTGCTTGTCAGCTTCTTCCTTGCTGACAACCTCCAAGGTGTAGGACGGCACGGCATTGGCCTGGATCTTGACCTCGATCTCTTTCCTGAGCTCTTCACAATCTTTTGGAGCGGCCACGGCCGAGGTGGCCAGAACACCGCAGATGATCGCCAAGGCAAAACGTTTCATGTGTGAAGCTCCCTGAATGCACTGCGCACGGGTGTGCGCCTAGGCTGCATAGCCTATAGGACCACATCGATGAAACACGAGTTCTGATTTGACGCAGATGTTTTAAACCCCACTGTAGGAGCCGGGGGGGGGGGGGGGGGGGGGGGGGGAGGGGGGGGGGGGGGGGGGGGGGGGGGGGGGGGGAGGGGGGGGG
>NZ_JBWKRS010000033.1:0-78430 GCF_059419385.1 Pseudomonas sp. GW821-FHT05H12 | reverse complement strand
CCCCCCCCCCCCCCCCCCCCCCCCCCCCCCCCCCCCCCCCCCCCCCCCCCCCCCCCCCCCCCCCCCGCTCCTACAGGATTGGGGCGATCAAACGGCAGTGTTGTCGTTGATGCTGTAACGCACCGACAGCGCGCCCTTTTTCTCGGACAGGGCCAGGATGGTCACGTGGCCCAGTTCGCTCAGCGCCTGCACATGGGTGCCGCCACAGGCATAGGCGGGCAATTCGCCGAAACCGACTTCGCGGGTGCCGTCTTCCAGGGCCATGTGGCGTGGGTAATCCGCGGCGATCCATTGATCCACCTGGCGCTGAAGGGCCTCGGCGTCCATGGCCTGTGCCGCTTCCCCACGGATGAAGGTGATCTTGCCTTCGCCAGGCCAGTGGTGCGCCTTGATCGGCATCCAGCCCAGGCGTTCACCGGCATTGCCAATCAAATGCCCGGCTGAATGCAGGCGCGTGTGCAGGGCGCGACGTTGTGCATCGACCCGCGCCGTGATCGGGCCGGGCTGTACAGGTTGATCCACGTAATGCACCACGCGATCGGCTTCCTGAGTGACGCGCAGCACCTGGCTGTCACCGAGCCAGCCGGTGTCGAACGGTTGCCCGCCACCCTGGGGGTGAAAGATCGTCGACTGCAGGGTGACCGCAAACTGATCCTCGTGGGGCGTGCAACTCAGCACCTCCAACTCGGCGGTCAGGTGGTCGTGGGTAAAAAACAGGCGCTCGGTCATCGTTTACATCCGCATCAGGGTTCTGTGGGCAGTATAAATAGTGCGCAGATGGGTGATAATCCGCTCAAATATCAATGGACCTGTGCGTCATGAGCATCAATCTTCCTTTGCCACTGTTGGGCGAAATGGCGATTTTCGTCAAGGTGGTGGAAACCGGCAGCTTCTCCGAAGCGGCGCGACAACTCAGCGTTTCTCCATCGGCGGTGAGCCGTAGTATCTCGCGGCTGGAGAAGGCGCTGGCCACGCGCCTGCTGCAGCGCACCACGCGCAAATTACGCTTGAGCGAAGGCGGTGAAGAGGTGTTCAAGCGTTGCCAGGAAATGGTCAACGCGGCCCGCTCGGTGATGGAGATCAGCGGCCAATTCACCCATGAGGCCGAAGGTCTGGTGCGGGTCAGCGTGCCCAAGGCGGTGGGGCGGTTCGTGGTGCACCCGCATATGCCAGAGTTCCTGCGGCGCTACCCCAAGGTGGATGTGCAGTTGATTCTTGAAGACCGTCAGGTGGACCTGATTGATGACAACGTCGACTTGAGCATCCGCATTACCGACAGCCCGCCACCGGGGTTGGTGGGGCGGCAGTTGCTGCCCATCGAGCATTTGCTGTGCGCCACGCCGCATTACTTGGCCAAGCACGGCACACCGAGTCACCCCCATGATCTGCTTGAACACAGTTGTATCTACCTGGGAGAGACACCGGGGGATTCACGCTGGAAGTTTCGCCAAGGCGGTAAGGCGGTAACGGTGGGTGTCCGCGGGCGATACGCGGCGAACCACACGGGCGTGCGGCTGGATGCGGTGTTGCAGCATGTGGGGATTGGCAGCTTGCCGTACTTCACTGCGCGCCATGCGCTGGAGGAGGGGAGCCTGGTGCAGGTGCTGCCGGCGTGGGACTTCATCGCCTCGTACCATGGCGAGGCCTGGCTGCTGCATTCGCCCACGCGGTACCTGCCGCCAAAGCTGCGGGTGTTTATTGATTATCTGGTGGAGTGCATGGCGCGCGAACCCACACTGCGCCGAAGGTAGGCATGCGATTGAACCTGTAGGAGCCGGCTTGCCGGCGATGGCGGCCTTGAGTCCAATGTTGGTTTCAAGGGCCTCATCGCCGGCAAGCCGGCTCCTACAGTGAGTGTCGTGTGGTTCTAGAAAATCAGTGCTTGCTCTGGTCGTCCGACATGGCCAGCAGTTGCTTCTCCTGGTTCCAGTCGAAGGGCTCGTCGTTCTGCTCGGCTTCGAAGCGACGCTCTTCCAGGGCCTGGTACATGTCCAGTTCTTCGTCGGGCATGAAGTGCAGGCAGTCGCCGCCGAAGAACCACAGCAGGTCGCGTGGCACCAGGTGGGCGATTTGTGGGTAGCGCAGAATGACCTGGCTCATCAGGTCCTGGCCCAGGTACTGGCTTTCGATCGGGTCGATGGGCAGCAGGGCGCGCAATTCGTCGAAACGCTCCAGGAACAGCGAGTGGCTTTCCTCGGGAACCTGTTCGGCTTCGCCGACGGCAACCAGGATGCTGCGCAGGTGGTCGAGCAAGACGAGATGATCGGCAACGACGTTGGACACGAGATAAGTCCTCTAAAGCAAAAACGGGCGCGAGAGTATATAGCTCACGCGCCCGTTTTTATATGACCGCTCGACTCAGCGGACTTTGCCTTCTGCCTGGGTCAGCTCCTCCTTGCTGAAATCATCCACGTCGATCACCTTGCGTCGCGCCGCTTCGGCGTCACGCAGGGTCTGCGCTTCAGCCGGTTGCAACACGCCAGCGTGCAGTGCGGCGTCGATGGCATGCTCGCCGGCCGCCGGTTTGACCTGGCCGCTCTTGAGGCCCTGGTGGAGCTTTTTCTGCAAGGGCTGGCTGGCGCCGAGCAGGTCATAGGCGTGTTGCAGGGCGCCCACCGGGTCGTCCGCCGATTGCGGGCGGTAGCAGCCGGCCAACAGCTCTTCGAGGGTCGGGTCGCCCTTGGCCCGGCCGATCACCGCAGCCACTTCGGCATCCAGCGCATCGGACGGCCCGGTGTGGCGACGGCCAAACGGGAACACGATCACCCTCAGCAGGCAACCGAGCACCTTGTTCGGGAAGTTGCTCAGCAGTTCATCCAGCGCGCGTTCCGACTGGCCAAGGCTTTCTTCCATGGCCCAGGCGAACAGCGGCTCCAGATGGTCCGGCGAGTCCAGGTCGTGGTAGCGCTTGAGCGCGGCCGACGCCAGGTACATATGGCTCAGCACATCGCCCAGGCGGGCCGACAGACGTTCACGACGCTTCAGTTCGCCACCCAGCAACATCATGCTCAAGTCGGCGAGCAGGGCGAAGGCGGCAGCCTGGCGGTTCAGCGCACGGAAGTAACCCTGGCTCAAACGGTTGCCCGGCGCTTTCTCGAAGTGACCGATGCCGAGGTTCAGTACCAGCGTGCTGGCGGCGTTGCTCACGGCAAAGCCAATGTGCTGCATCAACAAGCCATCGAACTCTTTCAACGCCTGGTCATGGTCTTCACGACCGGCCAGGGCCATCTCCTTGAGCACGAACGGATGGCAGCGGATGGCGCCCTGACCGAAAATCATCAGGTTGCGCGAGAGGATGTTCGCGCCTTCCACGGTGATGAAGATCGGCGCGCCTTGCCAGTTGCGACCCAGGTAGTTGTTCGGGCCCATGATGATGCCCTTGCCGCCGTGCACGTCCATGGCGTGGCTGATGCACTCGCGGCCGCGTTCGGTGAGGTGGTACTTGAGGATCGCCGACAGCACCGAGGGTTTTTCCCCCAGGTCCACGGCATTGGCGGTGAGCATGCGCGCGCTGTCCATCAGCCAGGCGTTGCCGCCGATGCGCGCCAGGGCTTCCTGGATACCTTCGAAGGCCGACAGCGGTACGTTGAACTGCTCACGCACTTGCGCGTATTGGCCGGTCACCAGGCTGGTGAACTTGGCGGCGCCAGTGCCGACAGCCGGCAGCGAGATCGAACGCCCGACCGACAGGCAGTTCATCAACATCATCCAGCCCTTGCCGAGCATCTCCTGGCCGCCGATGAGGAATTCCAGCGGGATGAACACGTCCTTGCCGGAGTTGGGGCCGTTCATGAACGCGGCGCCCAGGGGCAGGTGGCGGCGGCCGATTTCTACACCCGGGGTGTCGGTAGGAATCAGCGCCAGGCTGATGCCCAGGTCTTCTTCTTCGCCCAGCAGGTGGTCCGGGTCATGGGCCTTGAAGGCCAGGCCCAGCAAGGTCGCCACCGGGCCAAGGGTGATGTAGCGTTTTTCCCAGTTCAGGCGCAGGCCCAGGGTTTCCTTGCCTTCCCACTCACCTTTGCAGATCACACCCGTGTCTGGCATGGCGCCAGCATCGGAGCCAGCCAATGGGCCGGTAAGGGCGAAGCAGGGGATATCGTCGCCACGGGCCAGGCGTGGCAGGTAATGGTTGCGTTGTTCGTCGGTGCCGTAATGCAGCAGCAATTCGGCCGGGCCGAGGGAATTGGGCACCATCACGGTGGAGGCCAGGTCACCGCTGCGGGTGGCGAGCTTCATGGCGACCTGGGAGTGGGCGTAGGCCGAGAAACCCTTGCCGCCATATTCCTTGGGAATGATCAGGGCGAAGAAGCCGTGGGTCTTGATGTGTTCCCAGGCGGCGGGCGGCAGGTCCATGGCCTGGCCGATTTCCCAGTCGCTGACCATGGCGCAGAGTTCTTCGGTGGGGCCGTCGATGAAGGCCTGCTCTTCTTCGGTCAATTGCGCCTTGGGGTAGGCCAGCAATTTATCCCAGTCGGGGCGACCGCTGAACAGCTCGCCATCCCACCATACGGTGCCGGCGTCGATGGCATCGCGCTCGGTCTCGGACATGGGCGGCAGGACTTTCTGGAACCAACTGAACAGCGGCTTGGTGAAGTATTGGCGGCGCAGGTCCGGCAGCAGCAGCGGTGCTGCGACAGCCGCCAGCAACACCCAGAAGATCAGCAGCAGCCAACCCGGTGCGTGGCTCCAGGCGCCCATCGCCAGCAGGTAGACGGCGACCACACCCAGGGCGGGCAGCGGCGCGGTGCGGCGGTGTGCCAGGTAGGCAATGCCGACCACCAGAACCAGTATCCACAACAACAGCATATTCAATCCTCCGTGAAACCAGGGGCGAAACCACCAAGGAGCTTAGTCGGCATCCGAAAAAGCGCGGTGATCAGGGTGTTACGAGTTGTACGGGAAGCACCGGTCGCCAGGCGCCGACATTTGGCCGAATCGTCGTTATCTACAGGGCAAACCTGTCGTTACACTCCAGGCTTGCTTCGGAGATAACGCCCATGGATACGTACCTGAGTCCCAGCCGCTTCATCGATAGTGACCACCCTGCGGTGGTGGAGTTCGCCGAAAAACATCGTGGCCCCAGCGCAGATTTGCGTGACCAGGCAGTCAGTCTCTACTACGCCGTGCGTGAGGCGATTCGCTATAACCCGTACACCTTCAGCCGTGACCCCGGCACCCTCAACGCCAGCTTCGCCCTCGCCACCGGTGAGAGCTACTGCGTGCCCAAGGCCACCTTGCTCGCCGCCTGTGCCCGCCACTGCGGCATACCGGCGCGCATCGGCCTGGCCGACGTGCGCAACCACCTGTCGACGCCGCGCCTGATCGCCTTGCTCAAGAGCGATGTGTTCGCCATGCATGGCTACACCGAGCTGTACTTGCGCGGGCGCTGGGTCAAGGCGACTCCGGCGTTCAACAGCCAGCTGTGTGAATTGTTCGATGTGCCGCCGCTGGCGTTCGATGGCCTGCATGACAGCGTGTTCCACGCGTTCAACCGCCAGGGCCAGCGCTCGATGGAATATGTGCTGGACCACGGGCAGTTTCCCGACGTGCCCGAGGCGTTTTTCTTCGCCCATATCCGCCAGTGTTACCCGCACCTGTTTGCCGAGGACATGCCAGACCTGCTGGGCGACATGCAGAGCGATTTAAGCCGCGCGTGAACCGGCGTATGCTGCTGCGTTCATCAAGCCATGTTCATCAACGATAAGGCGCGGTCATGCTGAAAATCTGGGGTCGTAAAAATTCATCAAACGTCAGGAAAGCACTGTGGTGCGCCGAGGAACTCGGTCTGGACTATGAGGCAATTGATGCGGGCGGGGCTTTTGGTGTGGTCGACACCCCGCAATACCGGGCACTGAATCCCAATGGCCGGGTGCCGATGATCGAAGACGGCGACTTTGTGCTGTGGGAGTCCAACACCATCGTGCGCTACCTCTGTGCGAAGGAAGCCTCCAGCTGGTACCCCACCGACTTGAAGGCGCGAGCCAACGCTGAAAAGTGGATGGACTGGACCACGTCTACCCTCGCCGAACCGTTCAAGATTGTGTTCTGGGGCATCCTGCGCACCCCCGCCGAAAAGCAGAACTGGGACAGCATCAACGCCGGGCGCCAAGCCTGCATCGATGTGCTCAAGACCGTCGACCAGGCCCTCGCCACACAGCCGTATCTGTCGGGCAACGAGATCGGCATGGGCGACATCCCCCTGGGCTGCTTTGCCTACGCCTGGTTTGAAATGCCCATCGAGCGGCCTGCAATGCCCCATCTAGAGGCCTGGTACCAGCGCCTGCAGCAGCGCCCGGCCTACCGCAAAGCGGTCATGACTGCGTTGACTTAATACTGACTATTAATACAGGTGACTGTACTTGTGCGGCGCGGGCAGCCAACATGGTTGTCATGCGCCGCCGTTGAATACGCGCGCTGCGCCCTCATCTATTCTTCCAATTCCCTTCTTTGGTGCGTAATCCGATATGAGTTCCGCTCTGTCCATCCGGCAGCTAACCAAAACCTACGGCAACGGTTTCCAGGCCCTGAGTGGTATCGATCTGGACGTTGCCGAAGGTGACTTCTTTGCCTTGCTCGGCCCCAACGGTGCCGGCAAATCCACCACCATCGGTATCCTCTCGACACTGGTCAACAAGACCAGCGGCACGGTGAATATCTTTGGTCATGACCTGGACAAATCCCCGGCGGCGCTCAAGCGTTCCATCGGCGTGGTGCCCCAGGAATTCAACTTCAACCAGTTTGAAAAGACCTTCGACATCATCGTGACCCAGGCCGGTTACTACGGCATCCCGGCGAAAGTCGCCAAGGAGCGCGCCGAGCAGTACCTGACCCAGTTAGGCCTGTGGGACAAGCGTGATGTGCCTTCGCGCTCACTGTCCGGCGGCATGAAGCGCCGCCTGATGATTGCCCGCGCCCTGGTGCACGAGCCGCGCCTGTTGATCCTCGATGAACCAACGGCCGGTGTGGATATCGAGCTGCGCCGTTCGATGTGGACCTTCCTCACTGAGCTGAACGAGAAGGGCATCACCATCATCCTCACCACCCACTACCTGGAAGAGGCTGAGCAGCTGTGCCGCAACATCGGCATCATCGACCACGGCACCATCGTCGAAAACACCAGCATGCGTAACCTGCTGGGCCAGTTGCATGTAGAAACCTTCCTGCTCGACCTGAAGAACAACCTGTCGGCGCCGCCGCAACTGCTCGGCTACCCGAGCCGCCTGGTGGACAGCCACACCCTGGAAGTCCAGGTGGACAAGGCCATGGGTATCACGGCGCTGTTCACTCAACTGGCGGCCCAGAGCATCGAAGTGCTGAGCCTGCGTAACAAAACCAATCGCCTTGAGGAGTTGTTCGTGTCCCTGGTGGAGAAAAATCTGGCGAAGGTGGCGGTATGAGTTCCGAACTGCAACCCAACCTCGTCGCGCTGCAAACCATCGTCTATCGCGAAGTGAAGCGCTTTACCCGGATCTGGCCGCAGACCCTGCTGCCGCCAGCGATCACCATGGTCTTGTACTTCGTGATCTTCGGTAACCTGATCGGTCGCCAGATCGGCGACATGGGTGGCTTCACCTACATGGAGTACATCGTGCCGGGCCTGATCATGATGTCGGTGATCACCAACTCCTACGGCAACGTGGTTTCCAGCTTCTTCGGCAGCAAGTTCCAGCGCTCCATCGAGGAACTGATGGTATCGCCGGTATCGCCGCACACCATCCTGATCGGCTACACCCTGGGCGGTGTACTGCGCGGCCTGATGGTCGGGGTGATCGTGACCCTGCTGTCGCTGTTCTTCACCCACCTGCAGGTGCATCACCTGGGGGTCACCTTGCTGGTGGTGGTGCTGACGGCGACGATCTTCTCGCTGCTGGGGTTCATCAACGCCGTATTTGCACGCAACTTCGATGATATTTCGATCATCCCGACCTTCGTGCTGACGCCGCTGACCTACCTGGGCGGGGTGTTCTACTCCATCACCCTGTTGCCACCGTTCTGGCAGACCGTGTCGCTGGCCAACCCGGTGCTGCACATGGTCAACGCCTTCCGCTACGGCATCCTGGGGGTGTCGGACATCAAGATCAGCGTGGCGATCACCTTCATGCTGGTCGCGACTGTGGTGCTGTATATCGGCTGCGCCAAGTTGCTGGTGAGCGGGCGTGGGATGCGCACGTAAGCGACGATCCTCTAAAAAAACGGCCTCAGATGAGGCCTTTTTTTTGGAGTGTGATCAGGTCAATGTGGGAGCTGGCTTGCCTGCGATAGCGGTCTGCCTGTGAATGATATGCCAGCTGACCCACCGTTATCGCAGGCAAGCCAGCTCCCACATTTTGATGAGTGCAGGCCTTCAGGGTTTGAGGGCTAGCTCGATCAGCGCGTGCAGCTCTTGCACCGAGAGCGGTGCGGTCGAGAACAGGATGCGAAACACCGTCGGCGCGGCGATCAGGTTGATCAGGTGGTCCACGCTCGGCGGTGCCGCATCGGGGTAACGGTCGACAATCGCCTGCAACTGCCCGCTCAGGATGCTCACGCAGTAGCCTGGCGTGATCGTGCACTGCAGGTCACGCATCATGTTGCGCCCCGGCTCCGAACTCATTTCATCCAGGTATTGCTCGGCCCAGGCCTGCAAGTCGCCACGCAGGCTGCCGGTATTGGCCGGCTCGCTGTCCGGGCGCATGCGTGCCAGGGCGACATCCGCCAGCAACACGGAAAGGTCGCCCCAGCGTCGATAGATGGTGGAGGGCGTAACGCCCGCGCGCGCAGCAATCATCGGCACGGTCACGCTGGAGCGCTCGTGAGCTTCCAGCAGTTCGCGCGTGGCGTTGTGCACTGATTCCTGGACCCGGGCACTGCGGCCCCCCGGGCGAAGACCTTCTTTAATAGCCATGCCTAAAACCTTAACACAAAGAATTTGCTTTAAGCGCTTTCCGGTAGCACACTCTGCAAAAGCAAAATGTTAGCTTTAGCGGAGCGTGCCGATGTCCAGTCCTACTTCCAACCGTTCGAACCTGGCGTTTCTGGTCATCACGGTGCTGACCTTTCTCGCCGCCTCCAGTGCACCGACACCGCTGTATCAGGTGTATCAGGACAATCTGCATTTTTCGGCGGCGATGCTGACGGTGATCTTTGGCGTGTACGCCGTGAGCCTGCTGGCGGCGCTGCTGACCGTGGGCTCGCTGTCGGATTACCTGGGGCGCAAGCCGGTGATATTCGTCGCCTTGTTGCTGAATAGTGTGGCCATGCTGCTGTTTATCAACGCTGACAGCACCGCCTACCTGATTGCCGCACGCGCCCTGCAAGGTTTCGCCACCGGCACGGCGACAGCGGTGTTGAGCGCCACGTTGCTCGACACCGATCGCCTGCGCGGCCCAATGCTCAACAGCCTCGCACCGTTGCTGGGCATGGCCAGTGGCGGACTGGGCAGTGGCTTGCTGGTGGAGTTCGCGCCACGGCCGACTCAACTGATCTACCTGGTGATGCTCGGCTTGATGGTGTTGCAGGCGTTATACGTGTGGCGTTTGCCCGAAACGGTCAGCCGCATTCCGGGGGCTTTGAAATCCCTGGCGCCGACCCTGCATGTACCCGCACAGGCCCGCCGTGCCTTGTGGCTGGCGATGCCCTTGAACGTGGCGGTGTGGGCACTGGGTGGGTTCTTTTCCTCCCTGGCCCCTTCGCTGGTGAAGACGGCAACCGGCTCGACCTCCCACCTGATCGGCGGCGGCCTGGTGGCCGTGGTGACCTTGAGCGGCGCAGTGATGATCTACCGCCTGCGCGAATACCCGGCTGACAAAGTCATGCGCTTGTCCGCGCTGTTGCTGGCTGTCGGCGTGGCGTTGCTGTTGGTCGCCGTGCAGAGCGCCAGCCTGTGGCTATTCTTTGTCGCCAGTGTGATCGCGGGCTTTGGCTTTGGCGGCGGCTTCATGGGCAGCATTCGCAGCATCGTCGGGCTGGCGTTGCCCCATGAACGGGCGGGCTTGATGTCGGCCTTCTATGTGCTGAGCTACCTGGCGTTCTGCCTGCCGGCGCTGTTGGCCGGCAACCTGAGCCGGGTGTTTGGCCTGATCGTGACCACCGACGGCTACGGCGTCGTGTTGATCGTGCTGGCCCTCGGTGCCTTGGGCGGCTTGCTGATGCAGGATTCGGCGCGGGCCAGGGCGACGACAGGCGCTTGATGGGTAATAATCGCCTCCCGTACCGCCTGATCGAGGTTCACGCATGAAGATCATCCGAAGCAAGGACTTCACCGGCAGCCGCGCCTGGGAGGCGCTGGACATCGCCAACATGAACGGCATCACCACCCGTTTGCACTGGACCGACCAGCCGTATCGCTGGCACATCAACGACGGTGAAGAAGTCTTCGTGGTGCTCGATGGCCGGGTGCACATGCACTACCGCGATAACGGCTTTGAGCACGTGGCAGAGCTGGCGGTGGGGGATATCTTCTACGCCAGTGTCGGCACCGAGCATGTGGCCCATCCTCAAGGCCCGGCGCGAATTTTGGTGATTGAGTGCGAAGGCAGCGTTTGATCGTATATCTGCAAAGTAGATAACAGATAGAGATATTACCCGTTATATAGATATTCGATAGGGTTCTATGATGGTCTCAACCTCATGCGAGGAAGAGGAATACCACCATGACCTGCTCGACTACCATCAGCTATAAACCCTTCAGTCACCTGACCCGACCACGGGAAGTGATCCGCCAGTTCACCCCCAACTGGTTCGCCGCCACCATGGGCACCGGTGTACTGGCGTTGGCCTTGGCCCAGTTGCCCGTCAACGTGCCAGGCCTGCATGCCATTGCCGAAGCGCTGTGGATGTTCACCATCGGCTTGTTCGTGTTGTTCAGCGCCCTGTACACCGCCCGCTGGGTGATGTTCTTCCACGAGGCGCGGCGGATTTTCGGGCACTCCACCGTCTCGATGTTCTTCGGCACCATCCCCATGGGGCTGGCGACCATTCTCAATGGATTGCTGCTGTTCGGCCTGCCCCGTTGGGGCAACAGTGTGATTCCCCTGGCCGAAGTGATCTGGTGGCTGGACGTGGCGATGGCCCTGGCCTGCGGCGTGCTGATCCCGTTCATGATGTTCACTCGCCAGGAGCACAGCATCGACCAGATGACCGCCGTATGGCTGTTGCCGGTGGTTGCCGCCGAAGTGGCCGCCGCCAGCGGCGGCTTGCTCGCGCCGGACCTGGCAGACGCCCATTCGCAACTGGTGATGCTGGTGACCAGCTATGTGCTCTGGGCGTTTTCGCTGCCGGTGGCGTTCAGCATCCTGACCATCCTGATGTTGCGCATGGCCTTGCATAAGTTGCCCCACGCCAATATGGCGGCGTCGAGCTGGTTGGCCCTGGGCCCGATTGGCACCGGCGCCCTTGGCATGCTGTTGCTTGGCGGTGACGCACCGGCGATCTTCGCCGCCAATGGCTTGCCCGGTGTCGGTGAGATGGCCAACGGCCTGGGCCTGGTGGCGGGCATCACGCTGTGGGGTTTTGGGTTGTGGTGGATGCTGATCGCGGTGCTGATCACCCTGCGTTACCTGCGTGCTGGTATCCCGTTCAACCTCGGCTGGTGGGGCTTTACCTTCCCGCTGGGGGTGTATGCCCTGGCGACGCTGAAGCTGGCGAACGTGCTGCACCTGGGTTTTTTCAGTGTGATGGGCAGTGTGCTGGTGGTGGCCTTGGCGCTGATGTGGCTGATCGTTGCCAAGCGCACGGTGCAGGGCGCCTATAAAGGTGAGCTTTTTGTTTCCCCCTGCATTGCAGGACTAGGGAATAAGTAAGCGGGATTAGGTAAAGTCGTGGCCTGTTTTTAATAAAAGCCCAACAGGCCACGCAGGAACACGGACGATGAGCCACCCCTCGCAATTCACTTTGCTGCGCACACGGCGCTTTTTGCCGTTTTTCGTCACCCAGTTGCTGGGCGCCTTCAACGACAACATCTTCAAGCAATCGCTGATCCTCGCCATCCTCTACAAGCTGACCATCGACGGTGACCGCTCGATCTGGGTCAACCTATGTGCGTTGCTGTTTATCCTGCCGTTCTTCCTGTTTTCGGCGCTGGCCGGGCAGTTTGGCGAGAAATTCAACAAGGACGCGTTGATCCGCGCGATCAAGATCGGCGAGATCGTGATCATGGCCGTGGGCGCCACCGGGTTCATGTTCAACCACCTGGAATTGATGCTGCTGGCACTGTTTGCCATGGGCACCCACTCGGCGCTGTTTGGCCCGGTGAAGTACTCGATCATGCCCCAGGCCCTGCATGAAGATGAGCTGGTGGGCGGCAACGGCCTGGTGGAAATGGGCACGTTCCTGGCGATCCTGGCCGGCACCATTGGCGCCGGGATCATCATGTCGTCGACCCATTACGCGCCGCTGGTGTCGGTGGCGATTGTCGGCGTGGCGGTGCTGGGCTACCTGGCCAGCCGAGGCATCCCTCGGGCGGCGGCGTCGACTCCGGGGCTGCGCCTGAACTGGAACATTTTCAGCGAATCCTGGGCCACCTTGCGCCTGGGCCTGGGGCAGACGCCGGCTGTTTCGCGTTCCATCGTTGGTAACTCGTGGTTCTGGTTTGTCGGCGCGATCTACCTGACGCAGATCCCGGCGTACGCCAAAGAGTGGCTGTACGGCGACGAAACCGTGGTGACGCTGATCCTCACAGTGTTTTCCGTGGGCATCGCGCTGGGTTCCATGCTGTGCGAGAAGCTTTCGGGGCGCAAAGTCGAAATCGGCCTGGTGCCGTTCGGTTCGTTCGGCCTGACGGTGTTCGGCTTGTTGCTGTGGTGGCACTCGGGTGGCTTCCCGCAGAACGTGCAGGCCAACGACTGGCTCGCCGTGCTCAGCTATGGCCAGGCCTGGTGGGTGTTGTTCGATATCCTCGGCCTGGGGGTGTTCGGCGGCTTCTATATCGTGCCACTGTACGCGTTGATCCAGTCGCGCACCGCCGAGAACGAGCGGGCCCGGGTGATCGCGGCCAACAACATTCTCAACGCGCTGTTCATGGTGGTGTCGGCCATCGTGTCGATCCTGCTGCTCAGCGTGGCCAAGCTGTCGATCCCCGAGCTGTTCCTGGTGGTGTCGCTGCTCAACATCGCGGTCAACACCTACATCTTCAAGATTGTCCCCGAGTTCACCATGCGTTTCATGATCTGGCTGCTCAGCCATTCCATGTACCGCGTGGAGCATCGCAACCTGGAAGCCATCCCGGATGAGGGCGCGGCCCTGCTGGTGTGCAACCACGTGTCGTTTGTCGATGCGCTGTTGATTGGCGGCGCAGTGCGTCGGCCGATTCGCTTTGTCATGTACTACAAGATTTACCGTTTGCCGGTGCTGAACTTTATCTTCCGCACCGCCGGGGCGATTCCGATTGCGGGGCGCAACGAAGACATCCAGATCTACGAAAAGGCTTTCACGCGGATTGCGCAGTACCTGAAGGAAGGGGAGTTGGTGTGCATCTTCCCGGAGGGCAAGCTGACGACCGATGGCGAGATGAACGAGTTTCGTGGCGGCGTGACGCGCATTCTGGAGGAGACGGCGGTGCCTGTAATTCCGATGGCTTTGCAGGGGTTGTGGGGGAGTTTCTTCAGTCGTGATCCGAAGAAGGGGTTTTTCCATCGGGTCTGGTCGCGGGTGGTGCTGGTGGCGGGTGAGCCGGTATCTACGGAGGCGGCAACGCCTGCACATCTGCAGCAACAGGTAACCGAGCTGCGCGGCACGGTCCTGTAGGAGCCCGGCTTGCCGGCGATGGCGTCCGTATGACTGCCATCGCCCGCAAGCGGGCTCCTACAGTGCGGTGCGCCAGTGGGTCAGGTGCTGATCTTGAGGCCGATAAGGCCGCAAATGATCAACGCCACACTCGCCAGCCGGAACAGCGCCATGGATTCCCCAAACAGGATAATCCCGGCGATCACCGTGCCCACCGCACCCACGCCAGTCCAGATCGCATAGGCGGTGCCCAGCGGCAGTTCCTTCATCGCCAGCCCCAGCAAACCCAGGCTGATCGCCATGGCCGCAATGGTCAGGGCTGTGGGCAAAGGCTTGCTGAAACCGTCGGTGTACTTCAGGCCAACGGCCCAGCCGACTTCGAACAAACCCGCAAAAAACAGAATGATCCAGGACATGATGACCCTCTCTACAGACGTGGGGTCGTCCCCGGATTAGGCGCTTAAGAGCGTCGCGAGGTCGTCCCCGCGAAGCTCGGTAGAGTGCCGAATATTGATCGGGCGATCAAGTTTACGGCGTGGTTTCCAGTGCGCTGCGGTCTTCCTTTTCGCTCATGCGGCGGAAGTAGGTCGAGAGCAACGCTCCGGAAATGTTGTGCCAGACGCTGAACAGTGCACTCGGCACCGCCGCCAATGGCGAAAAATGCGCGCTGGCCAAGGCAGCACCCAGCCCGGAGTTTTGCATGCCCACTTCCAGCGCCAACGACTTGCGCTGTGCCAATGGCAAACCGAACAGGCGGCCGGTGAAATAACCCAGCAGGTAGCCAAAGCTGTTGTGCAGCATCACCACCGCCATGATCAACAGACCCGACTCGGCAATCTTCGCCTGGCTGGCGGCAACCACGGCCGCGACGATGATCACGATGCTCACCACCGACACCAGCGGCAAGACCTCCACCGCATGGCGTACACGTTCGCCGAGCAACCGTTGCGACAGTACGCCGAGCACGATGGGCAGCAACACGACTTGCAGGATCGACCAGAACAGCTCCATGAACGAAACAGGCAGCCAGGCCGAGGCCAGCAGCCAGATCAGTGCGGGTGTCAGCAGCGGGGCGAGGAGGGTGGTGACGGCGGCGATGGCCACCGACAGCGCCAGGTCACCCCGGGCCAGCCAGGTCATTACGTTGGAGGAGGTGCCGCTTGGGCAGCAACCGACCAGGATCACACCGACGGCAATTTCCGGCGGCAGGTGGAAGGCCTGGCACAGCAACCAGGCCACACCGGGCATGATCACGAAGTGGGCAACCACGCCCAGGGCCACGCGCCACGGGTGGCGGGCGACCTCGGCGAAGTCTTCGAGTTTGAGGGTCAGCCCCATGCCGAACATCACCAGGCCCAGCAGCGGCACGATGGCGCCTTTGAGGCCGATGAACCAGCCCGGTTCGAGGAACGCCAGCACGGCAAAGATCAACACCCAGTAGGCGAAGGTGTTGCCGACGAAGCGGCTCAAGCCGGCTCCTACAAAGAGAGGGCGTCAGATGCCCTGTGGTGTTTCTTCACCGCCGAGTGCTTCAACCAGCGCCGGCAGGAAATCGCCGAACGTCAGCATCATCAGGGTAAAGCTCGCATCCAACTGGCCCAGGGCTTCGTCGCCGCCGTCCTGTTCGGCCTGGTCTTGCAGCAGGTCTTCGAACTTCAGGCGCTTGACGGTCATTTTGTCGTCGAGCATGAAGGACAGTTTGTCCTGCCACGCCAAAGACAGCTGGGTCACGACCTTGCCGGTGGTCAGGTGCAGTTGGATCTCTTCGCCGGTCAGGTCCTGGCGCTTGCAGCGCACGATGCCGCCGTCTTCGTGGGTGTCGCGCAGTTCGCATTCGTCGAGGACGAAGAAATCATCGGCCGGCTTCTGGGTGGTGACCCAGTCGGTCATGATCGCGGTTGGCGCGGTTTTGACGGTGAGTGGGCGAACCGGCAGGGTGCCGATCACTTCACGCAAGGTCGACAGCAGGTCTTCGGCGCGCTTGGGGCTGGCCGAGTTCACCAGGATCAGGCCCTGTTTCGGCGCGATGGCGGCGAAGGTCGACGAACGACGGATAAAGGCGCGCGGCAGGAAGGCCTGGATGATCTCATCCTTGATCTGGTCGCGTTCCTTCTTATAGACCTTGCGCATCTGCTCGGCCTCGATCTCTTCGACTTTCTCTTTGAGTGCGTCACGCACCACACTACCCGGCAGGATACGTTCTTCCTTGCGGGCGGCGATCAGCAGGAAGTCACCGCTGACGTGAACCAGGGGAGCGTCTTCACCTTTACCAAACGGCGCGACGAAACCGTAAGTGGTCAACTCCTGGCTGGCACAGGGGCGCGCCAGCTTGGTGGCCATGGCCGCTTCCAACGCCTCGGCATCAACAGGCAGATCTTGGGTCAGGCGATAGATAAGCAGGTTCTTGAACCACATGGGGTGAGTCTCTCCTTTATACAAAGGAGGGCATTATTCTCTTGATAGCGCCTCAGGCCAACCCTGCCTAAGCCATTGGAAGGGCTCAAAAAAAAGATTTAAGAAAGTGCTTGCCAGACCCAAGGTCGCTCCGTAGAATGCGCGCCACACCGAAGCGAAGGGTGATTAGCTCAGCTGGGAGAGCGTCTGCCTTACAAGCAGAATGTCGGCGGTTCGATCCCGTCATCACCCACCATTCGTTTCAAGTGTTACGCGCAGCGGTAGTTCAGTCGGTTAGAATACCGGCCTGTCACGCCGGGGGTCGCGGGTTCGAGTCCCGTCCGCTGCGCCATATTCGGTAACCTGGAACACTGAACGCCAGGTCACCACAGAAAGCCCGCTTAATCGCGGGCTTTTCTTTGTCCGAAATATGGCAAAAAATCGCGATTTAAACTTTTTTTAAATAAATTGCATTTAAATCAAGACATTACGATTTTTTGGTGTATGATGCGCCCACACCGAAACGAAGGGTGATTAGCTCAGCTGGGAGAGCGTCTGCCTTACAAGCAGAATGTCGGCGGTTCGATCCCGTCATCACCCACCATTCGTTTTAAGTGTTACGCGCAGCGGTAGTTCAGTCGGTTAGAATACCGGCCTGTCACGCCGGGGGTCGCGGGTTCGAGTCCCGTCCGCTGCGCCATATTCGGCAACCTGGAACACTGAACGCCAGGTTGCCACAAGAAGCCCGCTCATTGAGCGGGCTTCTTTTTGCCCGGATTTTTTGTCTACAGCCCCATCAAGCGGTAACCCACCTGCAGTTCCGTGATGAAATGCTGCGGCTGTGTGGGGTCTGCTTCCAGCTTTTGCCGCAGATGCGCCATGTGTACCCGCAAGTAATGGGCGCGGTCCACGTAGTCCAGGCCCCACACCTCCAGCAATAACTGGCGATGTGTGAGTACCCGGCTCTGGCCGCGAATCATCGCGCAGAGCAGGCGGTATTCGATGGGCGTGAGGTGCACCGGTTGTGTTTGGCGCCACACCTCATGGGTGGCCAGGTCGACTTCAATGTCGCCAAACGCCACCTTACTGGTGGCCGTCACCGTCCCGGTTTGCCCATGCCGGCGCAGTTGTGCGCGGATGCGTGCGAGCAACTCGGGCACCCCGAAAGGCTTGGTCAAGTAGTCATCGGCGCCGGCGTCCAGGGCAGCGACTTTTTCCTCTTCGCGATCGCGGGCCGAGAGCACCAGGATCGGCACTGCCAACCAGCCACGCAACTCGCTGATCAGCTGTTTGCCATCGCCGTCCGGCAGGCCCAGGTCGACGATCACCAGGTCCGGCTGACGGCTGGCGGCGTGTATCAGCGCGCGCTTGACGCTGTCGGCCTCGAACACGTGAAAGCCCTCATCTTGCAGGGCAATCCCGACGAAGCGGCGGATATTGGCCTCGTCCTCAACAATCAAAATGCGTGCAGTGCTCATAGGGCGTCCATGGACGGCGGGGTGCCCGCCGGAAGGGTGATGATGAAGTGCATGCCACACACTTCGCCGGGGTTGGCGTCGATGCGGCCGCCGTGGGCTTCGACGATGCGCTTGGCCAGCGCCAGGCCCAGGCCGATGCCTGTGACGGAAGATTCCTGCTGGCCGCGCGCGAAGGGCTCGAACAGGTTGGCCGGTGCCGCGCCCGGGCCGGTGTCGCTGACCTCCAGCGTGAGGCTGCCCGAGATGCAGTGCGCGGCGACGGTAATGCGCGTGCCCGCCGGGGTGTACTTGGCGGCGTTGTCGAGCAGGTTGACCAGCACCCGCTCAAGCATCAGCGCATCGACTTCCACCAGCGGCAATGGCGCCTCAAGGGCGGTGTTCACCGAGTGTCGCGCCAAGGGTTCGCGCAACTGGCGCAGGGCGCTGCCGACGATTTCTTCCAACGAATGCCACTGGCGATTCAGGCGCACGCCGTGCTCCTGCAGGTGCGCCATGTCCAACAGGTTTTCGATCAGCCGTTGCATCGACGTGGCCTGTTCGTGAATGCCGTGCAGCAACGCGGTCAGCGGCCCGGGCGGCGCGTGGGGCAGGGCGGTGTCGGCGGCGCCGATCAAGGTGGTCAGCGGCGTGCGCAGGTCATGGGAGATCGCAGCGAGCAAGGTGTTGCGCATCTTCTCGCCTTCCATCTGCACCAGGGTGCTTTGCGCCACTTCGACAAAATGCACACGCTCCAGCGCGATCGCCAGTTGGCTCATGCAGGCTTCCAGCAGGTGGCGTTCCTGGGGATCACTCAGGCGCTCGCTTTGGGCCAATTCCAGCACCAACACACCGCGCACACGCATCGGTGCCTTGAGCGGCCAGTAGCAACCTTTGGCCGCCGACAGGGTGTCGGTGCCCTGGCCGGCGGCCTTACCGTGGTCGTAGCTCCATTGGGCGATGCTCTCGTCCATCGGCAGGCCGCCCACGCTGTGCACGCCATCGGCGGCGTCCGGCAACGCCAGGCCGACCCGCGCCTCGAACACGCCGCTGAAGGTGCGCAGGGCCACTTCGCTGATCTGCTCCACGGTCAGCGCCGCCGACAGGTCGCGGGCCAGGCGGGCCAAAGAGGTGGCGCGCCGTTCGCGGGCGGCGGCGGTGCGTGCTTCATGGCGCAGGCGGGCGGTGAGCTGCCCGGTGATCAGGGCGATGCCCAGCATCAGCGCAAACGTGAAGAAATACTGGGTGTCATTGACGGTGAATGAGTAGCGCGGCTGCACGAAAAAGAAGTCGAAACACAGCACCGCCAGCATCGCCGCCCACACGCCGGGGCCACGCCCGAAACGCAGGGCCACCAGCACCACCGTGAGTAAAAACAGCATGACCACGTTGGCCAGGTCGAACACCTGCAGCAACAAGGCGGCGACGGCGCTGGCGGCAAAACACGCCAGACTGGCCCACAGGTACGCCAACCGAGTGCCCGCTGCGGGGGCTACCTTCTCGACCACTGCAGGCTTGGCCGGCAGCAGCCCGTGGGCGATCACGATCTGATCGATTTGCCGGTGGTGCCGGCTGATCCGGTCACTCACCGACTGATGCCACACTCGCCACACCCGACGCGGATGATGGCCCAGCACCAGGCGATTGGCATTGTGCTCACGGGCACAGGCGGCCAGGGCTTCGGCCACGTCCATGCCGGGCAGTGTGGCGGTGTCGGCTCCCAGCTCAGCTGCCAGCGCCAGGGTTTTCATGGCGGCCAGGTAACGTTTGGCGCCGCGCCCCTGGTGCGTGGCGACATGCACCGCGATCCAGTCCGCTTCCAGCTTCTGTGCCAGGCGTGCCGCCTCACGCACCAGGCGCTCATCGCCCGCATCACCCGCCACGCCCACCAGCAGCCGCTCGCGGGCCGGCCACAGGTGGGTGATCGCCCGTTCGCGGCGGTACACGCGCATCTGCGTGTCGACGCGATCGGCCGTGCGCCGCAGTGCCAACTCGCGCAGGGCGAGCAAATTGCCCTTGCGGAAAAAGTGTTGCGAGGCGCGCTCAGCCTGGGCCCCCAGGTACACCTTGCCATCCTTGAGGCGTTGCAACAGGTCGTCGGGTGGCAGGTCGATCACCACCACGTCGTGGGCGTTATCGAACACATGGTCAGGCACGGTCTCGCGCACGCGGATGCCAATGATCCCGCTCACCAGGTCATTCAAACTTTCCAGGTGCTGGACGTTGAGGGTGGTCCACACATCGATGCCGGCACTGAGCAGTTCTTCGACGTCTTGCCAGCGTTTAGGGTGGCGTGAGCCCGGCGCATTGCTGTGGGCCAACTCGTCCACCAGCACCACGGCAGGGTGCCTGTGCAGTGCCGCATCCAGATCAAATTCAGTCAGCGCATAGTCGCGGTGAGACACGGCGGCGCGGGGCAGTTGCTCCAGGCCCTCGAGCAGCGCGGCGGTGTCTGTGCGCCCATGGGTTTCGACCACGCCTGCCAGCAGGTCACGACCCAGGCCGACCTCACGTTGCGCCGCCGCGAGCATGGCGCAGGTCTTGCCTACCCCAGCGTTGGAGCCGAAGTAGATACGCAATTTGCCGCGCAAGGCGGCGTGTTCTTCCCTCTGGATCCGAGCGAGCAGGGCGTCGGGGTCGGGGCGTTCGTCGGGTGGCACGTAGAGCCTGTTAATCATTTTTTGAATCCATCCAAAATTCCTTGTAGGAGCCCGGGGTGGGGGGGGGGGGGGGGGGGGGGGGGGGGGGGGGGGGGGCGTTTTCAAAGACGCCATCGCCGGCAAGCCGAGGGGTTACACCAGGCCCAACCCGGTCAGCAGCAGGTCAATCAGCTTGATCCCGGCAAACGGCACCAGTACGCCGCCCAGGCCGTAGATCAGCAGGTTGCGATTGAGCAACGCCGCCGCGCCAATCGCCCGGTATGTCACGCCGCGCAAGGCCAGGGGAATCAACGCGACGATGATCAGCGCGTTGAAAATCACCGCGCTGAGAATCGCCGAGTTGGGGCTGGCGAGGTGCATCACGTTCAAGGCGCCAAGCTGCGGGTAGGTCGCGACAAACGCGGCCGGGATGATCGCGAAATACTTCGCCACGTCGTTCGCCACGCTGAAGGTGGTGAGGGCGCCACGGGTCATCAGCATCTGTTTGCCCACCTCGACCACTTCAATCAGCTTGGTCGGGTTGCTGTCGAGGTCGACCATGTTGCCGGCCTCTTTGGCGGCCTGGGTGCCGCTGTTCATCGCCACCGCGACGTCCGCCTGGGCCAGTGCCGGTGCGTCGTTGGTGCCGTCGCCGGTCATCGCCACCAGCTTGCCCTGGGCCTGGTAGTCGCGGATCAGTTGCAGCTTGTCTTCGGGCCGGGCTTCGGCAAGGAAGTCATCCACACCGGCCTCCACCGCAATGGCGGCGGCGGTGAGGCGGTTGTCACCGGTGATCATCACGGTCTTGATACCCATGCGACGTAGCTCGGCGAAACGTTCCTTGATACCGCCCTTGACCACGTCCTTGAGTTCCACCACGCCCAGTGCCTGGGCACCGTCGCTGACCACCAGCGGTGTGCTGCCACGCCGCGAGACTTCATCGACTTTTGCCTGCAAGGCGGCGGGAAAGCTACCACCCAACGCCTCGATATGGCTGCGGATTGCATCGGCTGCGCCTTTGCGAATGGCCCGGCCTTCGGGCAGGTCCACGCCGCTCATGCGGGTTTGCGCGGTGAAGTGCACAAAGCTGGCGCCGAGGGCGTTGATGTCACGGGCGCGGATGTCGAATTTCTGTTTGGCCAGGACCACGATGCTGCGGCCTTCCGGGGTTTCGTCGGCCAGGGACGCCAACTGCGCGGCGTCGGCAAGGTCAGCCTCCTTCACGCCGGGCGCCGGCAGAAAGCGGCTGGCCTGGCGATTGCCCAGGGTGATGGTGCCGGTCTTGTCCAGCAGTAGCACGTCCACATCACCCGCAGCCTCCACGGCGCGGCCTGAGGTGGCGATGACATTGGCCGACATCATCCGGCTCATCCCGGCCACACCGATGGCCGAGAGCAGGCCGCCGATGGTGGTGGGGATCAGGCACACCAGCAGCGCGACCAGCACCGTGGCGCTGATCACGCTGCCGCTGCCGCTCATGGCCACCGCGAAGATCGAGTAGGGGCTCAGCGTGGCGATCACCAGCAGGAACAGCAGTGTCAAACCCACCAGCAAAATCGTCAGGGCGACTTCATTCGGGGTTTTCTGGCGCTTGGCCGATTCCACCATGCTGATCATGCGATCAAGGAACGATTCGCCCGGGTTGACGCTGATGCGCACCACCAGCCAATCCGACAGCACCCGCGTGCCGCCGGTAACCGAGGAAAAGTCGCCACCGGCCTCGCGAATCACCGGTGCCGATTCGCCGGTGATCGCGCTTTCATCCACCGACGCCACGCCCTCGATCACCACGCCGTCCAGCGGCACCAGGTCGCCGGCTTCGACCAACACCACGTTGTCCTTGCGCAGTTGGCTGGCTTCCAGAGGCAACCACGCGCCGCCGTGTTGGGGTTTTTGCAGCAATTTGGCAAGGGTCTGGCGCTTCATGCCGCGCAGGCTGGCGGCCTGGGCGCGGCTGCGACCTTCGGCCAGGGCTTCGGCGAAGTTGGCGAACAGCACGGTGAACCACAGCCACAAGGTGATGCTGAGGATAAAACCGCTGGGCGCTTCACCCTGGCCCCCCAGGGACTGGAACCACAGCAACGTGGTGAGCAGGCTGCCCAGGTACACCACGAACATCACCGGGTTTTTCCATTGGGCCTGGGGCAACAGTTTCTTCAGGGCATCGACGCCGGCCGTAAGCACGATGCGCCGGTCAAACAGGGGTAGACGAGCATTTTTCATAAAGGTGATCCCTTACTCACTGACCGCAATGGCGGGCTGACGGGCGTCCAGCGCCAGGTTGAGTTGCAGCACATTCACCCGCGGTTCGCCGAGCAAACCGAAGGTGCGCGCATGGGTGTGGTCGTCGAGCAGTTGCAGCAGTTCGGCTTCCGGGATGTGCCGCAGGCGGGCTACCCGGGCCAGTTGCAGGTGTGCGTTGGCCACCGAGATGTGCGGGTCCAGGCCCGAGGCTGAAGCGGTCACGGCGTCGACCGGCACTGGCGCATCGGCGGCGAGGGCGTTGGCCTGGCGATAGGCCTGGGCGCGTGCGGTCACCTGGTCAACCAGTTTCTGGCTGGTCGGGCCGAGGTTGCTGGCGCCGCTCGAGCCTGCGTTATAAGGCTGCGAGATGCTCTTGCTCGGGTCTTGCGGGTCGGCACCGAGGGTCATGCTCGGGCGCCCCTGGAAGTACTCAGGTTGTGTGAACGGTTGGCCGATCAGCGCGGAGCCGATCACCTGGCCATCGCGTTCGATCAGCGAGCCATTGGCCTGTAGCGGGAATAACAGTTGTGCAGCCAGCGTGGTGAAGGCGGGGTACGCCAGGCCGGTCAGCAGCATGAAAAACACTGCCGACACCAGCACTGGACGCAGCAGGCCTTTGAAAATCGATTGAGTGGTCATCTGCGTGTCCTCAGTTGTACGTCTGGCCGGAGAGCAGTTGCAATTGCTCCACCAGCGGGCCAAGCGCGAGCGCAGGCAAGAAGGTCAGGCCGCCGACCACCAGCACCACGAACACCACCAGCAACATGAACAGCGGGGTGGCAGTGGGGATGGTGCCGGCGCCGGCAGGTACGGTTTTTTTCATCGCCAGGGAGCCGGCTACGGCCAGCATCGGCAGCATGGTGAAGAAGCGCCCGATCAACATCGCCAGGCCAATGGTGGTGTTGAAAAACGGCGTGTTGGCGTTCAGCCCGGCAAACGCCGAACCGTTGTTGGCGGTGCCGGAGGTGTAGGCGTAGAGCACCTCGCTGAACCCATGGGGGCCGAGGTTGTTGAGGCTGGCCATCGTGTCCGGCCACAGGGCGGCGAGGGCGGTGAAACCAAGGATGCTGATGGGGTGGGCGAGCACCGACAGCATCACCAGCTTGATCTCACGGGCCTCGATTTTCTTGCCGAGGAATTCCGGGCTGCGGCCGATCATCATGCCGACCAAAAACACCGTGAGCAGCGCGTACTGGATCAGGTTGATAAAGCCCACACCGTCACCGCCGAACACACAGTTGAGCATCATCTGCGCCAGGGGCACGAAGCCGCCCATGGGCGTCAGCGAGTCATGCATGGCGTTGACCGAGCCGGTGGTTGCGGCAGTGGTGGTGGCAATGAACAGGCTGCTGTCGGCGATACCGAAGCGCAGCTCCTTGCCCTCCATGTTGCCGCCGCTCTGTTCGATGGACAGCGTCTGGTCTGCGCCGGCCTGGGTCAGCAACGGGTTGCCGGCTTGTTCAGCGCCGTACACCAGCGCGAGAAAGCCGATGAACATCACCAGGAAGGTGCCGAAGAACACCCAGCCCTGGCGGCGTTGCAGCAGCATGCTGCCGAAGGTGTAGGTCAGTGCCGATGGAATTAGCAGCATGCTGAGGATGTGCAGGACGTTGGTCAAAGGCGTGGGGTTTTCGAACGGGTGGGCGGCGTTCATGCTGAAGAAGCCGCCGCCGTTGGTGCCGATGTGCTTGATCGACTCAAAGCTGGCCACCGCCCCCACAATCAACTGTTGCTGCGCGCCTTCCAGGGTGGTGGCGAGGGCTTGCGAGGCAAAGGTCTGCGGCATGCCTTGCCACACGTAAACCAACGCCATCGCCACGCACAGTGGCAGCATCACGCGGTAGAGCGTGCGGGTGAAGTCGACCCAGAAGTTGCCGATATCCGCCGAACTTGAGCGGCTAAGGCCGCGAATGAAACCGGCAGCGGCGACCACGCCGGAGGTGGCGCCGACGAACATCAGGAAGGTGATCACCGCCATCTGGCTGAAGTTCGACAGGCTGGTTTCACCCGAGTACGCCTGCCAGTTGGTGTTGGTGATAAAGGACGCGGCGGTGTTGAACGCCAGGTCCGGCGTCTGGGCGGCCAGGCCCAGTGGGTTGATCGGCATGACGGCCTGCAAGCGCAGCACCAGGTAGCCCAGCAGCATCATGGCGGCATTCGACAACAGCAACGCCGCGCCATAGCGGGCCCAGCCCATGCCGGCCTGTGGGTCGATGCCCAGCAGGCGATAAGTACAGCGTTCCGGCAGGGCGTGGCGGGTGCCGGTGAACACCCGGGTCAGCCACTGGCCCATCAACACGGCGAGCCCGGTCATCAACCCCAGGACCAGCGTAAATTCCAGCAAAGTGCTTAGCATGTCGTGGCTCCGTTCAAATCTTGCCCATGGCGACAATGGCCAGGGCAGTCGCAACAAAAAACACCAGGGAGAGGCCCATAAACATCACGTCGTACATGGCAGGCTCCCTAGAACTTTTCGGCGCGAATAAGGGCATAGCCCAAATAAACGAACAGCCCGACGGCACTCAGGCCACTGGCGATATAGATGAAGGTAAGTGTGAGCACGGTGTAACTCCCCTGAATGAATAAGCCGCAACTGCGGACGCGGGGAGGTTAAGGGCTGGCGTATCAAGCTCGGGCACTCATTACCCGGTGCGGCATTAAGACGGTATATAGGCGTGTGTTCGGCGGGCACACGCAAACAAGGGATAGCCCGTTGCCGGGGTATCCCTTTGAAGTCTGGGGTTGCGCGGATGTGACTGGCCCGCTTACTTGCTCTTCTTTTTCTTGTCGGCGCGCGTGGCGAGGTGCTCGAAGCAGAACGCGGCGGTGCCAAAGAGCGCAATCATTGTCAGGACGACCATGCCTAAAGTTGAACTTTCCACGATGACTTCCTACGGGTGTTGGGGGTAGGAAGTGACGGTAGAGTGCGCAGGCTTAGTGGCTCAATAGCGACGACGTAATCGTTATGCGAGTGGGGCGATCTATACGCATTCTTTACGCGATGAGCGCGGATGGCCCTTGTAGGAGCTGGCTTGCCAGCGATGGCGGTGTATCAGCCAACAGGTTCATGTCTGGCTGACCGTCATCGCCGGCAAGCCGGCTCCTACAGGTTGCGGCTGTGGCGGTAGTCGCTGATCGCTTCGTAGACCGCTTTGCGCAAGCGGTTGATCCCGCCGATTGGGCGATGGGCCTCCACCCCGAACCAGGGGTTGAACGACTGGTTGTCGCACGCGAGGTTCAGCGCTGGCGTATCAAAATCCTGCGGCGGGATCTTTACCTTGGCCACGGTTTCATACGCCGCGTCGCTTTCCTTCCATTCGATGCTGGTGTCTTCGATCGGCATGAATTTCTGCGGGTTCTGGCGCTGGATCTGCAACACGAAACAGGCCGGAACGCGGTCGGTGGAGAGCTGTTGATTCAGGGCGCTGCGCAGGAAGTTCGGCAGGTCCTGGTTCTGTTTGGGCAGCACGTATTCCGGGCAGCTTTGCGGGTCGGGCGCGACACGGAACTTGGCATTGGCCGTGCCGAACTTGTAGGGCGAAACCGAAAAGTACGTGGTCTGCGTCGGGCTGGCCGGCGCGGGTGCCAGTGTGGCCAGGGCGATGAACAGGTGCCGCACCTGCCAGCTGCGTGGATCAAGTTTGGGGAAGAACGCCAGGACCTTCTTGCCGTTGGCCTGGGCGCCGATGTTTTGCGCGTACTCCGCCACGTCACTGACAAAGAAGTTCGGGTGGCTGAACATCACGAAGTCCTGCTCCGTGCGCGCTTGCTGGTCGGCCATCAGCTGTTTGCCCGGTACATCGAGCAGCTTGATCGCCATGCCCCGCGCATCGCGGATGCTGTCGAACTGCGGGTAGGCGTTGCCGTTGGACAGCCGCATCATCGCTTGCCAGGTCTTGCCGGGCTCGGCGAACACACCCTGGCGCAATGCGGGGTCGAGGTTTGCCAGTACGCTGACTTCAGCCTTCACGCAACCGTGGGCCTTGGCGTGGGCGTCGCGCAGGTAGCGCGTGCCTTCGCGGTGCTGGTCGACGATGCGTACGGCGGTCTGGATGATGCCCTGGGTCATCGCCGCTTCACCCGCCGGGATCTGCTCGTTGGGCGACACCGGGCCGCTGTGTTGCCAGGCAAACCAGGTCGTGGCAGCCAGCCAGCCGAGCAGCCCGAGGCCGACCAGCCACAGAATGGTCTTGCCGAGAAACCGGCCCAGGCGCAGCCAGAGGCGGGCGAGCAGGGAGCGTTCGTTGTATTGCGATCGGATAATCATGGCAGTTGTTGCTCCAGCGGGCCGCCCAGCACTTTGAGGTATTCCAGCAGCGCCCAGCGCTCCTGCGGTAGCAGGCCACGGCCGATGACGCCGTTGCCCCGTTGGCCGGCGCGGAATTCATGGCCGCTGTTGTGGTTGCCGGTGATTTTGGTGTCGAACAGGAAGGCGTTCTTGAACGCGTCGGTCTGGAAGCCCAGGTGGCGCGGGTCGTAGTCGAAGGTGCCTTTATAGAACGTGGTGCTGCGCTCGTCCTGAGGCGAGAGCAATTGGTAGATCGTCGGCACCGAACCGTTGTGCAGGAACGGCGGGGTCGCCCAGACACCGGCCAGCGGGCGAGCCTTATAGGCGCGCAGTTCACGCACGCCGATGGGCAGGCCGTAGCCGTCCAGGCGTGGGCGTTCGGCTGGCGTTACGCCGGCGGCGCGGTAGGCGTGGTCTTCGACGAAGGCGGTGACGTAGGCCAGGCCCTTGGCCACCGACATTTTTTTCAGGTCCAGCGGCTCGGTCGGGGTGGGGTGCAGTTCGACATTGAGCTTGGCCAATTCGGCCGGGTCCCACTGCAACGCGCTGAGGTCATAGCGTTGGTCGGCGATGTTGCTGGCAGTGCCGGGGTCGGTGCCGATGTAGTCCACGGGCAGCATTTTCAGTTGCTGCACCGGACGGCCATTTTCCTGGGTGACGCTGGGCACGTGGCAGCCGGCGCAGTTCTCGGCGAACAGGGCGCGGCCCTGGGCGGCCAGCGGCTTGTCGATGGCACCGAACAAGTCTTCGGGCCAGGTCGGTGGCTTGAGGCGTTGCAGGGTTTCTTCGATCAGGTTGAGGTCACGTACCCTAACGCTGGAGGGGTAACGCGCATCGCCTTGCAGCGGTTGACCGGCGCCGTCGAAGAACTGCAGCGTGGCCCCCACGCCAAGGGCTTCGCCGATATTGCGCGCCATGGGCTGCTGGGCCGAGCCGTTCCATTGCACCCAGTCGAAGGTCCAGATGTCCCACAAATGCGGGTAGTCCACTGGCGCGTTGGCGACACGGTAGTTGTCCGGGGAAATGGCGTCGCCGAAGCTGGCGTTGGCGATGCGGCCAAACGCGTCGGTACGGCCCGGGCCTTCTTCGGTGGGGTAGAGGCCGCGATGGGTGTCGTTCCAGGCAACCTTGAGGAACTGGTTCAGCGACTGCTTGAAGTCCTGGCGCAGCTGTTTTTTGCTGTCATCGTCGTAATGTGTGCCGAGCACGGTGCGCGCAAAACGCTCGAACTTCCACGGGTTGTAGTAGGTGGCAGCGAGGCTGGCGACAAGGGCCTGGCCGAAGCTGCCGCCGCGCAGGGTCGGTACGCTGGAGGGCAGCACGTGCTGGGCCGAGCCGCCGTCGATGCGCAGGGCCTGGCCTTTGAAATGCAATTCACCGGTATGGCAGGCGGCGCAGGTGATGTCCAGGTACTCGACGTTGCTGCCGGCATTCTGATGACGGGCGAACCCGACGGGCAGGTTGCCGGGGTTTTGCGAGGTGGGAACCTGTTTGGGGTCCACCAGGAAACCGAAGCGTGCGAGGTACTCCGGCGTGGCAAAACGCGCGTCCGAAAATGGCAGTTCGAGGGCCGTGAACCAATCGTAATGCAGGCCTTTTACCTGGGTGCCCTGGGGCGTGAAGTAGTAGGTCTGACGGTCGGCGGCACTCCATTGATCCTGGTAGTGCACCTGCTCCACGGGCATGTAGTCCGGGAGTTTGGGGTTCACGGTGTAATAGAGCACCACGGCCAGGGCGATGCCGAGCAGGGCAAATATCAGGAGTAAAACACGGGAAAAAATGCGCAAGATAACTATCCTTGTCGAGTTGTAGCGTTGTTATGCCATCACGTCACAGGTGCGGCAAGTGGCCATGAGCCTGGTGGCGTGTGGTCCCGCGATCCGTCGCGGGCCTCCATAATGAATGAAAATGCTTTTAAACACGTGAACTTATCAGAAGTTTCCCGCTCACATGCCGGTAGCCATTGGTCGTGGCCGCCTGATAAGCTCGCGACTTTATTCGAATGCCCTATTGGCGCATGAACAAGGAAATAGCATGAAACAGCATCGGTTGGCGGCGGCGGTGGCCCTGGTTAGCCTGGTACTTGCGGGTTGTGATTCGCAGACCAGCGTAGAGCTGAAAACCCCGGCGCAGAAAGCTTCCTACGGCATCGGCCTGAACATGGGCAAAAGCCTTGCTCAAGAAGGCATGGATGACCTGGACTCCAAAGCGGTAGCCCAAGGCATCGAAGATGCCGTTGGCAAGAAAGAACAGAAGCTGAAAGACGAAGAACTGGTTGAAGCGTTTGCCGCACTGCAAAAGCGTGCTGAAGAACGCATGACCAAGATGAGTGAAGAGTCGGCAGCCGCCGGCAAGAAATTCCTCGAAGACAACGCCAAGAAAGACGGCGTCGTCACCACCGCTTCCGGTCTGCAGTACAAGATCGTGAAGAAATCCGATGGCGCCCAGCCTAAGCCAACCGACGTCGTGACTGTTCACTACACCGGCAAGCTCACCAACGGCACCACCTTTGACAGCTCCGAAGACCGTGGCAGCCCGATTGACCTGCCAGTCAGCGGTGTGATCCCGGGTTGGGTCGAAGGCCTGCAACTGATGCACGTCGGTGAAGAAGCCGAACTGTACATCCCGTCTGACCTGGCCTACGGTGCCCAGAGCCCGAGCCCGGCGATCCCTGCCAACTCGGTACTGGTGTTCAACCTGAAGCTGCTGGCCATCAAGGACCCAGCCAAGGCTGACGCTCCTGAAGCCCCTGCTGCCCCGGCTGCCAAGAAGTAACCAGCGCCTGAGCACACACAACGCCCCGTTTCGACGGGGCGTTGTTGTTTCTGCGGTTCACTTATTTGTAGTGAGCGGGCTTGCCCCGCGCCGGGGGCGACTCCACCCTAATGTGACCGCTGCGGTGTTTCAGTAAGGACCAGGCCCTGGATTTGGATCGGTGTCGCCCCTGGCGCGGGGCAAGCCCGCTCACTACAGATCCAAACGAACGTCCGGGGCCGGTGGGAGTCTGATATAAGACTCGAGCACGGGTAGTCGTAGATCAGCGCCAAGTCAATGAAATCTTGGGTTTTTTTATGTGCGCAAAAAATGCCCGATCTGACTGCAAGCCTTGCAGGTCGTGGCTTTCAGCCGAAAAAACCGGCTCTGTTCACAAGGTTATCCACAATTTGTGTGGATAACATTTTATGTCGCCTGGAACGGGAGTGACGATGAAAGCACCCTTCAATTTCACCCGCTTCCTGCCCATGGCCGCGCGCCTGCTGGGGCGGGGGCGTCTGCCAACCCTGCTGTTTGCGGTCGCCGCCAAAGGTTCGAGCCAGGGCAACCGGCTGGGCAAGCTCAAGGACGATCTCAAGCTGCTCCAGGCCCTGTGCCTGGCCTACTGGCGCGGCGAGTACCGGGCGATCAGTCCCAAGGCGCTGATCTCGGTGGTGGCCGGGCTGATGTACTTCTTGAGCCCGATTGATGCGATCCCTGACTTTATTCCGGTGTTTGGCATGCTCGACGACATCGCGGTGCTGGCCTGGCTCATGAAGACCCTGGACGGCGAGCTGAGCGCCTTTCGCGCCTGGCGCGATGCCCAGCGCCCGGAAAAACTGGCGGTGGTTGAGCGCTTGCCCGCGACCCCGGCACTGCTGGCAAAGGAAAACCCGCAAAAAAACTGACAACGCGGCTATCCCCCTGCGACCTTTGTGGCTGTTAGGATTACACTTCTAAGGAAAGAACTTACTTAGTAAGTGTTGTTATCCTACGGGGCAGTCATGGATATTCAGATAATTTCACGCAATGGCGAACCCGAATACGCGGTGTTGCCATGGGATCAATACCAGGCGCTACTAAAAGCCGCCGGTCAACCGATACCCACCCAGGCTTTTTCCCCTGCTGTAACCCCCGCTCCCGAGCAGGACCTGCGCCCGCTCGCAGACCTGCGCGGCCTGCGTGAAGCCAAAGGGCTGGCCATCGAGGCCTTGGCCCGTACCGTGGGCATCAGCCCCTCTTATCTAGGATTGATTGAAAGTGGTGAGCGCCAGCCGGATGCCGCTATTCGCCGCAGCCTGGCCTGGGAATTGGGCGTTGCAGGTTGGAGGGATGAATCTTGAGCCTACGTATCAGCCGTCAACATTGGGATGGGTTACTCAACGAACTGGACCAGGCGCGCCGCCAGCGCCATCTGCTGACCTACCGCGCGCTGCTGGAGCGCCTGCAATTTCCCACGCCGGCCATGCAAACCCTGGCGGCGGCCCTGGAACATCTGGCGGCGCTGGATGCCAAGGCCGAGCAGCCGCTGCGCAGCTCGCTGGTGATCAGCCAGGGCGCTAGCCGCCTGCCGCGTACCGGCTTCTTTGAGTGTGTGGAGCGCCTGGGGCGCTTCAGCGGGCCATCCGATGGCGTGGCCGCTGCGTCCTGGCACGCCTCGGAGGTGGTGCGGGTGTTCGAGTACGAGTATCCGGAATCGGCCGAGGCCTAAAGCGGTTGGGGCAGCATGTCCATGCTGTCGATCACATGGATGCTGTAGCCGGCCACGTCCTTGGCATGGTGCTTGGCCTGGGAGGCCAATTCTGCCAGTTGGCTGGCGTCGAGTTGTCCACAGGCCTGTGGATAGAGATGCACCACGCCAATCGATAGCGACAACAGGGCAAACTCCTGCCGCACGCCCTGGCGGTTCAATGCCACGAAGCAACCGGCATCCAAGTGTTCGGCACGGTAGAACCGCCGACACTGGGTGTGGAAATCGTCCAGCAGTTGGTTGAGCCGCTTGCGCCAGTCCTGCGGACCCAGCACCAGCAGAAAATCATCGCCGCCGATATGCCCGACAAAGTCGCGGCTGGGGTCTACCCGATCATTCAGGCATTGCGCCAGGCACAACAACACTTCATCCCCACGCCCATAACCGTAGATGTCGTTGAACGGCTTGAAGCTGTCGATATCCACGTAGCAGATCACCGACTCGCGCTGTTGCTGCAGCAAGCGCGTGAGGCATTGCTGGATCGGCACGTTGCCGGGCAACAAGGTCAGCGGGTTGGCGTAGCGCGCTTGCTGGATCTTCAGTTCGGTGATCAGCTTGAGCACGTCAATCACCCGGCCCAGGCCCAGGTAATCCCCGTTCAAGGTGATGATGAAATCTTCTTCGATGCGCTGTCGCGCACGGCTGGTGAGCAGGCGACTGACTTGCTGCAGCGACTGGCTCAGCTCCACGGCAAGAAAGTCATTGCTCATCAGACGGCTGATCGGCTTGCGTGCGAACAGGTCGGTGGCAAAGGGCTTGAGCAGGGCGTCAGACAACGAATGCCGGTGCACGATACCCACCGGGTGGCCGCGCCCGTCCAGCACCGCCAGCGAGTTGAGGTTGGCCTGGCGGCGGAACGATTCCAGCACCTGCGCGGTGGCAGTGTCCTGGTCGACCGCAGGTTGCTCGTTGAGCAGGGCGCTGAGGTCGCTGCCTTCCTCGTTGAGGGCGATGTTGGCGTTATCCTGCTTGGGCAGCATGGCCCGCACCTCCTGCGGCGGGTGCTCCTGGGGGCGGCAAAGCAAGTAGCCTTGAACGAGGTCGACGCCCATCTCCGTGAGCACCGCCAACTCTTCCGGTAGCTCGATGCCTTCGGCAATCACCTGGGCGCGAGACGCCTTGGCGATCTGCAGGATAGAACCGACAAACTCACGCTTGAGCGCATCCTGATGGATGCCGTCGATAAAGTGCCGGTCGATCTTCACATAATCCGGGCGCAGCTCCGACCATAACCGCAAGCTGGAATAGCCGGCGCCCAAGTCATCCAGAGCAATCGCAAAGCCCATGTCACGGTAGTGGTGCAAGGCAGTCTGCAGCAGGTCGAAATCGTCGGTCGGCGTCTGCTCGGTAAGCTCAATCACGACTTGGCTGGGTGGAATGCCGAAGTCACGCAGCAATTGCAACGTGCGGCCCGGTTGATGGGCCGTTTCCATCAGGGATTCCGGCGAGATGTTCAGGAACAGCTTGCCCGGCAATTTCTGCTCGCTGAAGCGTCGGCAGGCACTCTCGCGGCAGGCGATCTCCAGCTCACTGAGGCGCCCGGCGTGGCTGGCCACCGAGAACAGCGCGACGGGGGAGTGCAGCGGGCTGTTGGACGGGCCACGGCTCAAGGCCTCGTAGCCGAGGATGCGCCTCTCGGACAGGCAGATGATCGGTTGGAACAGGCTGTGCAAACTGCCTTGAGCCAGGATTGAGCTCAGGGCATTCAGCTGTTCGGTCATGGTCATGGCGATCTCGATCGAAAAAAAAGGACCGCAGGCTTAACGCCTGCGGTCCTTCATTTCACGACAGAATGATGTCTATATGATGACACTCCGGGGAGTGTTCACATTAAATTGCCATCATTTACTGCTTTGCAACCTGCTTGGAGATCTTGAGGTAGTCCAGCAGGATGCGACCGGTTTCCGCCAGGTAGGCGTCATCTTCCGGCTTGGTTTTTTCCGGCTCGGCCGGCAGTGCATCTTCATCTTCTTTCTTCAGCTCTTTGAGCGGGTCTTCACCCTTGGCCTTGCGGCGGGTGTTTTCCAGCACAAGCTGCTGATTCTCGATGGAGGTGTGCTGCGCACGACGGTCCGCTTCGTTGAGGCTGACGGTTTTTTCTTCCATCAGCTTCTTGGCCAGGGCCAGTTTGTCGCGGATAAACACGAACTCGGCATCCTTGGCGGAACGCGCATCGTGGTCAGCCTTCAACTGCGTCAGGAACGGTTTGAACGGGTCCGACGCCGGCTTGATCGCAGGACGGATAGTGTCCCACGGCATGGCTTCGGGCAGGGCGCTCTCGCCGATTTCCTTGGTGTCGATGATCGACGGGAAGTCGATATCCGGCAGTACGCCCTGATGCTGGGTGCTCTGCCCGGAAACCCGATAGAACTTGGCCAACGTCAACTTAAGCTCGCCATGGTTCAGCGGCTGGATGGTCTGCACGGTGCCTTTGCCGAAGGTCTGGCCACCGATGATCAGCGCACGGTGATAGTCCTGCATGGCGCCGGCGAAAATCTCCGAAGCCGATGCCGAGAGACGGTTGACCAGCAACGCCATCGGCCCTTTGTAGAAGGCGCCCGGGTTTTCGTCTTCGAGCACGTCGACACGGCCGTCAGCGTTGCGTACCAACACGGTCGGGCCCTTGTCGATAAACAGACTGGTCAGCTCGGTGGCCTCCTGCAGAGAACCGCCGCCGTTGTTGCGCAGGTCGATGACCACGCCGTCGACTTTTTCCTTCTGCAGCTCAGTCAGGATTTTTTTCACGTCGCGGGTGGTGGACTTGTAGTCCGGGTCGCCAGCGCGGAAGGCCTTGAAGTCCAGGTAGAAGGCCGGGATTTCAATCACGCCCAGCTTGTAGTCCTTGCCATCCTGCTTGAGGTTGAGGACTTTCTTCTGCACGGCCTGGTCTTCGAGCTTCACCGCTTCACGGGTGATGGACACGATCTTGCTGGTCTGGTCGTTCGGCGCGTTGGTGTGCGGAATCACCTCAAGGCGCACCACGCTACCTTTCGGCCCACGGATCAGCTTGACCACTTCGTCCAGGCGCCAGCCGACCACATCGACCATCTCTTTGTCGGCCTGGGCCACGCCGATGATCTTGTCAGCCGGCGCGACTTGCTTGGTCTTGTCTGCCGGACCTGCTGGCACCAGACGCACAATCTTCACCTGGTCGTTGTCGCTCTGCAGGACGGCACCGATGCCTTCCAGCGACAGACTCATATTGATATCGAAATTTTCCGCGTTATCTGGCGACAGATAATTGGTGTGCGGGTCGTAGGACATCGCGAAGGTGTTGATGTAGGCCTGGAAGATGTCTTCGGCACGGGTCTGGTCCAGGCGCGCAAGTTGGTTCTTGTAGCGCTTGGTCAGCAGTTCCTGGATGGCTTTGGGCTCTTTGCCGGCGATCTTCAGGCGCAGCACTTCGTCCTTGACGCGTTTGCGCCACAGGTCGTCGAGGGCGGCGGTGCTGGTCAGCCAGGGGGCGTCCTTGCGGTCCACCAGAAGGGTTTCCTTCTGGGTGAAGTCGAGCTTGTCGACGCCTTTGTCGAGTTCGGCCAGCGCGAAGTCCAGACGCGCTTTGACGCGGTCCAGGTAGCGCTTGTAGATGGTGAAACCGGGCTGCAGGTCGCCGCTCTTGAGGAAGTCGTCGAACTGCGTCTTCCACTTGTCGAACTCAGCGATATCGCTGGCCAGGAAGTAGCTGCGCGACGGGTCCAGCAGCTTGAGGTAGCTGTCGTAGATGATCACCGAGCGAGCGTCGTCCAGCGGCGGCTTGCTGTAGTGATGGCGCTTGAGCAACTCGACGACGTTAAGGCTGGCAATCACCTCATCGCGATCCGGCTGAAGGTTGTCCCAGCTGTTGGCTGCGAACGTATTGGTCGACATCGACGCGAAGCCGAGACCAATGAAAAGAGCGAGGGCGGTGCTTGGGAACAAATGCTTCATGCTGATTCGACGCGGGGGCAATTGATAACGCATATTAGGCCGTCTTTGAGGGAGCCGGTTCCATATGGTCCGGTCGCATAATGCAAAAAGCCCGGCGCTACAGCTACGGGCTCAGTCCAGACTCACTATGGAGGCACTGTGAAAGCATTGCAAGGCGTTGACGGTCACGTGGAGTGGTTGGATGAACCCCGTCCTACCTGCGATGTAGGCCAAGTTCGCATTCGTGTGGCGGCTGCGGGCCTCAATCGCGCCGATTTATTACAGCGTGCGGGGCTCTATCCTCCGCCCCCGGGCGCCAGTCACGTGCTGGGCCTGGAGTGTTCCGGGGTGATCAGCGAAGTCGGCCCGGGCTCGTCCTGGCAGGTCGGCGACCGCGTGTGTGCACTGCTGGCCGGTGGCGGCATGGCCGAAGAAGTGGTGGTGGACGCACGCCACGTACTGCCGGTGCCAGAGGGCTTGTCGCTGCTCGAAGCGGCGGCCCTGCCTGAGGTGTACAGCACCGCGTGGCTCAACCTGTTCCAGCTGGCGGGGCTCAAGCCCGGTGAGAAGGTGTTGTTGCATGCCGGCGCCAGCGGCGTGGGCTCTGCGGCGATCCAGCTGTGCAAGGCGTTTGGCAGCCCGTGCTGGGTCAGTGTCGGCTCGGCAGAGCGCCTGGCCTATTGCGAAGCGCTGGGCGCCCAGGGCGGTGTGGTGCGTATCGACGGCATCGAAGGTTTGCGGGATTTCGGGCCGTTCGACGTGATCCTCGACCCGGTCGGCGGTGACTATGCGGCGCTGGACCTCAAGCTGCTGGCTCTGGACGGTCGCTGGGTGTTGATCGGTCTGATGGGCGGCCGCGAGGCCAAGCTGGACCTGGCCCAGGTGCTGGGCAAGCGCGTGCAACTGCTGGGCTCAACCCTGCGCAGCCGCAGCGATCAGTTCAAGGCAGACCTGTTCAGTGACCTCAGCCAGCACGTGTGGCCGCTGTTTGTCGAAGGGCGCCTGAGCCCGCAGTTGGCCAAGACCTTCCCGATCAAGGACGCCGAGGCAGCGTTTGCGGAGCTGGCGACCAACCAGATTTCCGGGAAGCTGGTGTTGGTGATCGACGAAAGCCTCACCTGAAACACCCCCTGTAGGAGCCGGCTTGCCGGCGATTGCGGTGTATCAATGAAGAATGTTTCATCTGACACACTGCTATCGCCGGCAAGCCGGCTCCTACAGGGTTAGGGTTTAAATTCAGACCCAGTGGTGGATCGGCCAGCCGGCCTTTTCCGCGTGCTCGCGCAGTACCGGATCCGGGTTCACCACCTGCGGGTACTCTACCTTGCTCAGCAATGGCAGGTCATTGCGCGAATCCGAATAGAAATACGCGCCGTCCAACGTCTCGCCTTCCTGTTCCAGCCATTCCAGCAAGCGGGTGATCTTGCCTTCGCGGTAAGTCAGTACGCCCACGGTCTGGCCGCTGTACACGCCATGGCTGACGTCCAGATCGATCCCCAGCACTTCGTCGATGCCGATGCGCGCGGCAATCGGCTTGACCAAATGCGTGCCCGACGCCGAAATCACCAGGATCCGGTCGCCATTGGCCCGGTGGCGGGCGATGGTCTTGGTGGCATCGCTGTAGATCAGCGGCTCGATCACGTCCTCGACCCACGGCTCCACCAGGTGTTCGATTTCTTCCGGTGTGCGGCCAATCATCGGCTCCAGGCTGAAGGTCATGAAGTCTTCCATCAGCAGCTTGCCCTGGCTGTAGGCGTCCATCAGTTCGTTGTTCTTGCGCATGAACGACTCAGGGTCGACCCAGCCCAGGCGGCCCATCTGCTCGCTCCACAGGGTGGCGCAGTCACCGTGGATGAGGGTGTCGTCCAGATCAAAAATTACCAATGCCATCGGTCACGCTCTCTCAATCAATCGTTGCATCAGGCTACTTCACACAAGGCACTTGGGTCGATGGACAGTGCCAGGCGTTGCCCGTCCGGGTGCAGGTCGTCGGCCGAACGGTTGAGCACGTCCACCACCAACTCCACGCCGCGCGCCTCGATGCGATAGCGGATTACGTTGCCCAGCAGGCTATGGCTGCGCACCAGCGCGTCGAGTTCGCCGCTGCGGCTCAGCTCGATGGCTTCCGGGCGAATGGCGATGCGGCTGTTGATCGGGCGTTGCAGCAGTTGGGTGGCCTTGTCGGCGTCCAGCAGGTTGTAGTTGCCGATAAAGCCCGCCGCGAACACATCCACCGGGGCGGTGTAGAGGGTTTCGGCGTCGCCGCTCTGCACGATCTTGCCCTGGTTCATCAGGAAGATGCGGTCAGACATGGTCAAGGCTTCTTCCTGGTCGTGGGTCACGAAGATGGTGGTCAGCCCCAGTTCACGCTGGATGTGGCGGATCTGTTCGCGCAGGTGCTTGCGAATCCGTGCATCGAGTGCCGACAGCGGTTCATCGAGCAGCAGCAGGCGTGGGCGGGTGACCAGCGAGCGGGCCAGGGCCACGCGCTGGCATTGGCCACCGGACATCTGGTGCGGGTAGCGGCCGGCCAGGTCCTTGAGTTCGACCAGTTGCAGCACTTCCTGCACGCGCTTGTGGCTGTCGTCAGCGTTGACCTTTTGCATGCGCAGGCCGAAGGCGACGTTCTGTTCCACGGTCATGTTGGGGAACAGCGCGTAGCTCTGGAACACCATGCCGATGTGTCGTTTCTGCGGGCTGAGCGGAACAATGTCCTGGCCATCCAGCAGGATTTTGCCGCTGTCCACCGGCGTGAGGCCGGCGATGCAACGCAGCAGGGTGGACTTGCCGCAACCGGACGGGCCGAGCAGGGTGACGAATTCGCCCTTGGCGATTTCGCAGTTGATGTCGCTGAACACCGGGGTGCCGGCGTAGCCTTTTTGCAAATGTTGGACGCTGACGAAGCTCATTGGCTTTTGTCCTTGTTCAAGATATTGGCGGCCCAGGTCAGCACCAGCACAAAGAAGAAATAGGAAATGACGACGGCACTGGTGAAGTGGCCGCTGCTGTTGCGCATATTGTTGAGGTACACCTGCAGGGTTTCGTAGCGGGTGCCTACCAGGATGTTGGCAAACACGAATTCGCCGAACAGGAATGAGAACGACAGCAGCAGGGCAACCATCAGACCTTTGCGCAGGTTGGGCAGCACCACCAGGATCGCGGCCTGCCAGGTGCTGGCGCCGAGCAGTTGGGAGGCGTCCATCAGGTCACGCAGGTTGATGGCTTGCAGGTTGTTGGTGATCGCGCGGTACATGAACGGCAGCGCCACGGTGAAGTAGCAACCGATCAATATCCACGGCGTGCCCACCATCGCTAACGGCCCGGAGCCGTACAGTTGCAGCAGGCCTACCGACGACACCACCGGCGGCACCGCGAAGGGCAGCAGGATCAGGATGTTCATCAAGGCGTCGAGCCTGGGGAAGTGGTAGTGCACCACGAACAGCAGCGGCAGGATCAGCACCACCGACAGGATCAGCGCACCCACGCACACCAGCAGCGACTGGCCGAAGGCGGCCAGGAAGCGCGGGTCGCTCCACAGTTGCACATACCATTTCACGGTAAAGCCGGCCGGCAGCACGGTGGCCGACCAACTGCTCGCAATGGAGTAGACAAAGGTGCCCACCAGCGGCAACACCAGGATCAGGAACAACAGATACACCACGACCCGATGGTAGAGGGTGGCCGGGCCGGCTTCAGCGCGAGACATGGTAGCTCCTCTTGAGCAGCAGTTGATGGACCACGGTGACCACGGTCATCAGCGCCACCAGCACCACGGCCAGGGCGCTGGCCATGTTCGGGTCCAGTGACACGTCGCCGGAGACCAGGCCCGCGATGCGGATCGGCAGTACGTTGAAATTGCCAGTGGTCAGTGCATACACCGTGGCGTAGGCGCCCAGCGCGTTGGCCAGCAGGATCACGAAGGTGCCCAGCAGCGCCGGCGTGAGCACGGGCAGGCCGATATGCCGCCAGAACTGCCAGCCATTGGCGCCCAGCAGGGCAGCCGACTCGCGCCAGTCTTCACGCAGTGCGTCGAAGGCCGGGTAGAGCAGCAACACACCGAGGGGAATCTGGAAGTAGGTGTACAGGATGATCAAGCCGGTTTTGGAATACAGGTTGAAGTCCTGGATGATCCCGGCCTGCTTGAGCATCAGGGTGATGCTGCCGTTGAAACCCAGCAGGATGATGAACGCGAACGCCAGGGGCACGCCGGCAAAGTTGCTGGTCATGTTGGCGAAGGCGGTGACGAAATTGCGCAGCGGCGAATCCACCCGGCGCAGGGAGTAGCTGCCCAGCGTGGCGATGATGATGCCGAAGACACTGGAATAGAAGCTGATCTCCAGGCTGAACTGGATGGCTTGCAGGTAGAACTTCGAACTGAAGATGCGCGTGAAGTTTTCCAGGCCCCAGCCGGCTTCCTCGGTTTGCAGGCTGTTGATCAGCACCCACACCAGCGGGGCAATTTCGAACACGATAAAGAACAGCGCGAACGGCACCAGGCACAGCAGCGCCAGCCATTTACCACGGGTCATTTCAACAGCTCCCGGCATACAGGTTTGTCGTGGGGCACGCCCAGTAGTTCGCAGACGGTGCCGCACAGTTCGGTCTGCCGGGGCGCGGCATTGGCCTCCAGGCTGAAGGCATCGCCAAGGACGAACAACGGCACTTCGCGCTCTTCCGGCAGCAGGCCGTTGTGGGAGCGGTCGTTGTTCATGCCATGGTCGGCCGTCACCAGCACCTGGTAGCCGGCGTCGAGCCAGCCTTGCAGGTAGTCGGCGAGGATGATATCGGCCGAGCGTGCGCTGTTGCGGTACTGCGGTGTGTCGAGGCCGTGCTTGTGCCCGGCGTCGTCGATGTTCATCGGGTGCACCACCAGGAAGTTCGGCGCGTGTTTGCGGCGCAGGCTTTCGGCGTCGGCGAACAGGTGGGAATCGGGGTAGTGGTCATTCCAGTAGAAATGCCCGTGCTGGATCGCCAGCGCCTTGTCGTCGGTATGACGATCACGGGCGGCGATAAAGGGCGTGCGGTTATACAACTCGCTGACCCAGTGGTAGGCCGCCGCCGCTGTGGTGAGGCCGGCGTCGGTGGCGTAATGGAAAATGCTGCGTTGGTTGGACAGGCGTGAAACATGGTTGTGCACGATACCGCTCTGGATCGGTGGCACGCCGGTCAGGATGCATTCATACAACGGGCGGGACAGGGCGGGCAGTTCACATTCCAGCTTGTAGAGCGCTGCGCGTCCTGCGCCGACATAGGCCTGCAAGTGCCCCATGGCGTGCCGCGCAACCTCGAAGTTCAGGCCGTCGAGCACGACAAGGATGACATTGTGCTTCATGGGGGCTGGAGCTCCGCAACAGGTGGTTTGACTCAAATTCTCTGGCGTAACCGGGTCAAAATGTGGGAGCTGGCTTGCCTGCGATAGCGGCGTATCAGTCGACATAGAGGCTGAATGTCAGACCGCTATCGCAGGCAAGCCAGCTCCCACACCGGCCGCATTTCAGGCAGTGAGCCTGATTACTTCATTTCTACGATGACTTGCTCGTTCCACAGCTGAGGCAGCTTCTTGGAAGTCGCTTCCCAGGCATCGGCATCCTTGATCGGCTGCGGATTGGCCTTGGTGTACTGCTCGCCCGGGATCAGGTTCTTGGCGATATCGGCCGGCAGTTTCAGGTCGGTTTCAGCACGGATAGGACGCGCATTGCCCTTGGCCAGGTTGAGTTGGCCGGCATCGCTGAAGATATATTCGCGGGTCAGCTTGGCGGCGTTCGGGTGCTTGGCGTATTTGTTGATGATGGTGGTGTAGCCGGACTTCACCGAACCGTCCGATGGGATCAGCACCACGTAGTCATCCGGGTTGGCCATCTTGGCCTTGTAGCTCAGGCCGTTGAAGTCCCAGACCACGCCCACTTCGACTTCGCCTTTTTCCATGGTGGCGATGGTCGGGTTGGACAGCGAGAGACGGCCTTGCTGGGCGATCTTGGTGAAGAACTGCAGACCAGGGGCGATGTTCTTTTCGTCGCCTTTATTGGCGATGGCGGCGGCCAGTACGCCGTTGGCCGCCTGGGCCGCGGTGCTCACGTCACCGATGGAGACCTTGTACTTGCCTTTTTGCAGGTCAGCCCAGCTGGTGGGCACTTCCGAACCGTGCAGCAGCTTCTTGTTGACGATAAAGGCGATGGTGCCGGTGTAGGCCAGCGCCCAGTGACCGTCCTTGTCTTTTGCCCAATCCGGCACCTGGGCCCAGGTGGACGGTTTGTACGGCTGGGTCACGTCTTGCTTCACCGCAATCGGACCGAAGGCTGCGCCCACGTCGCCGATGTCGGCGCTGGCGTTGTCTTTTTCAGCCTTGAACTTGGCGATTTCCTGGGCCGAGCTCATGTCGGTGTCGATGTGCTTGAGGCCGTAGGTCTTGGCCAGGTCTTCCCAGGTGCCTTTCCAGTTGGCCCAGTCATCGGGCATGCCGACGCTGTTGACGGCGCCTTCCGCTTTCGCGGCAGCTTCCAGGGTTTTCAAATCGGTATCAGCAGCCATGGCGGCGGTGCACATGGCAATGGTCGAGCCTAACAGTGATGCCAGGAAAAGCTGTTTCATCCGAAGCTCCTTTGGGCGTTTTCAACGCTGCGTTTTTGTCGACGTTTGCGGTGGTGTTGGTCTAGGTCAGCAATACCTGAGCCAATCTAGGCGTGCCTGATGACAGTTTCATGTCGATGTCGTTTTTAAATCGCGGATGTCGCTGGTCGCAGAGTGAGCGTAGACCATGCCCAAATGCCCGCAGGCACTCGACTTGGCCGATGTATTGCAGAGTGTGGGGCAGGGGCGTGAGAGGGGCTGTCATCTGTCGGTCATCTGTAATGCCTAGGCTGGCAGGCAACAGCTCAAGCCCTGATAGAGCGCGGTTTGTGCACCGAAGCGGTGCTGGTCTAGTCCAGATAGGTAACATTGATGCGTGATGAGGCAATCAAGGCGGTGACATCCATCGGCCTGGCGCTGCAAGAGCAGATCGACCACGGCCTGTTGCCGCCTGCGAGTAAATTGCCCGCCGAGCGCAAGCTCAGCGAGTTGTTTGGTACCACTCGCATTACGGTGCGGGAAGCCTTGTTACAGCTGGAGGCCCAGGGGCAGATCTATCGCGAGGAGCGCCGCGGCTGGTTTGTCTCGCCACCCCGGCTGGCCTATAACCTGATGCAGCGCAGCCACTTTCACGCGATGGTCAGCGACCAGGGGCGGGTGCCGTCCACCGAGGTGATTTCCGCGCGGCTGCAGCCGGCGTCGGCAGCGGTGTGTGCGTGGTTGCAGTTGCCGGCATTGTCCAGCGTGATCCAGGTGTGCCGGGGCCGGCGCATTGATGGGCGTTTAGTGCTGTATGTGGAGCACTACCTCAACCCGCAGTATTTTCCGGGGATTCTGGAGTGCGACTTGAATCAGTCGATGACTGAGTTGTATGCCCGTCAATATGACTTGCACTACGGGCGGGTGCGTTTTGAAATTGTGCCGACGTCTCTGCCCGTGGAAGCCGCCGCCGCGTTGCGCGTGTCGGTGGGCAGCCCGGGCTTGCGCATTGCCCGGGTCAATTACGATCAGCATCAGCGCTTGATCGACTGCGATCTGGAGTTCTGGCGGCATGACGCCATCCACGTCGGTGTCGACGTCGCTTAATCACGCCACATTCCCTGTAGGAGCCGGCTTGCCGGCGATGAGGCCTTCAGATTTGGCGGCGATGTTAGGGACGCCATCGCCGGCAAGCCGGCTCCTACAAGGTTAAGGTGTCAGGGCTTTGATCAGTGAGTCGGTGTTGGTGGTGAGTTCCTCCACCGGGTCTGCGCCGTCTACGTTCAAGACCAGTAATTGCGAGCCACCTGCCTCGATGGCCGCCTTCACCGCCTCACTCGGCTGACGATGGTGCAACACCACCGCCACGTCGTTCTCCTTCAATTCGGCACTGAGCTTTTGCAAGGCCTTGGGCGTCCAGTCGGCGTCCGGCCGTGCATCTGTGCTCACTAATTCCAGGTTCAGGCTGCTGACCAGGTAGGCGAAGTGATCGCTCAAGCTGACCACCGTAAGGTTATCCGCCTTGGCCAGCCGCGCTTCACTGTCTGCGGTGAGCTTGAGGAGACGCTGTTTGAGGGCGGCGAGGTTGGCGTCGATCGTGGGCTTGGCGTCGGGCGCCAGGCGGCTGAGGTCGGCGGCGAGCACGTCGGCCATACGCCCCAGGTTGTTGCTCGATTGCCACGGCTGGCTGTTCAGGCCATCGGTGCTGCCGGGTTGCACGGCAATGCCCGGCAAACCGCCGTCCACCGGGCGTGCGGCATCCACTTCGACGATGCGGATATTGCTGCGCCGCGCCACCGGGTACAGCGGGTCATCCGCCCACAGCGAACGCAAGCCAATGGCGGCGTCGGCGTCCTGTGCCAGCTTGCTCAAAGCCGGCGCGCCACGGCCGGTGAAATAGGACACTTGCCGCGAACCGGGCAGGTTGGCCGGGGCGGCGCGTTCGAGCTGTACGGCGGTGCCTTTGAGCAGCACTTCAGCCAGGCCGTAGGTGATCGGCAAGGAGGCCAGTACCTTGACCGGTTTTGCCGCTTGGGCAACTGGTTTGGCCGCTTCAGCCGCCATCAGTGGCGTGGTGAACAAGCAAGCGATGGCCAGGGCCAGAGGATGAAGAACGGAGCGCATTATCCAAGATTCCCTTTGAGGCTGGGCACGGTGCCGCGCGCGATGGCGGCAAAGGCGAAGGCGATACCGGCCACGAGGATGATCGCGGCACCGGACGGGATGGGTAGGTCGAAGATGATCGGCAGCAGGATCCCGCACAGCGTGCTGACCGTGGCAATGATCACCGAGACCCAGAAGAAACCCTTGAGCGACTGGCTCAGCAGGCGCGCTGCGGCGGCGGGGATGACCAGCAGGGCGCCCACCAGGATCGCGCCGATGACCTTGACCGCCGCCACGGTGATCAGCGTCACCAGGATCACAAACAGATAATCCAGGGTCTTTACCGCCACCCCGCGCACCGCCGCCAGTTGCGGATTGAAGCTGGCAAGCATGATGCGGTTGTACAGCGGCAACGCCAACGCCATGACCAGCGAGCCAACAACCGCCAGCACCAGCAGGTCGTTGCCATTCACCGTCAACACCGAACCGAACAGTACGTTCTCCAGAATATGCACGTTGATCTTGCCCGCCAGGATCAGCAGCAGGCTGGCGCCCAGGGCCAGGGACACCGAGAGGAACACGCCGATCAAGGTGTCGGGCGCCAACCCGGTGCGGTTGCGCAGGTAGTTGAGCAGGATGCCGAACAGCAGGCAGTACCCGAACAGGGCGCCATAGGGCCCGGTGTAGGGTTCACCCAGCAGGATGCCGACGGCCACGCCGGTGAGTGCCGCGTGGCCGACCGCTTCGGAGAAAAACGCAAAGCGCTTGACCACCACCAACGTACCCAGGCCGCCCAGTACCGGGCCGATCAGCAGGCCGGCGAGCAGGGCGTTGACCACAAAACCATAGGCCAGCGCTTCCGGCAGGTATCCGGAAGAAGCCCAGCCCTGGACCATCAGGCGAAACGCTTCATAACTCATTGCACCGGGCTCCGAGGGTGGGTGGAGAACAGGGTCAGCAGGCGGTCCGGGGTCAACGCTTCCTTCGGCGTAGCGTCGAACAGCACACGACGGTTCAGGCCGGTGACGCGATCGGCCAGGCGGCCCACGGCTTCCAGGTCATGCTCGATCCACAACACGGTGATGCCGGCCAGGCGCCAGTCATTGAGCAGGCGTTCGAACACCTGGATCCCTGCCTCGTCGAGCGCCGACATCGGCTCATCCAGTACCAGCAGTTGCGGCGCCGGGATCAAGCCCTGGGCCAGCAGCACGCGCTGGCGTTCACCGCCAGACAGCGCGCCCATGCGGCGTTTGCGCTTGTCCTGCATGCCGACACGCTCCAGCGCATCGCCAATCGCCCCGGCGTAGTGCCGCGATAGCCCGAGAAATGCCGGGCGGCGCTGGCACATGGCGGCCATGAAGTCGTCGACGGTCATGGGTAGGCCCCGGTCAAACTCCAGCGCCTGGGGCACGTAGCCGATGGTGCCGGGCGTAGTCGGCCAGTGCAGGCGCAGTTGGCCCTGATGCGGCGTCTGCCCCAGCAGGGTCTTGATCAGCGAGCTTTTGCCGCCGCCGTTCGGGCCCACCAGCGCATGGATGCTGCCGGGCTGCACCTGGAATTTCACGCCGTCCAGGATGGTGGTGCGGCCCAGGGTCAGCGACACCGCGTCGAAGTCGAGGGTCGGGCCAACGCTGGCCACGCTCAGGTGTTCGGCCGCGGTCATGAGCCTGACTCCTGGATGGCCCGCACCACCGTGTTGAGGTTGCCGGTCATCTCCACTTCGTATTTTTCAGGGGTGTATTCGCCGTAGGAGATATGCGAAAGCGGGTACAGCTTGACTCCCGACTCACGCTGGATGGTGTCGACATAGGTGGACGGGAAATCCATCTCCGAGAAGATCACCTTCACATCCAGGGCGCGCAGTTCGTCGATGGTCTTTTTCAGCTGGCTGGGGCTGGGCTCGATGCCGTGGGCCGGTTCGACCACGGCCGTCACTTCCAGGCCAAACTCGCGCAGCAGGTAATCGTAGGCCGCGTGCACGGTGGCCACACGCAGGTCCGGGTTCGGCGCGCTGGTCAACTTGGCCAGTGCATCGGCCCGCATCTGGCGCAGGCGTTTGCCGTAGGTGCGGGCGTTCTGGGTGTAGGTCTTGGCGTTGTCCGGGTCGAGCTTGCCCAGTTCGCGGGCGATGTTGTTCACCTGGGCAATCGAGGCACTGATCGACAAAAAGGTGTGCGGGTTGACCACCTTGCCTGCGCCACGCGCCGCGTTACCGGTGGCCGCCAGCAACGGCACGTTGGCGTTGGCTTCGATCACCGGGATGTCCGGACGCTCGCTGGTGGCGATCATGCGGTCGGCGAAGTCGTCATGGCCGACGCCGTTGAGCACGATCACGTCCAGGGTGCCGATGCGCTTGATGTCTTCGGCGCGCGGTTCGTAAGCATGGGGGTTGAAGCCGGCCGGGATCAGCGGCACCACGTCGGCCTTGTCGCCGACGATATTGGCCACGTAGCTGTAATAAGGGTGCAGGGTGATGCCGATTCGCAGGCGCTTGGCCGCCTCGGCGTTCGCCAGGGGGGTGAGCATCAGGCTGATAAGGCCGACCAGCAACAGACGCAACAACGGGGATGAAATGGACATGGGCACTCGGTCTTCTCGTTCAGTGACGGTGCTGGCGGGTGACGCCGGCATCGAATTGCGTGACCACCTGCTTCCAGCCGGCCGCGATCAGTGCCGGGTCGGTCAGGTCGGAAGGGGGCGCGAGGTTGGCCTGGCGGTTGAGCCACACATCCGGCTCGCCATCGTGCACGCGCATCAGCAGCGAGCCACTGGTGGCGGGCGCCTGGCTCACGCCCAGGTAGGCCGACGGCGCAAGCAGTTGCCAGCGATGATCGCCACGGCTGACCGAACTGGCGTCCTTGGCAAACGGTGCAAAGCCTTCTTCGGCCAATTGCTGCGGCGTCGGCAGGGCGCTTTGCTCCTGTTGCAGCAGTTGAATCTCGTCCAGGGTCACCCGCAGGTCGGCGTAGATCCCTTGTTCGGCTGCGCTCAGGTCGCGGCGCGCGTCCAACTGGTGGCTGGGCACGGCGGCGACTTCCTGGCTTTCGCCATGCAGGGCAATCACCGAACCGGCCACGGCGAGGATGATCAGGCACAACAGCAGCACATAGAGGGTTTCGTGGCCGGCCCCGGCGGGGCGTACAACCTGTGTGGTACTCATTGCGGCTGGATATCCGCTTGGTCGATCTCAACGACGTGGCCGGGGCCAGCGTCGAACAGCACATAGAACTCGGCCGAGGGCTTCTTGAAGGTCAGGGTCGAGTCCTGACCGAGCTTGCCCGGCAACAGGACGGTTTCGTCGTAGCCGATCACGTCCAGGGTCACGCCGGGCGCGCCGCTGCCGTCGGAGAAGCCGCCGGTGCACTGGATCTGCTCACCGGCAATTTCCTTGCACTCGCACATCGGGTTGTGGGCCAGGGCCACGGTACTGAACCCGGCGCACAGCACTAGCAATACGCGGGATAGGCGCTTCAACGTCATGGTTTGACTCCTTGCTTGTTCAGCCAGGCAATAGTGGCAGGCGAGGCCTGGCTCAGCGGGATGGAACCCTGGTGCATCGTGCCGTCCCAGCCTTCCATGGTGACCCACAGTTCGGCGTCGGCCGGGGTGCGCTCCGGCACTGGCAACATCGCGCCCATGCGGTACGGCGTGCCAAAGAAGATCACCCCGGCTGCCCGCAGGCTGCGGGGCTTGCCGATACGCAGGTAAGTGGCCTTGACCTGTTCGGCGCAGGAGGCGCACAGGGCGGCGTTGAAAAACTTCATCGGGCCGGCCGGGTCGGGGCGCGGGCCTTCATTGCGAAATTCGGCGAGGGTCAGGCTCCAGGGCCCGACCTGCACTTCACCTGCCACCCGTTCGCCGATGCCGGTGTCGCCTCGGAACAACGCAGCGTCGGCAAAGTATTTGGGCATGAAGCCCAGCGGTACCAACAACAGCAGCACATTGATATGGAAGCGCCATTTCAGCCAAAAGGCCCGCAGTGGCGAAGGGGGTACAGCAGCGGCGACCTTGCTCATCGGTTGCCCTCCGTGGTTTCAATGCTCATGGCCGGTATAGGAGCTGCCTGGCGCGGGGCTTTGGCACTGCGCTTGAGGGCGTTGAGGGTGGCCAGGGCCGTGCGTTTGGTCCAGATCAGCAAGCCGCTCAGCACCATCATGCTTAACAGCAGGCCGAAGAAAGCCCAGATCAGCTTGACCCACAAACCGCCGAAGTCGCCGGTGTGCAGCGGGCGCATGGACTCGGTGACAAACTCCAGCGTCGAGCGGTTGGACAGCAGGTGCGACACCGCCACTTCGCCGTTATAGGGGTTGATCTGTGCGGTCTGGTACATCAACGGGTACCAGCCCCGGCCGCCGATCTGCAGGTGGCTGTAGGCATTGAGTGGCAAGACCACAAAGCTGGTTTCCAGCCCCGGGATGCGCTGGCTGGCAATTTCGATGGCTTCGTCCAGGGGAATCATCGGTGAAGGCACGCCGGGGGCGGACATCGGTACTTTCTCCCGGGCGATCACTGGCACGATGGGCTCGCTGGAGATGGAGATCTGGTTGTCGCCCAGGATTGCCTGGATCAGGAACCAGGTGCCGGTGATGGAAATGACCGCGATGAACCAGATCGACCAGATCCCGCTCAGGCGGTGGAAGTCGCCCCAGAAGATCCGCGCGCCGTGGCGGATGCGCAGGGTAGGGCGCAGGAAGCCTTTCCAGAAGCGTTTGTACACCACCAGCCCGGTGACCAGCGAGGCCAGCAACGGCAGGCCGAGCAATGACACCAGGTACCAGCCCCAGCTGTAGCCATTGGTGAATGGCACCAACCACCAGCCGTGCAAGGCGCGGGTAAATTGCTTGAAGTCGAACGACGGGCTGATGCCCTGGATGGCCCCGGTGTACGGGTTGACGTAGACGGTTACGGAGCGCCCGTCGGGATAGCTGAGTTCGGTGCTCAGGGCAAAGTGCGACTCATCCGGGCGAATGATCGACTGCACGATGACCTGGGGTTCGGCGCGCTTGATCGCGCTGATCACCTGGTCATAGCTGAGTGGCTCGGCGTCATCCGACGGCTTGCTGGCGCGGATGTCCGGGTTGGCCAGCCAGACGATTTCCTGGCTGACCACCGCCAGGGTGCCGGTGATGCAGACGATCAGTACAAAGAACCAGATGGGCAATGCCAGCCAACTGTGTACGAGAAACCAGAGTTTTGAGCGTGACTTCTTCGACATGTGAATGAGGGTCTTGATCGGAGGGGGGCAAAGAAGGCCCGGAAAAGGCCGGTCGTAGCTTTTGCTGACGCGACGGGCTGTATCTAAGTTAAGACGGATGAGAAGGGCAAATCCCTAAGCCGGATATGAAAGAAATTGTTTCAGGCTCACATTCAGCGTGGTTTGCCGCCGCGATCGAACACGAAACATGTTCCAAGCCATCACCCAGGCGCCATTGATGGGGCGGGGCGGCTGGGTAGGATGGGCTCATACCGTTGTGTGAGCGCCTACAAAAATGAGCCTAGAAAAAATGCCTGCCAGAACCCTCTACGACAAACACATCGATTCCCACACGGTGTGCCCCCTGGATGATCAGGGCCATGTCCTGCTGTACATCGATCGCCAGGTGATCAACGAATACACCAGCCCCCAGGCGTTCAGCGGCCTGCGCGAGGCTGGCCGTGACGTATGGCGCCCCGGCACGGCGCTGGCGGTGGTTGACCATGTGAACCCCACCACGCCACAGCGCATTGCGGCCATGCCCGATGCGGGCGGCGCGCGGCAGGTGTCGTACCTGGCGGAGAACTGCCGGGATTTCGGCATCGAACTGCTGGACATCCTCGACAAACGCCAAGGCATCGAGCACGTGATTGCCCCGGAACAGGGCTTTATCCTGCCGGGCATGGTGATTGCCGCCGGTGACAGCCACACCACCACCTACGGCGCCCTCGGGGCTTTCGGGTTTGGCATCGGCACCTCGGAAATCGAGCACCTGCTGGCCTCGCAGACGCTGGTCTACAAGCGCCTTAAAACCATGCGCGTGACGGTCGACGGGGCGTTGGCCAAGGGCTTGACCTCCAAGGACGTGATCATGGCGCTGATCGGCAAGATCGGTGCCTCCGGTGCCACCGGCTATGCCATCGAGTTTCGCGGCGCCACCATCGACGCGTTGAGCGTCGAGGCGCGCATGACCATCTGCAACATGGCGGTGGAAGCCGGGGCGCGCGGTGCGTTCATGGCGCCGGACGAAAAAGTCTTCGCCTACCTCAAGGGCAAGCCGCGCGCGCCAAAGGGCGAGCTGTGGGAACAGGCGCTGGTGGGCTGGCGCCAACTGCATTCGGACGCCGACGCAGTGTTCGACCAGGAAGTGCATCTGGACGCCAGCACCCTGGAACCCATGGTCACCTGGGGCACCAGCCCCGACCAGGCTGCGCCGATTGGCGCCCGCGTCCCGGACCCGCAGGACGTCAGCGACCTGATCCTGCGCCAGGACATGCGCCGCGCCCTCAACTACATGGGCCTGGAGGCCGGCATGCCGCTGAGCGACATCGTCATCAGCCATGCGTTTATCGGCTCCTGCACCAACGCCCGTATCGAAGACCTGCGCGACGCCGCCAGCGTGGTGCGTGGCAAGCACGTGGCTGACCATGTGCGGGCGATGATCGTGCCGGGCTCCACCGAAGTGCGCGACCAGGCCGAGGCCGAAGGGCTGGCGGCGATCTTTATTGAGGCTGGTTTTGAATGGCGCCAGTCAGGCTGCTCGATGTGCCTGGCAATGAACGATGACGTACTGGCCCCGGGCGACCGCTGCGCCTCCAGCACCAACCGCAACTTCGAAGGCCGCCAGGGCGCGGGGGCGCGTACCCACCTGATGAGCCCGGCGATGGTCGCTGCCGCAGCGATCACCGGCCGCCTCACCGATATCCGCCACTTTGGAGACCGCCCATGAGCCTGCAACCGTTTACCCGCATCACCGGCAAGGCCGCGCCCATGCTGGCGGCGAATATCGACACCGACGTGATCATGCCCAAGCAGTTTCTCAAGGGCATCGACCGCAGTGGGCTGGATCGTGGTTTGTTTTTTGACCTGCGTTTCTTGCCCTCCGGCGAGCCCAACCCCGCGTTCGTGCTGAACCAACCGGCCTGGCAAGGGGCGAGTTTCCTGGTGGTGGGGCCGAACTTTGGTTGCGGCTCCAGCCGTGAACACGCGGTGTGGGGGTTGAAACAGACCGGGATTCGCGCGCTGATCGGCAGCAGTTTTGCCGGGATTTTCTACGATAACTGCCAGCGTAATGGGGTGTTGTTGATCACGCTGGAGGAGGCGGTGTTGCAGAAACTGGGGCAGGTTGTGAGCCAGCCCGAGCAGGCGCAGATCAGTGTGGACCTGGAGGCCCAGGCCATTCATTTGGCCGATGGCCAGGTGATTCCCTTCCAGATCGACACCTTGCGCAAAACCGCCTTGCTGCTGGGACTGGATGCAATCGGGAGCACCCTACAGCGCAGCGAGCAGATCAAAGCGTTCGAACGCCAACACCTGCAAGCCAACCCCTGGCTCAACTGACAAACCTCGGTCCAAATGTGGGAGCTGGCTTGCCTGCGAAAGCGGTGGGTCAGCTTACTCATCTTTCACTGATACACCGCCATCGCAGGCAAGCCAGCTCCCACAGTTGATCGGGTTTACATCTCTATATTGATAGCCCCTTGAAGTGCTCCTGCAAAAACTCCACACACGCCCGCAGCTTCCCTGAATACGCCAACCGTGTCGGGTACACCGCCCAGACGTTGGCGCTTTGGGTGTAGTTGTGCAGCACCTGCACCAGCTTGCCTTGCTCCAACAGCGGCTTCACATCCCACATCGAGCGCAGCAATACACCGCGCCCGTCCAATGCCCACTGCAACACGATCTCGCCATTGTTCGATGACAGTGGCCCGCGCACGCGCACGCTTTCGGGGGCGCCGTTGTGTTCCAGGTTCCAGATGCCAAATGCGTTATCCCGCTCCTTGAGCACCAGGCAGTCGTGCTGCTCCAGGTCGCCCAACTGTTGCGGCGTGCCCTTGCGCTGCAGATAAGCCGGCGCGGCGCACAGCACGCGGCGGTTGCTCACCAGCCGCCGGCCAATGTGCTGACCGGGGATGTCGTCGCCCACGCGGATCTCCAGGTCGAACCCTTCGCTGACGATGTCCACCACGCGGTCGAACAGGTCCAGGCGGATTTCCAGGTCCGGGTACTGCTCGGCCAGCAATGACAGGGCAGGGGCCACATGGTTGCGGCCAAAACCGAAGCTGCTGCACAGGTGCAAGTGCCCGCGCGGGCTGTCGTGGGCGTCGGAGAGTTCATCGGACAGTTGCTGGAAGTCTTCCAGGATACGCACCGCCCAGCGCTGCACCCGTTCGCCGTCTTCGGTCAGGGCGATACGCCGGCTGGTGCGGTGCAGCAGGCGGGTGGCCAGGGTGGTTTCGAGGATCTGGATGCGCTTGCTGACATACGCCGGCGACAGCCCCAGCTCATCGGCGGCGGCAGCGAAGCCGGCCTTGCGGATCACGGTCAGGAACACCCGCAGGTCTTCGGGTAGGGGCACGGTATCTTTCTTATGAGTCATCAGAAACGAGGCTGGCGGCATGAGCCGCCAGAATAGCACCGGATCTGTGTGCCTTCCGGCACACCAGGCGGTCTTCGGTTATTCGGCCGCGATTTTGGCCTGGGCAGCCGCCCGAGCATGGCGGCCGCGCTTGAGGGCGATCGGTGCCATCTTCTCGCGGTCCAGTTCACCTTCCCACGCAGCCACCACCAGCGCGGCCACGGCGTTGCCGATGATGTTGGTCAGCGAGCGGCATTCGGCCATGAAGCGGTCGACACCGAGAATGAGCACCATCGCCGCCACCGGCACCGTCGGCACCACGGCCAGGCTTGCCGCCAAGGCCACGAACCCTGCACCCACCACCGCCCCGGCGCCCTTGGACGTCAGCATGGCCACCGCCAGCAGCGTCAATTGCTGCTCAAGCGGCAAGTGGATATTGGTCGCCTGGGCCAGGAACAGTACCGCCAGGGTCATATAGATGTTGGTGCCGTCCAGGTTAAAGGTATAACCGGTCGGCACCACGATACCCACCACACCCTTGGACGCGCCCAGGCTTTCGAGTTTCTGGATCAGCTGCGGCAGCGCCGATTCGGAAGAACTGGTGCCTAATACGATCAACAGCTCCGACTTGATATAGCCCATCAACTTGAAAATGCTGAAGCCGGCGTAGCGGGCGATGCTGCCCAGCACCACCGCAATAAAAAAGAACGCTGTGATGTAGAACGTGCCCACCAGTTTCAACAGCGGCAGCAACGAACCCACGCCGTACTTGCCGATGGTGAAGGCAATCGCCCCAAAGGCACCGATGGGCGCAACGCGGCTGATGATGCCGACGATGCGGAAGAACACTTCGCTGGCCTGGTTGATCACGCCCACCAGCGGCCGGCCCTTTTCGCCGACCATCACCAGGCCGACGCCGAACAGCACGGAGACGAACAGCACCGGCAGGATTTCACCCTTGGAGAACGCATCGAAAAACGTCGTGGGGATCACATGCAGCAGGAACCCGGTGATGCCTTCGCCATGTTCGGCCTGGCCGACAAAACCGGCAATGGCCGAGCTGTCGAGGGTCTTCACATCGATATTGAAGCCCACGCCCGGGTGCAGCAGGTGCGCGGCGAGGATGCCGATCAACAGGGCGATGGTCGACACCACCTCGAAGTACAGCAGCGCCTTGCCACCGACCCGGCCTACCTGCTTCACGTCATGCATGCTGGTGATGCCGGACACCACCGTGCAGAAGATGATCGGGCCGATAATCATCTTGATCAGCTTGATAAAACCGTCGCCCAAGGGTTTGAGGTCGACGCCGATTTGCGGCCACACATGGCCGATCAACACACCCAGCGCGATAGCGATGAGCACCTGCACATACAGGGTTCCCAGCAGTTTTTTGAGTGTCATTGTTATTATCTCAATCGTTTTTTGGGGCAAAGCGAACCCGTCGCAGGCCAACAGCAGCCTGCGAGGCGGGTTCATCAGGTCACGGGGTTACAGCATCATCGGAGGAAGGCCAGGACTTCGCCCAGCAACAGCTCGGGGGCTTCTTCGGCAATGTAGTGGCCGGCCGGCAGGGCCTTGCCACGCACGTCGGTGGCGACTTTCTGCCACTCCTTGAGGGGTTCGAAACAGCGCCCGACCGTGCCCTCGGCGCCCCACATCACCAGCAAGGGCAGGTTCAGGTGATGGCCGGCGTCGATGTCCGCCTGGTCGTGTTCAAGGTCAATACCGGCGGCAGCTCGGTAGTCTTCGCAGATGCCGGTGGCGCTGCCCGGCAGTTTCAGGCAGCGCAGGTATTCGGCGAAGGCTTCGTCGGTGAACGGCTTGAGCCCGGCGCTGCGGCTGCCCATCACGCTGCGCAGGTACAGCTCAGGGTTGCTCTCGATCAAGGCTTCCGGCAACGGCGCCGGGCGGATCAGGAAGAACCAGTGCCAGTAGGCGCGGGCGAAGGCTTCGTCGGTCTGGGCGTACATCGACAGGGTGGGGGCGATGTCCAGCAACACCATGCGCTGCACGCTGGCCGGATGGTCCAGGGCCAGGCGATGGGCGACGCGGGCGCCGCGGTCATGGGCCAGCACCGAGAACGTGTCAAACCCCAGGGCGCTCATCAGCTCGACGCCGTCGCGGGCCATTTCGCGTTTTGAATAGTTAGTGTGACGCTCGTTGGCTGGCGGCTTGCTGCTGTCGCCATACCCACGCAGGTCGGCGGCCACCACGGTGAAGTGCTCGGCCAGTTGTTCGGCGACTTTGTGCCAGATGACGTGGGTTTGCGGGTGCCCGTGCAGCAGGAGCAGACCGGGACCTGTACCGCCTTTGCGGTAGCTGATGTCCACGCCGTTGACGTGGCAGCTGTCTTTTTGGAATCCGGCAAACATGGAATGACTCCTTGTGATGATTGCCTGCATCCTGAAATCACGCAGCCTTTGGGGCAAGGGGGAAAGCGTGGAGGGGTTGTTCATGAAGTGTGTAGCTGCGGTAATCCATCTCACAAACACCCACCCCTGTGGGAGCTGGCTTGCCTGCGATGGCATCAACGCGGTGTGTCTGATGCACCGAGTTGACTGCATCGCTGGCAAGCCAGCTCCTACAGGGGACATGGCTTGTCAGCTTTGCTGGAACATCTCCATGGCACGCTGGCGGATCTGCGCTTCGGTCAGGTCCTCCTTGTGGGTGGCCAGGAACCACACGTGGCCGAAAGGATCCTTCAGCGTGCCGGAGCGGTCGCCGTAGAACTGGTCCTTGGGCTCGGAGATCGGCGTGCCACCGGCAGCGATGGCTTGTCTGTACTGGGCGTCGACATCCGCCACATACAAATGCAGGCCCACACTGGTATGGCCGTCCCGCGGGCTGCCGAAGGGGCTTTCGTCGCAGGGCGAGCCGAGCATGATCGGCGAGTCGCCAATACGCAGTTCAGCGTGGCCGACCTTGCCGTCGGGCATGTCCAGGCGCATGACCTGGGTGGCATTGAAGGCTTTCTTGTAGAACTCGATGGCTTCGGCAGCCTTGTCGACGCCCAGGTAAGGCGTGAGGCTGTGAAAACCTTCGGGGATGGGTTTGACGCTCATGGCGTTCTCCTTGTTTGAGGTGGGGGAGTCACGGCCGTTTAACTATAGGCCACGTGTCGCGCGGGCTGCGGCCAGCCGACGAGGTGTTCGCCAGGCAACAGTGAACGGGCAGATTGCTGCGCCATCAGCGGGTGTTGCCCGCGTTTTCAGGGCCAAAGTGCCTGTTTCCGGGCTCGGCACAGAAGCTGCAATAGCTCAGGCAAACCATTCGCCCGAGAGCGTTGTATGTCTGTACTGCCTGTATCTGCCGATTACCCGATCCACACCCCCGATGCCGAAATCATTCGCGACGACGCCCACGCCCTTGTCGTTGCCCACCGCGTTGCCGCGGTATTGCTGGAGCAGGACGCCGAGCGCGACCGCACGCGCCACGTGCCCGCCGAAGTGGTCGACCTGTATTCCAACAGCGGCCTGTGGGGCATCAGTGTGCCGCGTGAGTTTGGTGGGGCGCAGGTGTCCTACGCGGTACTGGCCCAGGTGATTGCGATTATCTCGGCGGCTGACCCCTCGCTGGGGCAGATCCCGCAGAACCATTACTGCCTGCTGGAAGACATCCGCCTGCAAGGCACGCCCGAACAGCAGGCGCATTTCTTCGGCCTGGCGCTGCAAGGCCATCGGTTTGCCAATGCGCTGTCGGAAACCGGCGGCAAACATGTGCAGGACATCCAGGCGACGATTCGCCGCGAAGGCGATGGCTACGTGATCAACGGGCGCAAGGGCTATTGCACCGGCTCTTTGTACGCCCATTGGCTGGCGGTGCTGGCGCTGGATGAACAGCAAAACGCGCAACTGGCCTTTGTAAAACGCGGCACCGAGGGCCTGGTGGTGGTGGATGACTGGGACAGCATGGGCCAGCGCACCACCTCCAGCGGCACGGTGCTGGCCGAGCACTTGCGGGTGCCGGCGTTCAACCTGTTCCCGACGCACAAATCCTACGACTCGCCGACATTGGCCGGCCCTTTCGCCCAGCTGACCACCGCCGCCATCGACGCCGGTATTGCCCGCGCCGCGCTGCGTGACACGGTGCAGTTCGTGCAGCAGTTCGCCCGGCCGTGGATCGATGCCGGTGTGGAAAAAGCCAGCGAAGACCCGTTGACCATCATCCAGGTCGGCGCCCTCGACATTCGCCTGGAGGCCGCTGAAGCCTTGCTGGAGCGTGCAGGTGCAGCCCTGGATGCGGCACGCCCCGCGCCGGACGAAAACAACGTCGCCCACGCCTCCCTGGCGGTGGCCCGGGCCAAGGTGCTCACCACCGAAATCGCCATCGAGGCCAGCAACAAGCTGTTCGAACTCGGCGGCACTCGCTCGACCTTGAAGAAGCACAACTTCGATCGCCATTGGCGCAACGCCCGGGTGCACACCCTGCATGACCCGGTGCGCTGGAAGTACCACGTGGTGGGCAACTGGCTGCTCAACGGCGCCAAGCCGCCGCGTCACGATTGGTCATAAGCCATGGCCGAATTGTTTAAACACATCTACTGGGCCGACATCGGCCAGGCGTGCCTGGAAACCCTGAGCATGCTCGCTGCCGCCCTGGGTTTTACCGTGCTGCTGGGGCTGCCGTTGGGCGTGGTGTTGTTCCTCACCGGTAAACGCCAGTTGCATGAAGCGCTGGGGGTGTACCGCGTGCTGTCGGTGGTGGTCAACGTGTTGCGTTCGCTGCCGTTCATTATCTTGCTGATTGTGTTGATCCCGCTCACCACCTTGCTGGTGGGCACTTCCCTGGGCGTGCCGGGCACCATCCCGCCGCTGGTGGTGGGGTGCACACCGTTCTTTGCACGGCTGGTGGAAACCGCGCTGCGTGAAGTCGATCGCGGTGTGGTGGAGGCTACCCAGTCCATGGGCGCCAGTACGTGGCAGGTGATCCGCCACACGCTGCTGCCGGAGGCCCGGGGCGGGCTGCTGGCGGCGGTGACCGTGACTTCGATTGTGCTGGTGGACTACACCGCCATGGCCGGGGTGATCGGGGGCGGAGGCCTGGGTGACCTGGCGATTCGCTACGGCTACCAACGGTTCCAGACCGACGTGATGGTGGTCACCGTGGTGCTTTTGCTGGTGCTGGTGCAGGCCCTGCAGATGACCGGTGACCGTTTGGTGGCGCGTTACAGCCGCCGTTGAAACTTATAAAACTACTGCCTTCGGAGCCTTCATGAAAAAGTCCCTGGCCATTTTGGCCGCTGTCCTGTCGTTCAATGCGTTTGCCAACGAGAAGCTGGTGGTGGGCGCCACCCCGGTGCCCCATGCGGAAATCCTCGAGTTTGTGAAACCGGTGCTGGCCAAGGAAGGCGTGGACCTGCAGATCAAAGTCTTCACTGACTTCATCCAGCCCAACCAGCAGTTGGCCCTGAAGAACCTCGACGCCAACTACTACCAGTACCGCCCGTTCCTTGATGACTACAACAAGACCCGCCACACCGACCTGGTGCCAGTGGTGGGCGTGCACATCGAGCCCTTTGGTGCGTATTCGACGCGCATCAAAAACATCTCGGAGCTCAAGGACGGCGCCACCGTGTCGATCCCCAACGACCCGGTCAACACCGGCCGTGCCTTGGTGCTGCTGGATGAAGCCGGCCTGATCAAGCTCAAGGATCCGAGCAACACCCTGAGCACGCAACGCGATATCGCGGAGAATCCCAAGCACCTGAAGATCCGTGAACTGGAAGGCGCCTTGCTGGCCCGTTCGGTGAGCCAGGTGGACCTGGCGTTCGTGTTTGCCAACTACGCGCTGGAAGCGGGGATCGACACCAACAGCGCGTTGATCGTGGAGAAGGGCAAGTCGTTGTACGTGGAGTACCTGGTGGCCCGGCCGGATAACATCAACGACCCGCGCATCCAGAAACTGGCCAAGGCCTTGAACTCCGATGAAGTGCGCCAGTTCATCCTGACCCGCTACAAGGGCCAGATTGCGCCGGGTTTCTGACCGGAGCGCAGATCAAATGTGGGAGCTGGCTTGCCTGCGATGGCGTCCGCAAAATCGCCATCGCCGGCAAGCCAGGCTCCTACAGGGATTGGGTTTCAGGTCAGATTTCGGGTGTGGGTTCCAATAGCTGAGCACCCGGCCCACGCTCACCCAACTGGTCGTCCTGGTTACGCAACGGGCATGCCTCCATCGATAAACACCCGCAACCAATACAGCCATTGAGCTTGTCCCGCAGCAACATTAGCTTGTTGATGCGTTCATCCAGGTCTTCCCGCCACAGCGCCGACAACCGTTCCCAATCCTGGGCGGTGGGCGTGCGGCCATCCGGCAGCGTCTGCAACGCTTCGCCAATCGTCGCCAACGGAATCCCCAGGCGCTGGGCGATCTTGATTACCACCACCCGCCGCAGCACATCCCGTGGATAACGCCGCTGGTTGCCCGCATTGCGGTTGCTCTTGATCAACCCCTTGGTTTCGTAGAAGTGCAGCGCCGTCACCGCCACGCCACTGCGGGCGGCCAACTGGCCGACGGTGAGTTCTTTGTTGAGCATGACAATCTCCGAAACAACGCTTGACCTTGACTTAACTAGAGGTTTTACCCTGCGTGGCATCGAATCGCAAGATTCTGCCTACAGAGAGAGGGGAGTGTTCATGCAGGTATCAGAGAAGAATCGCAGTTTCACTCAACTGATCGAGTTCCAGATCGAGCCTCAGCAACAAGGCGCCCTGGTGGCGGCGTTGTCCACCCAGAGTGAGCGCCTGGCCGAGGGCCATGGCGGTTTTTTGAGTGCAAGCGTGCAGGTCAGTGATGACGGGCGGCGGGTGCTCAACTACCTGCAGTGGCAGTCCCGCGAGGACGGCGAAGCGGCATTCCAGCGCTTTGAACAGGGCGAGGAAGATTTCTGGACCCTGATCCGCGCCCACCAGGCCACGGCCGTGACCTTCGGTTCGTTTCAGGTGCTGCGCAGTTTTGAGCGCAGCGATGATAACGCGTTGCACTGCCGCCTAAATGGATAAGTGCAACATGCGCTCGCCTTGCACGTTTTCGCCGGGGCGACGTTTGTTCACCGCCAGCTCGCCGATCTTGATCAGGCGGGTGCGCGTCACGTTACGGCTTAGGCCCAGCAAGTTGGCGGTGTGCACCTGGTTGTAATGGCTGAAGCGGTAGGCCGCCCGTAGCAGCGCGTCCTCGACTTTTTCGTGCAGGGCGCCGGCCTGTTCCTCGAAGAGTTTTTGAAAGGCGCGCTCCAGCAGGGCTTCGGCGCTGTTGTCGGCGCTGTGCTGGCTGTCGTCCTGACGCTCGATGCGCATGTTTGACAGGCGCAGGTCATCCCGCTCGATCACGCCGTTACGGCAGATCAACAGGGTGTGGTGAATCACGTTTTCCAGCTCGCGGATGTTGCCCGGCCAGCTGTAGCTCTTGAGCTTGTGCTCGGCCTCGCGGCTGATGGTGATCGGGCCGTAGCCCAGGCGCTGGCTGTAGGCCTCGATGAAATGCCGGGTCAGCGGCAGGATATCGCCGGGGCGCTCGCGCAGCGGGCTGAGTTCCAGGCTGACCACATCGAGGCGGTAGTAGAGGTCTTCGCGAAAGTGCCCGGCGTTGATGGCCTTTTCCAGTTGCACGTTGGTCGCGGCCAATACGCGCACATCAATGGGAATGCTCTTGCGTGATCCCAGGCGTACGACTTCACGTTCCTGTAGGACACGCAGCAACTTGACCTGGATCGCCATGGGCAAGTCGCCGATCTCATCGAGGAACAAGGTGCCGCCGTCAGCCTCTTCGAACCAGCCGGCCTTGGCGCTGAGGGCGCCGGTAAAGGCACCTTTTTCATGGCCAAACAGTTCGGCTTCCACCAGGGATTCAGAGAACGCCCCGCAGTTCACCGCCACGAACGGCCGGTTACGGCGTGCGCCGAGGTTGTGGATATGCCGCGCCACCAGCTCTTTGCCGGTGCCGGTTTCGCCGATGATCAGCACGCTGGCTTCGCTGGGCGCCACCTGCTGGATGTGGTCGAGCAGCGCCTGGGATTTGGGGTCTTCGAAGACCTGGGCCGTGGCGCGGATCGAAGTCGCGAGGGCGGGCGAGGGCGGTAGGGTCAGAAGCTGCATGGGCACCTCTCTCAGGAGTAGAACGTGGGAATTGGCAGGGATTGGTTCAAGGCCCAGTCCCCCAGCTCGTGGAGTTTGTAGTCCACCGGGTCGTGCAAGGTCTGGGTGCGCAGGTTGCGCCAGTGGCGGTCCAGGCGCAGTGAGGCGTGGGTGGAGCGTGCGCCGGTGACTTCAAACAGCCGGCTGCACAGGTCCAGGCCCTGGCGAGTGGCGGCGACCTTGGCGGTGGCGATGGCGATGGCCAGTTGACCGCGCTCGGTTTCGCTGAGGTTCGGGCCTTTGGCCCAGGCTTGATCGAGCAACTCGGCGGCGCGTTCGACCAGCAGGCGTATCCCTTCGAGGGCGACCCAGAACTCACCGTAGTGATGCAACACATAGGGGTCGTGGCGCACGTCATCGGCCGAGGATTTGTGCCACGAGCGGGTTTCGGTGAGGGTGTAGTGCCGTGCTTCTTCAAAGGCACCCTCGGCAATGCCGAGGAACATATGGGTGAACGTCAGCTGTGCAATCAACGGGCGCAGGCAGGCAAAGGGCGTGCTCAGCGGGCCCGGGTCGAGCAGCAGTTCCGACTCCTCGACGCGCACCCGCTCGAAGCTGGCGCTGCCGCTGTCGGTCTGGCGCTGGCCGATGTTGTTCCAGTCATTGTGCAAGGTGATGCCGCTGCGCCCGCTGGGGATGGCGGCGATCAACAGTTTGCCGCCGGCGCTTTCATCGACGGCGGAGGCGATCAGCATTTCCGAGTCACTGGCGCCGGAGCAGAAGCTCTTCTTGCCGGAAAACTCGCGCCAGCCGCCGAAGTTCTTGACCACCGTGCGCGTGTCCAGCGGGTTGAGAGCGTTGCCCCAGAACCAGTTCTTGCGAGCGGTCTGTTCGAACCAGGGTTGCCATTGGTCAGGGCGTGCAAACAGGCGCACGGTGGCGAGCATCAAGTGATGAAAACCGAAGACATGGGCGATGGAACTGTCGACCTTGGCGAACTCACGCACGATGCCCAGGGTTTCACTCCAGCGCGCGCCGAGGCCGCCGTATTGGGTGGGGATGCTCAGGGCCAGCAGGCCGCTTTGACGCAGGGCATCGCGCTCGGCTTTGGGGGTGCCACCGCGCTCATCACGCTCGACGGCGGTGAGGGCGAATTCGGCGGCGAGCAATTTGGCGGTCTGCGCAGGCGATGGCAGGACGCTGTGGGGTTTGGCTGTCACGCGGTGTTCCTCAATAAGACGATCGAAATTCGGGCACTATCTGATGGGTGATGACGATTAATGTGGGAGCTGGCTTGCCTGCGATGGCATCACCTCGGTATCACTGAAACACCGAGTCGCCTGCATCGCGGGCAAGCCCGGCTCCCACAGAAAAGCAGTGTCCCCATCAAGCAGATCTCAGCGCTCTCAGGCCTTGTCTTTTGTGGGCAACACATCGTTGGCAATCATTTCGCCAAACGGGCCCGTGAGGTTGGTGATGCCGCGCCCGGCCAGGCTGGCGTACGGCTCGGGCAGCAGCGGGAACACCAGTTCGGCAAAGCGGTAGGCTTCTTCCAGGTGCGGGTAGCCGGAGAAAATGAAGCTTTCGATCCCCAGGTCCGCGTATTCCTTGATGCGCTCGGCCACTTGCTGCGGGTTGCCCACCAGCGCCGTGCCGGCACCGCCACGCACCAGGCCGACGCCGGCCCACAGGTTGGGCGCGATTTGCAGGTTGTCGCGGCGCCCGTCGTGCAGCGCGGCCATGCGGCGCTGGCCTTCGGAGTCAAAGCGCGAGAACGATTTTTGCGCGGCGGCGATGGTGTCGTCGCTGATGTGTTCGATCAGTTTGTCGGCGGCTTTCCACGCCTCTTCTTCGGTCTCGCGCACGATCACGTGCAGGCGAATGCCGAACTTCACGGTGCGCCCGTGGCGTGCGGCGCGCTCACGCACATCCGCGAATTTTTGTGCGACGGCAGCAGGTGGCTCGCCCCAGGTGAGGTACACGTCCACCTGCTCGGCGGCGAGGTCGTGGGCGGCGTCGGAAGAACCGCCGAAGTACAGCGGCGGATACGGCTTCTGCACCGGAGGGTAAAGCGCCTTGGCATTCTGTACGCGCAGGTGTTTGCCTTCGAAATCGACTGATTCGCCCTGCAATACGCGGCGCCAGATGCGCAGGAATTCGTCGGTGACCTCATAGCGTTCGCTGTGGTCGAGGAAGCTGCCGTCACCGCGGTTTTCGTCAGGGTCGCCACCGGTCACCACGTTAATCAGCAGGCGGCCATTGGACAGACGGTCCAGGGTGGCTGCCATGCGTGCGGACACCGTGGGCGAGATGATGCCCGGACGGATCGCCACCAGGTAGCGCAGGCGTTCGGTCAGCGGCACCAGCGCCGAGGCGATGACCCAGGAGTCTTCGCACGAGCGCCCGGTAGGAATCAACACGCCGTGGTAACCCAGGCTGTCAGCCGCCTGGGCGACTTGCTTGAGGTAATTGAGGGTGACCGGCCGTGCGCCTTGGGTGGTGCCCAGGTAATGCCCGTCGCCGTGAGTCGGCAGAAACCAGAAAACATCCATGACAAGTCCTTAGGCGATTTTCAGCAAAGAAGGGGCGTGCGCTGCAAACAACGGCGCCGCGCGTTCGGCCGCCAGTTGGATACGGGCCTTTAACAACTCGCTGGTGATTTGGTAGTCGGTGAAGTCAGCCTCGGTGGCGTATACGCCAATCGGCAAGGTCAAGGCCTGGAAGAAGCTGAACAGCGGGCGCAACTGGTGATCGAGCACCAGCGCGTGACGCTCGCTGCCACCGGTGGCGGCGAGCAGCACGGGGGTGTTGATCAGCGCGTTGAGGCCAATCAGGTCGAACAAGTGCTTGAGCAGGCCCGGGTAGGAGCCGCGATAGACCGGTGCGGCAACGATCAACAAGTCGGCCTGTTCGATGGCCAACAGTTGCGCTTCGACTTCGGCGGGCAGTTCATCGCGTGACAACGCGCCGCCCAGCGGCCGGGCGATATCGCCCAGTTCGATCACGGTGGCCTGGATCGGCAGCAGGGTGGCCAGTTCAGCCAGCACGGCGTGGGTCAGGACGAGGGTACGGGACGGACGCCAGGTTCCGCCGGAGAGGGCAACGACATTCAGGGGACGGGTCATGAACAGTTCCTTTTTCAACAGTGGTTCATAGCAGGTGAGGTCAAACGTGTTGAGCAAGAGCTGTACCAAAGGTGCAAAGCCTTGATTGGCGTGGGCTGCAGGCTCACTGCTGAGAAATGAAGCTGTTGTCTGCCTGGTGTTTTGTTGAATGACTGTTGCCAGGGCAACAGTTGCGTGGCGAACAGTGTTGATCGGGTGTGAGGCAGTTATAGAGGGTTACGGTTATGCCGTAAATGAACGTATTTCCATATTTATAGATCGTAAAGAGATATAAAAGGTGCGCTATCGACGGTGACGGAACGGTTGATAGCGACTATCACGGCGGTTGATTTTTCGTTGCCAAGGGCCGGGAGTAGCCTGTGTTCATTGACTTAAAACCTCTTTCGCAGGGCCTTCGCCATGAACCGTTTTCTCGCCATTTGCTTGTTAGTTGTCAGCACTGTCTTCGCCGGGTGTGCGACCCATCCTTCCCCTGAGTTGCGCCCTTACACCGCTGAAGAAAGCAAGCAATTGGCGTTGGAGGCGTTGAGCCGGCGCGGCCTGTCGTTTGACGAATATCAACAGCAGCGCGCTGCGCTGACCGGCCAGCCGCAGAAAGCGTTTGGTTTTGACCAGCAGGCCGAGATGAATGCACAGCAATCGGCTCACCACGGCGGTCGTGCGAGCTGACGCCTATCCGACGGTAGGTAACGGACAGGGTTTGACGGCGAGTTGCCCCCCAACTAGAACTTAGCTGTAGCAAGTCATCGCACCTGAACTGTTGGGTGGATGATTGGGTTGAGTGTCTGTTGGTTCCTGCCTCTATGGCTTTACGCCATGTCGTGGTCACGCAGTGGAATAGCTTTGCAAGACATTCAGAATTGGAGCTCTGAAGCCCACAAGCGTTTTGGATGGGTTTCCTGCCGGGTGTTTCGCAGCAGGACGGTGAATGTGTAGTCCTTCCTGGATGGAAGAACCACTTGGCTTGCCAATGGATCGCAAGTCATGAAGCTATTTCCGCGCTTTTCCCGCGTCTTGTCGATCGGCGTCATCGGCTTGGCGGTACTGGCCGTTCTGCTTTATTTCTTTTACAAACCCGCAGGGGTGGCATTGCCTGACGTGCCTGCCCAGGCGTGTACGGCGCCGGCTTATGAAGCGGGCAAGGTTTATGCGCAGGGCGACCAGGTGCAGAATGTCGGCCGACAGTTTGAATGCTGGAAGGATGAAGAGGCACCGCTGGGTGTCGGCAGCTGGCAATGGTGCAAGCAGCCTGGCTACAACCCAGGCCTGCCCGCCGGTAATGGGGCGGTCATCTGGCCGGACGCCTGGAAAGACCTGGGCGAATGCGGAGGTTTCCAGGGCAACCGGCTGACCTTGAGTTTCGCCACGTTGAGCGGCCGCGGGCCCATCGGCAACCCTGTACCTGGCGTGGCGCGTGCCGATCAAATCGTTACCGGCGTATTGCGTTGCAAGGCCGAAGAGATCCCCATCAGCGCCAAATCTGGCGAGACCCTCCACCTCGACAACTTGAAGGCCTGCGATTACCAATTGGTGATGAACGTGGTGGATGGGTTCGTGCCGTTGAACACGCCACGCATTGTTTCGTTTCTGCGCGAGGAGGGTGAGGAACAAGCCGTCACCCTCAAGTATCGGCCACCGGTAAGGGCGGACAAACTCAGTGGCCTGCCGGGCATCAAAATCGAATTGTTTGCCCAGGGCCTGATTCAGCCCCGGCAAATGGCGATGGGCAAGAACGTGCTGTACGTCGGCTCCAGTGCGATTCCTTCTTACGTCTATGACGGAAAAATCGCCGACATGATTTACGCCTTGCCGCTCGACAGCGCGGGCAAACCGACGGGCATCCATGTGGTTGCCAGTGGCCTGGAAGAGCCCCATGGCGTGGTGTATCGCGACGGTGACTTGTACTACTCGACCACCGGTGGTCTTTACCGCCTGCGCGACGCCGATGCGCACTACAAGGACCCTTCACCCGAGTTGGTGTTCAAGTTCCCAGCCGATGACTCGGTGTTCCCGTTGCCTCCTGTCAGTTCGGGTTCGACCACACGCTTCTGGCACATGAAGCACCCTCTGCATTTCAATCCGCTGGACCCTACCGATAAGTGGCTGTACAGCGCCATAGGCATACCGTGCAACCTGTGCATGATTCCCGCCGACCCGCGCTATGGCACCTTGTTGCGCTATGACACGGTGACCGGCAAGGCCGAGATCCTGGCTAAGGGCGTGCGCAATTCCGTGGGGTTCGACTGGAACCCCAAGACCGGTGAGATCTGGTTTACCGATAACAACCGCCAGGGGTACCCCAACCCCGATGAGATCAATCGCCTCAGCGGCGCCAACCAGCACTTTGGCGTGCCTTATCTGTTTGGCAAAGGGACGCCGGGGTTTACCGAGGAAGAGTTTCGCAACCCTGGCGTCATTCAGCCGCCGTTGGTGCAGGGGGCGATTGTTTCCGATAAATCCTTGCAGCAGATCGACCCGAAAGACTATGTGCCGGCCGCTTTTGAGCTGGGCACCAACACGGCGCCCCTGGGGCTTAAGTTCTGGGATGGCTTCCCGGCGCGCGCGGGCACCCAGAATATGTTGGTGGCGGTGCACGGCGCGGGTACGGCAGAGCGGCCGGGCATGGACGTGCGGTTCGTGTCGATCCAGGACGGCACGCGGGTGGTCAATCAGATCCCGCTGATCAACGGGTTTATCCAGGATCCTCAACGTTTTGATGTGTATTGCCTGGACGACTCCTGCGTCGGCCGGCCGGCGGACTTCCTCGAGTTGGCGGACAAAAGCCTGCTGGTGTCTGACGATGTCGCCGGGGTGATCTACCGCGTCAGCTACGACCCTGCTGGCCTGCCGGACACGCAACTGACCTTGCGTCCGATGCTGGCGCCTGCGGCTGAACTGGAAGATGAAATGCTCAGTGGCACGCTGGTCTCGCCGGGCGGCAATACCCGGCAGTTCCATGCATCGTTCAATCCTGCGGACAGCGAGGCTGCCTTGATTCTTAAAGGCTTGCCCTACGGCACCTATCAGGTACGACTCAACGACGTGAAAAACTGGATTCCCCAAGTGCGGACCACGCAGGTCATCTTGTCAGCCGAGAACAGCAAGCCGACGCTGAACCTGCAATACCGTGAACGGCCGGTCAAGCTGGACATCAAGATTACGCTGTTGGCACCTCCCAAGCCGGCCTCGGTGACGGCTGCCAAGTGGCACTTCACCGTACAGAAAAAAGACCCCGCAGGTGCAGCACCGGAGGTGGTGGAGGTGCCTTGGGGGGAGAACGTCACCCGGCTTTTCGACTATGGGGAGTACGACATCCTCTACCCCTATTATCCGCAAGAGAAACCGCAGCCTGAGCGCGTGCCCCTGCGTATCAACGAAGAAAGCCAGGACGAACAACTCACGCCGATTGCCTATCGCCACGAGCCGAAGCTGGGCGAAACGGTGCTGGCCGAGGCGTGCACCAAATGCCATGCGGTGGAGTTCTTCAAGAACCTGCGCATGGCCGTTGCGTGGAGCGCTGCGGGCCAGGATGCGCTGGTAAGGCAGATTCAGAGCATGCCGGTCGCCGGGCATTGTGATACCACCTGTGCCACCGAGATCAGCAAGCACTTGTTTGACGTGGTGTGGGCGCCCTACCTGAGCCCGAACGATGCGTATGGCTTGCGGCAGGTGCGGCTGTTGACCCGTGATGAATACGCCAACAGCGTCTGGGATGTTTTGGCGGTGGCGGTTAACACCGAAAAGTTGCCTGCAGATAAATCGGAAAAAGACTTCAAGTACCCGGGTGAAGCCAGCATGGGATTCCTGCAGGCTGAAGACATCAGGCAACTGTATGACATGGCCGTCTCCATCGCCGAGCGGGTGTCGCCCGAGCAGGTCAAACGGCTTGAATCCGCCACCAATAGCCAGTCGGTGGGGGCGCTGGGTTACAGGCTGTTTCGTCGCCATCTGACCGAGGCAGAGCTGGCGCGTTATCAGGCTGTACTCGATGAGCACGGGGAGCCGGCGCTGGTCACGGCATTGTTGCTGTCCCCCCACTTCCTGTATCGCTCTGAGCTGGGTCAGGCAGTGGCAGGGCAAGGCGGCGTCTACAAGCTGACCCCTTACGAGGTGGCGACGGCGTTGTCCTACACCTACCAGGGCACTACTCCGGATGCGCAACTGTTGGCCAAGGCTGAGCGCAATGAATTGCAGACCCAGGAGCAAATAGCGGCCGAGATCGACCGGATGCTGCACACCGAACGTGGCCTGGAACATTTCAATCGGTTCATCAGTTACTACATCAAGACCCAGCGCGGCGTGCAGGAAAAACCGGGATTGGATGCGTCGATGATCCAACTGATGACTCAGGAGCAAGCATTGTTGACCCGCCATGTCATGCGTGACGGCAGGGGCACGCTGGATGAGTTGTTCAACCCTGGTGTGACGTTCCTTAACCGGGCACTGGCCGAGCACTACGGTATCAGTGGGGTCACGGGCGATGCGATGCAGAAGGTGGCCGTGGATGAGAAGCGCGGTGGCTTGCTGCATTTGGGACTGTTCCAGGCGGCGACTTCTGACTACAAGGTCACCTCGCTGGTCAAACGTGGCATCGCGATTCGCGAAAACCTGTTCTGCCGGGAGTTTGGTGCGCCCGTCGAAGCCGAGCCGACGGAGCCCACTTATCCGCCGCGCGCCATCACGACCCGTGAACGCTGGGACCTGGTGAACGGTGAGCAGGCTTCGGGGGGGCGCTGCTGGCAGTGCCATCAGTATATGAACGACACCGGTTCGTCGATGGAGCACTACGACGCCACTGGGCGCTATCGCCTGCAGGAGCAAGCCTACAACTACGCGCAGTTTCCTGTGCAGTTGCCGATCAAGTCGTCTGGCCCGTTCATTGGCGTCGACGGGACGGTGCCTATCGAGGATGTGCGAGACATCTCCAAGTTGATCGCACACAACTCGGCATCGATGTTTTGCATGGCAGACAGCTACTTCCGTTTTGCCTCGGGTAACAAATCCGACGAGTCCACGTCCGCAACGGTCAAGGCGATTACCGACGGGTTGAAGGGCACCGGCTCGTTGCCCGCGATGTTGCGAACGCTGGGCACTTCCAACGCGTTCCAATTCAAGACGCAGAGGGATTGATCATGGATATCTTGAAGAGCCGTCGTCGTTTCCTGGCCGGGCTGGCCGCCATGGGCGTGTTTGCACCGCTCACGCAGTGTGGCCTGGCACGCATGGCCTTGGCGGGGCAAACCCAGCAAGCCAAGCTCAAGGTCGTGTTTTTTGTGGTGCCGGATGGCTTGGCGGTGGACTCTGCGTCGGCTTATTCCAGCGATGGACGAGGCCTTTGGCATCCCAGTGCCAGTGCTCTGGATACCTCCGACTTTCAGCTCAATGAAGTCAGCCAGGAACTCGCTGCGTATAAAAGCCAGTCCCTTTATCCGCGTGGCATCATTCTTGGGCCGGGCAATGAAGGCCACAACGGCTGGACATGGGCCTTGCGCGACCGTGAGAAGAAAATGGCCTCCATTGATGTGTTGCTGGGACGGCACATGCCGGGTACGGACCCGTCCCAGCGCAGTCTTTTTTCCGGGCCGCACTCGGGGATTGATGGCACTGCCTGGCAGGTCTCGTGGGAAGGACCGGAAAGTGGGGGCGCGATGCGCAGGCCTGAGCAGGATCCGGTGTTGATGTACGAGAAGATCTTTGGCTCCGTCAGTCGTGACCTGCGCGATCAACTGACGCGCAACAAGCATGTGTTCGACCCGGTACTGGCTGACATCAACGAACTTCGAAGCAAGCTCGCCGGTGCGCAAAAACAGAAGCTCGACACGCAGCTTGATTCTGTAGAGCAAACCATGAAGGACATGGAGGAAACGCTGCCGCCGATTGGTGAGTGTTCACCGCTGGCGTTGGACGAGGTGCCGTTCAAGTCTGCGCAGTTTCGTAATCAGGTACAAAGCAGTCATCATCAAGTGGTTGCGACGGCATTGGCGTGCGGCATCACCCGTGTTGCCACGATTCAGGTGGGGCGTTCGGCGGAGTCGCTCAATATCCTGGATGTCAGCGACGTGACCAACCCCCATGATTGTGCGCACCGTTATGCTGGACTGGAAGTGTGGAAAAAATCCCGGCAGTGGTACACCCAACGGGCCAAGCTATTTATGGATGAGCTGGCACGTCAGGCAGATCCTGATGTTCCCGGTGACAGTTTGCTCAAGCACACGCTGGTGGTGTTCACCAGCGAGATGGCTGATGGTGCGCCGGAACATACCAAGGACATGCCGCTGGTGTTGATGGGTGGCGCGAGCAATTTGCTCAAGAGTGGGGACGGCGCAGGGCGTTATTTCAATATCACGGCACAGGGCGACCGGCATCAGGAAGGCAACCCGGTGATCGGCAATACCATGGTCGATATGCAGCGCATCTGGGCCACTATCGCCAGGGCCGCGGGAACAACCGTGCCATACGGCGGGAATGTGGAACCGGTGACGGGGATTTTCACCAACGTTTAAACCGCCGCCAATACGACAAAATGCCGAAAAGTCTGTGGGATCGACTTTTCGGCTTTTTTTATTTAGGCCCAATCGTTCTAACGGCCCCACCGTTCAGGCTGTTAAGCTGAAAATCAGGAGCGTTCCTACGCCTATCTGCAATAACGTGGTCTTTCTTTTATGGCATCCAGTCGGGTAAACCTGACGGCCCTTGTTCTGGTCGATGCCCCTGGGAGCGTCACTCTCGGGACATGCTCTGCGAGTCTTTAATGTCATGAATAAACGTCCGCTGTATTTCGACTACGCCGCCACCACCCCGGTGGATGAGCGGGTCATCCAGGTGATGGTCGAGTGCCTGGGTTTCAATGCCAATTTCGGCAACCCTGCGTCCAGCTCCCATGCGTTTGGCCAGGCGGCCCGGCAAACGGTCGAGCACGCGCGTCGCCAGGTGGCCGAGTTGGTGGGGGCACAGGCTGAGCAGATCGTCTGGACCTCCGGTGCCACCGAATCGAATAACCTTGCCATCAAGGGCGTGGCCCAGGCGCGCGGCATAGCGGGTGGGCATATCATCACCAGCCAGATCGAGCACAAGGCGACCCTGGACACCGCGCGGCAGTTGCAGGAGGCCGGCGTGGCCGTGACCTACCTGGTGCCGGATGCCCAGGGTCTGATCAGCGCCGATGCGGTGAGCGAAGCGTTGCGTGAAGACACCTTTCTTGTGTCGCTGATGCTGGTCAACAACGAACTGGGCACCCTCAACGATATCCCTGCGATTGGCGCGCGCGTGCGTGAGCATGGCGCGCTGCTGCATGTGGACGCGGCGCAAGGGGCGGGCAAGGTGGCGATCGACCTGGCCCAGTGGCCGGTGGACCTGATGTCGTTTTCTGCACACAAGGTGTACGGCCCCAAGGGCATTGGCGCGCTGTACGTCGGGCCACGGGCGCAGCAGAAAGTGTTGGCGCAGATTCACGGCGGTGGCCACGAGGGCGGCTTGCGCTCCGGCACCCTGGCGACTCACCAGATTGCCGGCATGGGCACCGCGTTTGCCTTGGCGGCGCAGTCGTTCGCTGAAGAGAAGGCGGCAATTGTCGCTCTGCGTCAGCGTCTGTTGGATCAATTGACGTCGGTCGCCGGTGTGCGCCTGAATGGCAGTCTCACCCAGCGCATTCCCCACACCCTGAGCCTTACGTTCGACGAGGGTGAGTTCAACTCCGCTGCGTTGAGCGCAGGGATTGCCTTTTCGGCCACGTCGGCCTGCAACTCGGCGAGCAACGCACCGTCCCACGTGCTTCTGGCCCTGGGCCACGATGCCCGCAGCGCCGGGCGCACCATTCGCCTGAGCCTGGGCCGGTTTACCACCGAGCAGGACGTCGACCAGGCGGTACAACTGATCAAGGCGGCCCTGGCCAGTGCACCGGCGTTCTGGGCGGTCTGAATTTCCAATCGCAACACATAACAATTATTCGTGGTTAGCAGGAGACACAATGAGTACGCAGCCTTTGACCCATGGAACGGTTCCCCAGCGCCTGGCGCATACCCGCGAACTGATGAGCCGCGAGGGCGTCCACGCCCTCCTGGTGCCGTCGGCGGACCCGCACTTGTCGGAATACTTGCCGGGTTACTGGCAGGGGCGCCAATGGTTGTCGGGGTTTCATGGCTCGGTGGGGACATTGATTGTCACCGCCGATTTCGCCGGTGTCTGGGCCGATAGCCGGTATTGGGAGCAGGCGACCAAGGAACTCAAGGGCAGTGGCATCGAGCTGGTGAAGTTGCAGCCGGGCCAACCCGGCCCGCTGGAATGGCTGGCCGAGCAGACCCCGGAAGGCGGCGTGGTAGCAGTGGACGGCGCGGTGATGGCGGTGGCGTCGGCGCGCACCTTGGGCACAAAGCTGGCGGAGCGTGGCGCACGCTTGCGTACCGATATCGACCTGCTCGATGAGGTGTGGAAGGATCGCCCGGCATTGCCGAACCAACCGATCTATCAGCACTTGCCGCCGCAGGCCACCGTCAGCCGTGGTGAAAAGCTCGCCGCCTTGCGGACGAGTTTGAAAGAGAAGGGCGCCGATTGGCACTTCATCGCCACCCTGGATGACATCGCCTGGCTTTTCAACCTGCGCGGTGGTGATGTGTCGTTCAACCCGGTGTTTGTGTCCTTTGCGCTGATCAACCAACAGCAGGCCACTTTGTTTGTGGCGCTGAGCAAGGTCGATACCGAGTTGCGCGCCGTGCTGGAGCAAGACGGTGTCACCCTGCGTGATTACAGCGAAGTGGCCGATGCGTTGCGCGCCGTGCCGTCGGGCGTGAGCCTGCAGGTTGACCCGGCTCGCGTCACCGCCGGCTTGTTGGAAAACCTCGACGCAGGCGTGAAGCTGATCGAAGGGTTGAACCCGACCACGTTGGCTAAATCCCGCAAGAGCCTGGCCGACGCGGAACACATCCGGCAGGCCATGGAGCAGGACGGCGCAGCCCTGTGCGAGTTCTTCGCCTGGCTGGACGGTGCGTTGGGCCGTGAACGCATCACCGAGCTGACCATTGATGAGCATCTGACCGCCGCACGTACCCGTCGGCCGGGTTATGTGTCGCTGAGTTTCAATACGATTGCGGCCTACAACGCCAACGGTGCGATGCCTCACTATCACGCGACCGAGGAAGAGCACGCGGTGATCGAGGGTGACGGCTTGCTGTTGATCGACTCGGGTGGCCAGTACTTGGGTGGCACCACCGACATCACGCGGATGGTGCCTATCGGTACGCCGAGCGAGGAGCAGAAGCGTGACTGCACACGCGTGCTGAAAGGCGTGATTGCTTTGTCCCGTGCGCATTTCCCCAAAGGCATTCTGTCGCCCTTGCTCGATTCGATTGCGCGCGCGCCGATCTGGGCCGAGGGCGTGGACTACGGCCACGGCACCGGGCACGGGGTAGGCTATTTCCTCAATGTGCATGAAGGCCCGCAAGTGATTGCCTATCAGGCGGCGACTGCGCCACAAACGGCGATGCAGGCGGGGATGATCACGTCGATTGAACCGGGGACGTATCGCCCGGGCCGTTGGGGGGTGCGGATCGAGAACCTGGTGCTGAACCGTGAAGCGGGCAAGACCGAGTTTGGTGAGTTCCTCAAGTTTGAAACCCTGACCTTGTGCCCGATTGATACCCGTTGCCTGGAACCTTCGTTGCTGACGCTGGAAGAACGCGAGTGGTTCAACGCCTATCACGCAGAAGTGCGTGAGCGCCTGAGCCCGTTGCTCAGTGGCGCGGGGCTTGAGTGGTTGCAGGTGCGCACTGCCGCTATCTGATCGGTTGCAGCTCGGGGGCCTGGGCCAGTGCGTCGGCGAGGTAGTCGACGAACGCCTTGACCCGGGCTGACTGGCGGCGATTGGGGGCCGATACGGCATGGATTGGCAGTGACTGCGGGGTGTAATCCTGCAACAGTGCCACCACGCGGCCGGCTTTCAAGTCGTCGTAGAACAGCCACAGGGGCGACAGCGCAACGCCGAGCCCCGTCAACACCATCTCCCGCACCGCTTCGGAGTTATTGCTCTGGGCGTTGCCGGTAATGCGCACGGTGTGTCGCGTACCCTCTTTTTCGTAGGTCCACTGGTTTTGGCTGCTCAGCAGGTTGAAGAGCAGGCAGTTGTGCTGGGCGAGGTCCTGCGGAGTTTGCGGGGCGGGGTGTCGGGCCAGGTAGGTCGGGCTGGCCAGGGTGACGCGATGGGTGGTGCCGATTTGCCGGGCGATCAGGCCGCTGTCGCGCAACTCGCCAATGCGCAAGGTGACGTCCAGGCCTTCGCTGACCAAATCTTGTAGTTGATCGCTGAGTTGCAGGTCCACCTGCACGTCGGGGTATTGCTGCAGGAAGCCACTCAGCCGTGAGGCGATATGCAGGTGGCCAAAACTTACTGATGAGCCGATGCGTAGCGGGCCGGCGATGCTTTCCTTGCCGGTCTGGAAGCTGTGTTCCGCAGCATCCACGGCGGCGAGGATTTCTCGGCAATGGGTGTAGTACCGCTGACCTTCGTCGGTCAGGGACAGGTGGCGGGTGCTGCGGGAGATCAGCTTGCCGCCCAGTCCTTGTTCCAGGGCGCGCAACACTTTGCTGATGGTGGGCTGGGTGGTCTGCAGTTCCCGGGCGACGGCGGAAAAGCTGCCGCGCTCGATTACTCGCACAAAAATCGCCATTGCGTGGAGCTTGTCCATGGAAGTGCCTCATTCATGCCGTATGCGCATGGGCACTATAGCGTTTTAGCGTCTTATCGGCATGAGTCTGCGGGTGGATCATTGGCCTCACTTTCAATGAACCGAGATTACCGAAATGACCGATACGACTGAAATGCAGGCGCTGGTGGTGGATTCTGTCGACGCACCTTTTCGCCTGATGGCCATCGCCAAGCCGGTGGCGGGCGCTGGGCAGGTGCTGGTGCGTATACACGCCGTCGGCCTCAACCCTTTGGATGCGAAAGTTCGCGCAGGCCAGGCGGCACATGCTGAACAACCGTTGCCTGCGATCCTGGGCATGGACCTGGCGGGGACTGTCGAAGCGGTGGGTGCGTTGGCAGGTGAATGGCAGGTGGGCGATGAGGTTTACGCGTTAGGGGCAGGGATTGGCGGTGCGCAAGGCGCGTTGGCTGAATATGCGGTGGTCGATGCGCGTTTGTTGGCGCGAAAACCGGCGTCCTTGAGCATGCGTGAAACCGCCGTATTGCCGCTGGTGCTGATCACGGCCTGGGAAGGCTTGGTTGACCGTGCTCATGTAGGCCCGGGGCACAAAGTCTTGATTCAAGGTGGCGCTGGGGGGGTGGGGCATATCGCGGTGCAATTGGCCCTGGCTTATGGCGCAGACGTTTATGCGACGGGGTCTGCGAAACACCGAGCAACCATTGAAGGCCTGGGCGCCACCTTTATCGACTATCAGCAACACACGGTCGAGACGTATGTGGCGATGCACACTGAGGGTGAGGGGTTCGACATTGTGTATGACACCGTTGGGGGCGCGACGCTGGATGCCTCGTTTCGAGCGGCCAAGACCTATCACGGCCATGTGGTGAGTTGCCTTGGTTGGGGGCAGCACAGCCTGGCACCGTTGTCGTTCCGTGGGGCGACCTATTCGGGCGTCTTTACGTTGTTGCCGTTGTTGACGGGCAAGGGCCGCGAGCACCATGGGCAGATACTCGCCGAGGCGGCCCGCTTGATCGACGCCGGCAAGCTGAAGCCGATCATGGACTCTCATCATTTCGATCTGCTGACTGCCAATGCCGCTTACGATTTGCTCGCAAGCGGTGCTCAAGGACGCTTGGCGATCGAGATCTAGCGCAGGGCTTCGCGCACAAAATCCAGACGGTCCTGACCGAAGAACAGCCGGTTGCCTACAAACAGGCTGGGTGCGCCGAACACGCCGCGCTGCACCGCCTGTTCGGTCTTGTCCTTGAGTGCGGTCTTTACGGCGTCATCGTTGGCCAGGGCCAGGACTTCCTCCGGATCAAAGCCGTGCTCGGTCAGGACCTGCGCTACCACAGCGGGGTCGCCCAGATGGCGGCCTTCTACCCACAGGGCTTTAAACAGGCAATCAATAAAACTGAGGAAGCGTTGTGGTTGGTGCATCTGAATGCCGGTGACGGTCCGCATCAGCCCCAAGGTGTTGATGGGGAAGTGCGGGTTGAACGTGAGGGGCACGTTGTAGCGTTGGGCGTAGCGCGCAAGGTCATCGAACATGTAGCGGCCCTTGGCGGGAACGGTGATGGGGGAGGCATTGCCGGTGGCTTTGAACACGCCGCCCAATAACATGGGTTGGTAGACCAGTTGCGCGCCGGTTTCAGCACACAGCGCAGGCAATTGGGTGTAGGCCAGGTAGGTGGCGGGGCTGCCGAGGTCGAAGAAGAATTCCAGGGTTTTACTCATGGTCGGTGCTCGCTGCTTATTGTTATGGGGTGTTTACCAGGGCTCGTTCCAGGGGCGCAGGTCCAATTCAAAGGTCCAGGCGTCGCGTGGCTGACTGTGCAGGTACCAATAGTTGTCGGCGATGTGGTCGGGGTTGAGGATGCCGTCCTGATCTTTAAGGGCGTATTTCTGCGGGAAATTGTCGCGAATGAAGTCGGTGTCGATGGCGCCGTCGACCACCACGTGGGCCACGTGGATGTTCATGGGCCCAAGCTCCCGCGCCATGCTTTGCGCCAAGGCGCGGATACCATGTTTGGCGCCGGCAAACGCGGCAAAGCCCGCGCCGCCACGTAAACCTGCGGTGGCGCCGGTGAACAGGATGGTGCCGCGGTTGCGGGTGACCATGCGCTTGGCCACTTCCCGCGCATTCAGGAAGCCCGAGAAGCAGGCCATTTCCCAAATCTTGAAATATTTGCGGGCGGTTTCTTCGAGGATGCTGCACGGTACGTTGGCGCCGATGTTGAAGACGAAGGCTTCGATGGGGCCCAGCTGAGTCTCGATCTGTTCGATGAGCGCGATGACATCGTCTTCCTTGCGCGCATCACAGGCAAAGCCGTGGGCTTCGCCACCCGCTGACTGGATGCTGTCGACCAGAGGCTGCAATTTGTCAGCGCTGCGACGGGTGACGCAGGCCACATAACCTTCGCGCGCGAAGCGTTTGGCAATGGCGCCGCCGGTGGCATCACCGGCACCCACTACCAATACGATTTTCTTGTTGTGTGTCATGGGGACTCCATAGGCTCGATTATCGAGCAGGAGTCTAGACGTCGCGTTGCGAATGCCGGGGTTGTCTGAAGAAATTAATGTGAGCAGTCAGAAGAGGACTGCTCAGGCGGTTATTTGCAGATGACAATCATGCTGCGGCTTGTGTAGCCGGCCGGGTTGAGGCCGAAAGGGTAGTCCCCTGGCTCTTCCGAGTTGTCACCGGACTTAGCGATAACGCGATAACCCTTGGCGCCGCATGAATTGGTTGCACTGGTGTAGCACTGATCCCAGGATGAGGACAGACCGGAACAGTTGATATGCAGCCCTTTTTTGCCCCGTTTCACTTCTGTCTTGGTGGTCGCGGCACAGCCAGCCATGGCCACGACCATTAACAGTATCAAAATTCGCTTCATTCCTATCCTTAATAGCCGCTTCGCCAAAAAGGCTCGAAGCAGGCTCTACTCGCTCTCGAGTGTAGCGTTCGTGCTGTCCTTGTCGAAATTCTCCATGAATGACATTCGTTTACGACATAAACATGGCCTAAATGAACGGCAAATACTAGAGCTACTTTTAAAGATGATTAATCTGCCGGCACCAGTGGTTTGGATTCGTTGCGCATGGTCAGGGTGGCACCTACGGACGCCAGAATGATGCAGGTGATGGCCATCCATTGTGCGAAAGACAGGTGCTCTTGCAGGAAAAACAGACCAGAGAGCGCTCCGAATGCGGGTTCGATGCTCATCAGGGTGCCGAAGGTACGGGCGGGAAGACGGGTGAGGGCAACCATCTCCAATGTGTAGGGGAGGGCGGTGGACAGAATGGCCACGCCGATGGCGATGGGGATCAAGGCGGGTGTCAGAAGCGCCGTGCCTGCGTGCACGATCCCAATCGGCGCGACAAACAGTGCGGCGATCATGACGCCGAGGGCGGCTGTCTGGACGCCATTATCATTGCCAGCCTTTTGGCCAAACAGGATGTAGAGCGCCCAGCAGACACCGGCGCCGAGGGCGTAGGCAGCACCTGTCAGGTCGATACCGCTGCTGGCTTCGCCTGTGGGGATCAATAGAAGCAAGCCTGCGACTGCGAGGGCAATCCACAGGAAGTCGACTGCTCGGCGGGAAGCATAGATGGCCACTGCGAGCGGGCCGGTGAATTCCAGCGCTACGGCGATGCCCAGAGGGACCGTGCGCAAGGACATATAGAAGAGGAAGTTCATCCCGCCCAGTGCCATCCCATAAACGATGACGGTGCGCAGGGACTTGGCCGTCAGCTTGGCGCGCCATGGGCGTAATAGAAGCAGCATGATTACGCTGGCGAATATCAGGCGCAGGGTGGTGGTGCCTTGTGCGCCGACGATAGGGAACATGCTCTTGGCCAGCGAGGCGCCTGACTGGATGGAAGCCATGGCGATCAGGAGCAGGCCGACTGGAAACAGCGCAGAAGCCAGGCTGCGGGGGGAGGTGGTCATTGGGGATGTTCGTCCGAAGTCTTGGTAGAGGAGCAGAAGCCGCTATGATGCTTAACTGCTTGGCGTTGAGCAATATATTGCTCAGCAATACTGAGTGTCCTCTTTATATAGGCGCTTTTCGGACATTTGGTGTGGGTTGATAGAAAAGTTGAATTAAGGGTTGACGGGCGATTTCAGAAGTCTATAATTCGCCCCACTTCCGGCGCAGTCGAAACGGAAAACTCCTTGGTAAACAATGAGTTATGTAGGTTTTGACGGTAAGTTGCTTCAGTTCATCGAAGCCAAAAGGAAGTTGAAAAAGAGGTGTTGACAGCAG